>NZ_JBSTYQ010000014.1:0-147171 GCF_054052385.1 Aeromonas sp. 25-AL00135 | reverse complement strand
TCCCATGCCGAACTCAGAAGTGAAACGCGGTAGCGCCGATGGTAGTGTGGCATTCGCCATGCGAGAGTAGGACACTGCCAGGCACCCAATTAAACGGTGATGTGAAGAATCACGTCACTGGCTGCGAGGATGACACCTCATAAGAAGCGGCAAACAATTTAGCGCAAGCTAACCGAATGCGGAGCGGTAGTTCAGTCGGTTAGAATACCGGCCTGTCACGCCGGGGGTCGCGGGTTCGAGTCCCGTCCGCTCCGCCACTAATTTGAAGGCCTTCCCGATTGGGAAGGCCTTTTTGCTATGGGCGTTTTTATCAAGTGACCCACAGGTTTGCATACCAGAACGAACAACAAGGCCCGGCTTCATGACCGGGCTTTTGTATTTTTAGTGCGTTAAACCGCCAATGTCTGGCTTTTTCCTGCCAAGTAAGAGTGCCAGAGAGCCTCTTATTCCCACTATTTTCGGGCTATATCAGAGTCTTATCAGTTTCATTTACAGCTATCTGAATGACTCTACAGGTGGTCAAATCAGGCTTCTGTCGCTTGCTGGCTACAGAGCAGTTCCATATTGACCACCTCCGCTTCCATCTGCACGTCGATCTTGAAACCCAGCAGCTTGGCTAGGTTGGGAATACCGAGATTGCCGGATTAATCAGGTACCGTTCAAGCAAAGAGGCCTTCCCGACGGGAAGGCCTCTTTGTTTTATCTATCAGCTGATTACCATCACTCGGTCGATTTATCAGGGCTTACTCTTTGTTGCCAATGCTCAGGCCGAGCTTGATGGAGAGGGCTGCCAGTAACAGCAGCATCATGATCAGGGAGAAGAAGTTGCTGCCAAGCTCCGGGTATTGCACCTTGAGCAGCGCGGAGTGACCGAAGACACCGATAAAGAAGCAGAGCAGGGTGCAGATGGGGGTGTTGCCCACCATGGGTTCATGGCGATAGTGCTGGAACAGCTGATAGGCCGCCAGCCAGAGGGCAATCAGCGGGAAGAAGGAGAAGGGCACGACCGAGTTGGTCAGCACGGCCAGAGAGGCATCGCCACAGATACCAATCAGCATGGCCATGGCGAGCGGTTTTTTCGGGATCATAAGCTGTTCAGTCATATCGTTCTCCATCCTGTGGTCATGGGTGAGGTTCACGGCGCTTCTGGTTTTGTACCTCGGCGCCCATGGCGATCATCCGCAGTTGGCGAATAGTGCGATCAGAGAGTGCCCGGCACTCTTCGCTGGTCATGTCGAGTGCATCGGCACCGGCACTGAAGACGATGGTGACCATGGCTTCTGCCTGGATGTAGGCATCTTCCCGTGGTGCTTCTGTGGTGGCTTCCAGATAATCGGTCAGCTCTGCGATAAAGTGCTGGATTTCGCGAGCCACCGCCTGACGAAAGGCGGCCGAGGTGCCGGAGCGTTCCCGCAGCAGCAGCCGGAAGATGTTGGGGTTGTTCTCGACGAACTCCATAAAGGTCTGCACCGAGGTGCTGATGACACTGCCACCACCGGCAATGCGCTGGCGTGCCTGGCGCATCAGTTGGCGCAGGGTGAGACCTCCTTCGTCAACCAGGGTCAGGCCCAGCTCCTCCATGTCGCGAAAGTGGCGATAGAAAGAGGTTGGGGCGATACCCGCTTCGCGAGCGACTTCCCGCAGGCTGAGATTGGAGAAACTCCGATTGGCGCACAGTTGGCTGAATGCAGCATCGATCAATGTACGCCGGGTTTTTTCTTTTTGTTGAGCGCGAATACCCACGAAATCAGTCACCTTCAGCTTAACGAGGACAAATGATAACCCGAAGGCGCCTCAGGATCAGGTTTGTATCCTACTTTTTTACCATTGACCGTGAGGAAATCACCATAGAAAATGGCTAACAGCTGTTCGCTGAAAGGATGCAATGAGATGGCCAGACCCCCCATTATTTTCACCAATACCCTGCTGTTCTCCCTCTCCGGGATAGTGGCGTTGATTGTCGTGCCCTGGTACGGCATGAGCCACGGTTACGATTTCTGGCAGTGGGCCAGTTTCCTGTTGTTGTTCTGCCTGAGTGGTCTATCCATCACCGCAGGCTATCACCGGCTCTGGTCGCACAAGGCCTACAAGGCGCACCCCGCTTTGCAGTGGTTGTTTGCCATCGGCGGTGCGTTGGCACTGCAGAATTCGGCCCTGCACTGGTCGGCCGATCACCGCCGTCACCATCGTCATGTGGATGACAACGATAAAGACCCCTACAGCGCGGGGCGCGGCTTCTGGTATTCGCACATCGGCTGGATGCTGCGGGAGCATCAGGGAGATCGCTATGGCGATTACAGCAATGTGCGAGACCTGCAAAACAACCCGGTGGTCGCGTTTCAGCACCGTCACTATCTGACACTGGTGCTGGCGACCAATCTGGGCCTGCCGCTGCTGTTTGGTCTGATCCACGGAGATCTGCTCGGCATGTTGTTGCTGGCAGGTGTCTTGCGGATGGTGATGACGCACCACACCACTTTTTTTATCAACTCGCTGGCCCATATCTGGGGCAGTCAGCCCTATACCGACCGCAATACCGCCCGTGACAACGGCATCCTGGCCTTTTTCACCTTTGGCGAGGGGTACCACAACTTTCACCACCTGTTCGAGAATGACTACCGCAATGGCATTCACTGGTGGCAGTTTGATCCGACCAAGTGGTTGATCCGGCTCGCCTCCTGGTGTGGTCTGGCGAGGGATCTCAGATCCTCGCCGGAGGAGCGTATCGAACAAGCCCGGCTGCAGATGCAGTTGAAACGGGCACAAGCCAAGTTGCGCAAGCAGGAAGATCGCGAACTGTGGCAGGCGCTGCTGCAGGAGGAGTACGACAAGCTGAGCCAGCAGTTGCAACACTATTACGCCAGTCGCAAGCGGCTGCTGGAGCTGCGCAAGCGCAAGGCGCTGGCGCGCTATGACCGCCTCAAGCTGCAACTGGAGTATCGGGCTCTGCGGGACGGCTTTATCGCTGGTAAACGCAACTGGAGTCGCCTGCTGGCAGGTATTGCATGATGCCGTCTGGTTATCACCGAGACTAAAAGAGAAGACCGCCTGCTGGCGGTCTTCTCTTTTATGATTCAATTCAAGCTAGTTGGCTTGGCTCTGCTGTTGCTGCAACTGATCCAGTGCCTGTTGCTCCTGCTGGCTAAGACCCAGTTGTTCGCAGGCCTGCTCAAAGCTGATCCCCAGATGGCACATCATGATATCGATGGCGGGCAGATAGTTCTTCATAGCTTCTTCCATGGTGATCCTCCAGACCCGTCACTTATGCCCTGAACCACTCGGTGCGGCAATTAGACTTTAGGCTTAGCCTGCCCATTTGATAAGCACCCCTGCCACTGGGGGAGGGAATTTGTTACCCTGCACCATGATAAAAACGGTTGCCGTATGACTGCGAGCAACAGGTGAGGAGCAGGGCATGTTATTGAGTTTCTTGATCATCGCTTCAGGTTGGTGGCACATCCGTGCTGCCTACGGTTCAGACAGCCGCCAGTTCTATATCAGCAAGCCGCTGACCATGCTGCTTATCATCGCGTTAGCGTTCGGCTACCAGAGTTATGACCACGACGGTTCCCACGCCTGGATCCTGCTCGGCCTTTGTCTCTCGCTGGCGGGCGATGTGCTGCTGATGTTGCCAAGCGATCGCTTCATTCAGGGGTTGGCGGCATTTCTTGTCGCGCATCTCTGCTATATCGTCGGTTTTGCCCAAGGGCCATTGCTGCTCAATCTGGTGGATGGTTTGCTGCTGTTGCTGATCGCCGGCATGGTATTCGGCCTGCTGTGGGGCAAGCTGGGGGAGATGCGGATCCCAGTCTTCTGCTACATGCTGGTGATCATCGGCATGGCCTGGGTGGCCGCCGGTGCCTGGCACGCCTCTCTCACTGCCGGTTCTGCCGCCGCTCTGGTGGGGGCGCTGATGTTCCTCTTCTCCGACAGCATGCTGGCGCTCGATCGCTTCCGCCGCCCCTTTCCCCACGCCCGCGCCTGGGTGATGAGCAGCTACTTCGCAGCGCAATTCCTGATTGCAGGGTCGCTGGCGGGATAACGTCTTCTGGTTGAGTGCAGGTAACAGATAACGAAAAACGGGCATTGGCCCGTTTTTCGATTTATGCCCGGCGTTTTTCACGCCTCTAGCGGTTCGGCATCCGCAGCCCGTGGGGCGGGGGATTTGAGCAACAGCATCAGTGCGCTGGCGATCAGCAGGAAGATCCCCATGATGTAGAACACCTGGTTGTAGGCCATGATGGCCGCTTCCCGGTTGATGGTATTGGCCAGCATGGCGTGGGCTTGCTGCTGGGCAATCTCGGGGCCTGAACCCTGCGCCATCATGCTCTGGGCCAGTTGCAGCAGATAGCTCTGCCCCTCGATACTGCTGGCGGCCAGAGTGCTGCCAATCTGCAGCACATGGGTGCGGGTATCGTTGTCGAGCATGGTCGCGATGATGGCGATACCGAACGCACCACCGAGGTTGCGCAGCACGTTGAGCAGAGTCGAGGAGGAGGGGATCTCGTCGTGGCTCAGGCTGGCGGTGGCGACCAGGGAGAGCGGCACCATGATGAAGGGCTGCCCCAGCGCCCGCACGATCAGTGACTGGATCAGCTGCGGCCCGGCGTAGTCGGCACTCATGTTGACGTTCATAAAGCAGCTGACGGCGAAGATCAGGAAGCCGAAACTCACCAGATAGCGCGGGTCTATCTTGTGGGTCAGTTTGGGCACCAGCGGCAACACCAGCAGTTGCGGTAGTCCCATCCACATCAGGACTTCGCCGATTTCCAGCGCGTTGTAGTTGTGGATCTGGGTCATATAGAGCGGCAGCACATAGATGGAGCCCATCAACGCCATGCCGAGGATCAGATAGGCGAAGCAGGCCAGCGCGAAGCGCGGGTTGTGCAGCAGTCGCAGATTGACCAGCGGGTGACGGCGGATCAGCTGGCTGATGACGAAGAACACCAGCGCTACCGCCGAGATGACTGCCAGTCGCACGATGAAGCTTGAGCCGAACCAGTCTTCCCGGTTGCCCTCTTCCAGTACCACCTCCAGTAAGCCGAGGCCAAGCGCCATGGTGACGATGCCGATGAGGTCTACCCGTTTGATCACGGCCCAGTCCACCGGTTTTTTATCAAGCCCGTGGGCCAGCATGGCCATCACCAGCAGTCCCGGCGGCACGTTGAGATAGAAGATGTAGTGCCACGACATCTGCTCGGTGAGCCAGCCGCCGAGGGTTGGGCCGATGGCGGGGGCGAAGGTGGCGCAGAGGCCAAACAGCGCCATGCCGGTGGCCCGCTTCTGTAATGGCAACAGGGTGACGATGAGGGAGAAGGCCATCGGGATCAGCGCCCCGCCGGTGAAGCCCTGCAGCGCCCGGAAGACGATCATGCTGGTGAGGTTCCAGCTGAACGAGCAGAGCACGGAGGCGGCGATAAAGGCGCCGGTGGTCCAGAGCAGGTAGCGGCGCACGCTCAGCCCCCGGCTCAGCCAGCCGCTCAGGGGGATGGCGATCATCTCCGCCACCAGATAGGAGGTGGAGATCCAGGAGCTTTCGCTCAGGGTGGCCGACAGGGCCCCCTGAATATCCTTCAGGGAGGCATTGGTGATCTGGATATCGAGGATGGCCATGAAGGCGCCGATAAGCCCCCCCATGACCGCGATCCAGTTACGACGTGGAATGGGTTCCATCAGTTGGCAGCCACCACGGGATCAGGAGTGCGGGTATCCACGATCACTTCGGTCGAGAGACCCGGCAGCAGCTTGCCTGCCAGCGGGCCCGGCTCGGGGATGCGGATCTTCACCGGTACCCGTTGCACGATTTTGGTGAAGTTGCCGGTGGCATTCTCCGGTGGCAGCAGGGCGAACTTGGCACCGGTGGCCGGGGCCAGGCTGTCGATGATCCCCTCGACCGGTTGATCCGGGTAGGCATCGAGTAGCACTTCGACCTTCTGGCCTGGCTGCATATGGGCGAGCTGGGTCTCCTTGAAGTTGGCCTCGACCCATACCTGTTGCAGCGGCACCAGGCTGGCGACCTGCATGCCGGACTGGACGTAGAGCCCTTCCCGCAGGCTGCGCTTGCCGATAATGCCGTCGGCCGGTGCCCGCAGCTCGGTGTAGCCGAGCTCCAGCTTGGCCTGCTCCAGTTGCGCTTCGCTCAACGCCAGCTTGGCCAGATTCTGTTTACGTTCGGCATCCAGTACCAGCAGTCGTTCACGGGCCGCCTGCAGGGCGGCTTGGGCCTCCCGGGCTTGCGCCTGATTGACCTGCAGGCCGGCACGCACCTCGTCCAGACTGTCTTGCGAGCTGTAGTGGCGCTGGTTGAGCTGACTGATCCGGTTGACCTGCTGGCTGGCGCGCAGCTGTTCGGCCTTGGCGGAGGCGACCTTGGCCTCGGCTTGCTGGATCAGGCTCAGTTGTTGGGTGCGGGTGGCAGCCAGATTTTCGGCCGTCGCCTGATTGAGGCGCAGGTCGGCTTCGGCCTCCGCGACTCTGGTTTTGTATTCGCGATCATCGAGACGGGCGATCAGTTGGCCCGCTTTGACCGGCTGGTTGTCGGTGACCAGCACTTCGCGGATATAGCCGGGCAGCTTGGAGCTGATACCGGTCACTTCACTTTGCAGATAGGCGTTGTCGGTGCTTTCAAAATAGCGGCCGTGAAGATACCAGTAACCGGCGAACAGCAGACCGAGCAGCACCAATATCATGGCTGCCAGCAGGGGAATTTTTTTGTGTTGACTCATTTTTGTGATTCCTGAACTTAAGGGGCGCAGGCTAACACTGGTCAACTGTTTCGATTAGTATTGGTTCACGAGATATACAGTTTCACTGGTGCAACAATGGATCTCAATGCCGCGTTAATTCTGGTGCGTATCGCCGACAAGGGCTCGTTTACGGGGGCCGCCCGCGAGCTGGGGATGACCAAGGCGATGGTCAGCCGCCGCATCGCCGAGCTTGAACAGCGGCTCGGAGTGCGTCTGCTCTATCGCTCCACCCGTCAGCTCACTTTGACCGAGGAGGGGGAGAAGTACTACCTGCACTGCAGCAAGGCGGTCGATGCCCTGACCGAAGCCGAGCTGATGCTGAGCGCCAGCCAGCAGGAGGTAACCGGCACCCTCAAACTGGCGGTGCCCATCGAAACGGGGCAACTGGTGGTCGGGCGCTTGGTCGCCAAGTTTTTGCAGGCCTATCCCGCCCTGCAGGTGGAGCTGGAGCTGACCAACCGGGTGGTGGACCCCATCAGCGAAGGGCTGGATGCGGTGGTGCGGATTGGCGACATGAGCGACTCCAATCTGGCGGCGCGCCGACTCTGGAGCACCGGAAGGCTGCTCTGTGCCAGCCCGGACTATCTTGCCCGCAGCCCGGTCATCGAGCGGCCGGAGGATCTGGCCAACCACGAGCGGGTGACGGTGAGCAGCGGGTTTCTCGCCTCTCACTGGTGCTTCGAGCTGGATGGCAGAGAGGTGCTGGTTGACCCCCCATCCCGTTTTCGGGTCAATAATATTACCTGTGCCCGGGAGGCTGCGAAGGCGGGGCTGGGGTTGGCTTCGTTACCCGCTATGCTCTGTCAGGATGAGCTGGCCAGCGGCGAATTGGTGATCCTGCTGCCAGAGTGGCAGCAACCCAGGGTGCCGATTTATTTGCTGTTTCCGGAGCGGCAACTGATGCCGCGCAAGTTGCGGGCATTCATCGATTTCATGATTGAGAACGGCGCCGAGTTTGGCATCGACAAGTTGTTGTAAGGGGGAGCTATGGATAACTGGATCAATCTCTATCGCGCCTCACACACCCTGGAGGCGCACGCGTTGAAAGGGGCGCTGGAGGCGGAAGGGGTGCTGGTGCGCCTCAATGGCGAGGGGCTGTCTGGCGCCCTTGGCGAACTGCCGGTCGACATGTTGCAGGTGACTCTGATGGTGCGGGCCGAGGATCGCAGCAAGGCAGGAAGGGTCATCGAGCGTTACCAGCAGCGCCAGGGTAACGGCTGGCTGTGCGGCCAGTGCGGGGAGGAGAACGGCGCCAACTTCGACGTCTGCTGGCGCTGTCACCACGATCCCCACGACAGCTGATCTCTCTTCCGCTAGCGCGGCGGGAACTCGATATCTTCCCCTGCGCTGGCATCGTGATAGGTCGCCAGATCCAGCTCGTTTTCGCTGCGGGCGATCAGCACCGACACCAGAATATCCCCCGAAACATTGACCGTGGTGCGCGCCATGTCGAGGATCCGGTCAATGCCTGCAATCAGTGCCACCCCTTCCAGCGGCAAGCCCACCGCCGTCAGGGTCAGGGTCAGCAGCATCAACCCGGTGCCCGGGGTGCCTGCGGTGCCGATACTGGCCAGGGTGGCGATGCTGATGATGGTCAGGTAATCGACCATGTGCAGCTCCACCCCGAATGCCTGAGCTACGAACAGCGCAGTCACTCCCTGATAGAGGGCGGTGCCATCCATGTTGATGGTGGCGCCGATGGGCAGCACCTTGGCGGTGATGGCGGGGGAGACTCCCAGCCGCTTCTCGGCGCAGGCCAGACTGATGGGCAGGGTGGAGTTGCTGGAGCTGCTGGTGAAGGCCACCGCCTGGGCGTCAACGATGCTCTTGAAGTAGTGCAGCGGATTGAGCCGTGCCAGCAGGAGCAGCAGGGTGCTGTAGACCCCGAGCACGTGCAGCAGGCAGCCGAGGTAGACGGCGCCGATCACCTTGAGCAGCGGCAGCAGCAGGTCGAGACCGTACTTGCCGGTCATCCAGGCCATCAGGGCGCAGACACCGTAAGGGGCGAGCGCCATCACCATCTGGGTCAGCTTGAACATCCCCTCGGCCAGCGAGGTGAAGAAGAGGATGGCGGGGCGGCCACGGCGACCGCTGGCATTGAGGGCGACCGCCAGCGCCACCGCAAAGACGATCACTTGCAGGATCTTGCCATCCACCATCGCCTGTACCGGGTTGCTCGGCACCAGATGGCTCAGCACGCTGGCCAGGGTGGGTGGTTCCGACATACCGATCCGCTCATAGGGGCCCATGTCGGCACCCATGCCGGGTTCCAGCAGCCAGCCCATCATCAGGCCGATGCAGATGGCGATGGCGGTCGAGCAGAAGTAGAGGCAGATCGCCTTGCTGCCGATGCGATCGAGGGCCTTGCCCTTGAGCAGCGAGGTGAGACCGGCGATGACCGAACAGAAAATGAGGGGCACCATCAGCATCTGGATGGTGTTGACGAACAAGACACCAAGGGGCTTGAGCAGCAGGGCTTGCTCTTCAAAGCCGACGCCTAGACCCACCCCTGTCAGCATGCCGATCAGGGTCTTGAGCCAGAGTGGTCGGCGGGTCCAGATCTGCCAGGGCTTGAGAGCCTCTCCATGGAACAGCATGACGCCAATATCCTTATACATTGTCTGCGATGGCCAAAAAGGGGCGCCAGTGTAGCGATCCCTGACGCGGGTTGCCACATTATCGACAAAGCGGTCGCGGTGACCACTCCCCTGACCAGGAAATGCGCAATTTATTGGCCTATATCAAGATCCCTCCGGGCGGGGAGATATTTAATTGGCATTAAATATGTTCATTATTGAGGTGAGAGATGTCGCAATCGGTTCATGGTCACGAAGTGATGGAGATGATGCTGGCGCAAGGAGGGCAATTTACCCGTGCCAGCCTGAAGCAGGCGATGGCCGAGCGGTTCGGTGCCGAGGCTCGTTTTCATACCTGCTGCGCCAGCGAGATGGATGCGGAAGCGCTGATCGACTTTCTGGCTGCCCGCGGCAAATTCATCGACTCGGCCGAGGGTTTCCAGACCCGCGCCGACAAGATCTGCAACCACGGTTAATCCCGCTGCGAGCGCATCATGGCGCTCGCTCAATTCTTCGCCCTTTGCTATATTTCGCCCCCTCTCTTTTCCCTATTCAGGGCGTAGCCCGGGCGTTGTATGGATACTTTCTCTGCCGCAGTCATGCTGTTTCTGATCATGGACCCGCTGGGCAACCTGCCGGTCTTCCTCTCTATCCTGCGTCATATCGATCCCAAACGACGTCGCAAGGTGATGGTGCGCGAGCTGCTCTTCTCGCTGGCCATCATGATGCTGTTCCTGTTCGTCGGTCAGCAGATCCTCGGCTTCCTCAACCTGCGGCAGGAGGCGGTCAGCATTGCGGGGGGTATCATCCTGTTCCTGATCGCCATCAAGATGATCTTCCCGAGTGAAGGGGGCGTGACCGGGCTGGCGGCGGGCGAGGAGCCCTTCCTGGTGCCGATGGCGATCCCGATGATCGCCGGTCCGTCGATCCTCGCCTCTTTGATGCTGCTGGCCAATCAGGAGCCCAGCCGGATGGTGGACTGGTCGCTGGCGCTCTTTATGGCCTGGGCCGCCAGCGCGGTGATCCTGATGTTCTACGAGGTATTCAACAAGCTGCTGGGTGAGCGGGGACTCACTGCGGTGGAGCGGCTGATGGGGATGCTGCTGGTGATGATCTCGGTTCAGATGCTGCTGGACGGGGTACATCACTATCTGGCGGTGACCGGTCAGGGCTGAGCGGTTTACATCTTGAAGTGAATGAAACGGGGCTACGCAGAGCCCCGTTTTTTGTGCCGCCGAAAAGGCGTGCCGTCACCCGTGAGTGGTCGCAGCGGGTTCCAGTTTGCTCATGATGAGGGAGAGCAGCAATTCCCGCAGCCAGCGGTGGCCCGGATCCTCGCTGTGACGCTGATGCCAGATGAGCAGATGGGAGATGCTGTCCAACCCGATGGGCAGCGGTAGCTGCAACAGCGGATAGACCTGGGTGGCGTGGCGGGCGTAGAGCCGGGAGAGGGTCACTATCATGTCGGAGTGCATCCCCATCCGCAGCGCCGCCTCGAAGGAGGGCACGGTTGCCTCGATACGCCGGTAGAGATCCTGCTCTGCCAGCTTGTGATCCAGCATCCAGCGGTCCCGCCCCTCGCAGTAAGTCTGCACATGGGGATAGCTGAGGTAGTGCTCCAGATTCCAGTTGTGCTCCCGCAGCGCGGGGTGGTGCTGCTGCACCAGACAGGTGAGATCATCGACCGCCAGCACTCGCTGACAGATGCTGTCGGGCAGGGTATCGAGCCGATAATCGGAGCTGATGCAGTTCTCTCGCACCGCGAAGGCGATGTCCACCTGTCCCTGACTCATCTCGGTCAGACTGTTCTCGGTCCACTCCTCGTAACGCAAGCGGATCCGTGGTGCCTGCCGCTTCAGCTCGCTCAGGTAGAGCGGGGCAAACAGGGTGAAGGCGCTGTCCATGCTGGCGATAACGAACTCCCGCTCCGAGCTGGCGGGGTCGAACTCGGGCGGCTGGATCAGGTTGTCCAGCGACAACAGGATGGGTTGCAACTGTTGTTGCAGCGCAAGGGCTCGGCCGGTGGGTTCCAGCCCGTAGGCAGAGCGGATGAAGAGGGGATCATTGAAGGTATCGCGCAGACGGCCGAGGGCTTTGCTGACCGCGGACTGGCTCAGATGAAGGCGGCGTGCCGCCTTGCTGCCGTTGCGCTCCTCCAGCAGTACCTGCAGGATAATCAGCAAATTGAGGTCGATGCGACCCAGTTGTTCCAGCAGCATGATATGAATCCTCTTCAATTCTAAGATGAATTTATACCATTTGTTTTCATATCTTGGCGATCTTATCCTCGAATGGTCTCAGGTTCGCATGAACCACTGGTACAGGATGTAGCGGTTGAGGGGACATGTAGCACAATCAATATGGCGACCTCAGGGTCGCCCTATTTTTTGGCTATGATTTATTTGCTCACTTGCACCTGCCTTGATTTTGCCCAACAATCCCTGCGCTCTATTTTGATACAAGTAACAGATATCTCTTTGTGAGGGAGTATCCCTATGGGACTCGGTGGAATTCATATCTGGCATATGTTGATCCTCTTGCTGGTCGTTGTGCTGGTCTTCGGCAGCAAGCGTCTTGCCAGTGCAGGTGAGGATCTGGGTACCGCCATCAAAGATTTTCGCAAGGCGATGCGTGACGACGCAAATCATCCGAAATAAGCAGTAGGAGTAGAAAATGTCTGTAGACGAGAAAGTTGAACTGAACGAAACCTGTGACAGCTGCGGCTGTTTTGCCGAGATCGGCACCATCATCGGCGAAGGCGACGATGTGATGGATCTGGTTATTGAAGCCGCTGCCGAGGCTGATGCCCGCGCCAAGCTGGCTGCCTATGAAGCACTGGCCAAACAGGTCACTGCCGAAGCTCAAGTGAGCAGCGAACTGACCCAGGGCGCCAACGGCGTGATCCTGAAAGCCCGCCTGCAATTCACCTGCACTGCTGAAAAACTGATTTTCGAAATGCGGGCCCGCTCTATCTGAGTTGTCTGATAACGCGGCAGGTTTGCCTGCCGTGTTGACCCTTCTGCTGTGGGTCGGCGTTCTATAGTTACTCTATCCCACAGACGTTTTTGCCCGGCGCGAGTCGGCCAACAGAAGGCGTAAACATCATGACGCAGCGATGGATCTCTGCCCCCAATCCCACCCTCTATCGTGATCCGTGCTGCCAACAGGCAGCAGACGTGACCTCAGCACAGGTGCAGCCATCGTGATACGACGCTGGATCTGGGCGCTGCTGGCCCTCTGCTGTTTTCCCCTGCTCGCGGCTGAACTCAAGCCACAGCGTTTGCCCCAACCCGGGGACCTCGAAAGCATTCTGCAAAAGCGCGAACTCAGGGCTCTGGTGGTCTATGAGCGCGGCTTCTACTTTCTCGATCGCGGCGCCCAGTACGGCATTCTGGTCAATCAGCTGCAAGGGTTCGAGCGCTGGCTGAACAAGACCTATCTCGCCAAAGAGAAGGTCAAACTCAAGGTGGTCTACATCCCGGTGCGTCAGGACAAGCTGCTGGACTATCTGACCGAGGGGCGTGGCGATCTGGTGGCGGCGACCATGACGGTGACCCCGACCCGGCGTGAACAGGTGGCCTTCTCCCGGCCGCTCATTTCATCCATAGAGGAGTGGGTGGTGAGCCAGCAGAGCCTGCCTGCCTTCAGCCGCATTACCCAGCTCTCCGGCAGACGTGTCTGGGTGCGCGCCAGCTCCAGCTACTACGAGAGTTTGCGCCAGCTCAACTGGTTGTTTCGCGAGCTGGGGTTGCCCCCCGTCTATATCGAGACGGTGCCCGAATATCTGCAGGATGGCGATCTGCTGGAGATGGTGGCCGCTGGCATTATTCCCCTGACGGTGACCGACAGCTACAAGGGGAGGATCTGGCTGGGTGGGATGATCTCCGGCCTCAAGGCCCACAAGTTGATCCCCCTGCGCAGCAATGGCACCAGCGCCTGGGCGCTGCGCAAGAACAGCCCCGAGCTGCTCAAGGCGGTCAATGGCTATCTGGCGAGTGTCAGCCGCAACAGCCTTTACAGTGACATGACCCTGCGCCGGTTGCTGGTTCGCAGCGATCAGATGAGCAATATCCTGGCGCCGGATCCTATGGGGCGCCTCGCGACCATTCGCAAGGTGCTGGAGAAGTACGCCAATAAATACGATCTCGACTGGCTGATGCTGGCGGCGCTTGGATACAAGGAGTCCGGCCTCAATCCCAAGGCGCGCTCGCCCAAGGGGGCCGTGGGCATCATGCAACTGCTGCCCAGCACAGGGCGGGAGGTTGGCATCAACGGCGCCAGACTCACCACGCTGGAGGGAAATGTGGAGGCCGCCTGCCGCTACATGCGGTTGATCCTCGATACCTACTTCAATGATCCCAAGCTGGATCGGCTCAACCGCCACCTGTTTGCCCTCGCCGCCTACAACGCCGGGCCGAACCGGGTGCAGGCGCTGCGAGGCAAGGCGGAGAAACTGGGGCTCGATCCCAACGTCTGGTTCGGCAACGTGGATCAGCTGGTGGCCAACGAAGTCGGACAGGGGCCGATCAACTATGTCGGCACCATCTACAAGTACTACGTAGCCTATCGTTTCAGCCTGCCCCAGATCGAGGGCAAGGCTGCCGCTATCGAAGCGGCTCAGCCCTGAGCCGGTTGACCGGCAGGGTCGCCTGCACGGTCGGCAATTGCCAGCCACCGTCCCTGTGTTGCAAAAACCAGTGAGCAGGGCCGGTGGCCGGGATGAGATCTGGCTGGCTGAGCTGGCCCAGATAGCGCAACATCGGGGTATCATGCAGTTCCATCAGCAACTCCTTTTGAATATGTGAAGAGGCTCGCCAGCGTTATGACACCCGGCCATGACAGCAGGATGACACCATGATCCCCGGATCCTTTGCCCTGATCGACGATCCCCAGCTGGCGCTCAAGGTGCGTTGTCAATGGATCCGCCATGCCCGCGAGCGGATCCAGGCGCAGTACTACAGCTGGGAGGAGGACAGCAGCGGCAAGCTGCTGCTGAGCGAGCTGCTTCACGCCGCCCGGCGTGGCGTCAAGGTACAACTGCTGGTGGATGATCTCTATGCCGGTGACAACCGCTTTCTGGAGATGGTGGCTTACTACCCCGGGATCGAGGTGCGGCTGTTCAACCCCTTCTGGCTGCGGGGCTGGCGCCCGCTGGCACTGCTGCTGGAGGGGCTGCTCAGCTTTCGCCGCATCAACCACCGGATGCACAACAAGCTGCTGCTGGTGGATGGCAAGCTGGCGCTGATCGGCGGGCGCAACATCGGCGATCGCTACTTCGGTCTGGATCCGCAAGCCCCCTTCGTGGATCTCGATCTCGCCTGTCAGGGGGGACTGTGCCAGCAGATGGCACAGGGGTTCGAGCAGTTCTGGCACAGCCGCTGGAGCCACCCCATCCGCCATCTGCTGCGTCGCGAGCTGCTGCCCGCCGAAATAGAGGTGGTCAACGACTTCCTGTTCACCATGACGGATCCGGCGGTGGCCACGGTCTACGATCTGCCTGTGGCGCTGTTTGACGAGCGCGATTTGCCGCTGCAGTGGCATGAGGGGCGGGCCGAGGTGTGGTTCGATCGTCCCGGCAAGGGGCTTATCTCCCGTCCCACTACCGCCCGTCAGCTGTGGCGCCAGCTGGCAGACAATCCTGGCTCGCTGGGGTTGGTGACCCCTTACCTCATCCTTACTCGCGGGTTTCGGCACCGTCTGGCGCGGCTGCGCCAGCAGGGGGTCGCCATCGACATTCTCACCAACTCGCTGGCCAGCACCGATGTGCCGCTGGTCTATGGCGCCTATCAGCGTTATCTCGGCTGGTTGCTGCGGCGCGGGATCCGGGTCGCCGAGTTTGACCACGGCCACGGCAGCCTGCACGCCAAGCTGATCCTGCTGGGGGAGGAGCGGGCGCTGTTTGGCAGCCTCAACCTCGATCCCCGCTCGCTCTTTCTCAATACCGAGCTGATGCTGCATCTGCACTGCCCGCCGATCTGCGAGGCGCTGCGAACGTGGCTGGTTCGCTGGCAGGAGCAGGCGGGTGGATTGCCGCGCAAACCCGAGGGGTGGTCAAGGCGACTGATAGCCCGCCTTAGCGACTGGTTGCCCCTGCGCCGTTGGTTGTGAGGCGGCCATTTTTTGTGCGAGATCTCGCAAAGCCTTGTAAGCCATTGTTGATGTCCTTTGCGGGTGAATAACCATGAACGAATCTATCTTGCTGTTTTATAACAATTTAGTGGTGATGATAAGGCTGTTTTTTGTGCTCAAATGTGAATGGAATGGGCATAAAAACGTTTTTTATTTTGTTTTTATGCGTAATATTTCAGTTGCAAGGACAAACACGGTGGCTTGTCTGCCGTGTGGACGAAGGTTGTAACGGGTAGCTGGCCGGTTGCATCGCTGCAATTGGCGCACACTTCAGATGGGTCGCGAACTATCGGAAAGTGAAACAGAGACCCGGCGTGGCCGGACTCCAATATGGAACATGCTATTTGCGAGGGGGTGACATGGACATGTCACCCCACTTTTTTGGCCGCTCGCCACCATTTACCTTTTTCCATGATTGTTGCTCATCGCAAGAGCCGCAGAGGGCAAGGCAATAAAAAGAGGGCCGCAATAGCGGCCCTCGGTCTCATCTGCCCGGTGGATTAACCGGCCTTGACGCTGCGGCGACGCTGCAGCCAGACGATCGCCCCGAACAGCAGGAAGCCCGGGATCCACATCCACTCCTTGGTCCAGCGCTCGGTCGGCGCCTTGACGGTGAGGATCTCCTGATCGAACTCCAGTCCCATGGTGGCGGCCGGGCTGCCAAAGGCGACGTTGTCGATCAGCGTCTTGCCATCCTGCTCATAGAGGCTCAGCCCCAGATTGGCCAGCCGCTCTTCGCCATTTGCCCCATCCGGTACGGCGACCAGCAGGGTGAACTTGCGTGGCTTGCCCACTGCATCTTCACCGAGGATCCGCAGCCGCAGGGTGCTCTCCGCCTCCACTTCACCCATGGTTTGGGCCAGCTGGGCAGGCGGAGTCTCGCGATAGGGGTCGTGCACCATGTCCATCCAGAAACCCGGGCGGAACAGGGTAAAGGCGACCAGCAACAGCAGCACGCTCTCGTACCAGCGGCTCTTCACCAGGAACCAGCCCTGAGTGGCGGCGGCGAAGATCAGCATGGCGATGGTCGCCACGATGAAGATCAGCACCCCGTGGGCGAAGTCCACGTCGATCAGCAGCAGGTCGGTGTTGAAGATAAACAGGAACGGCAGCGCCGCGGTACGCAGGCTGTAGTAAAACGCCGTGATCCCGGTCTTGATGGGATCGCCCTTGGAGACAGCGGCTGCCGCAAAGGAGGCCAGCCCCACCGGTGGCGTCACATCCGCCATGATGCCGAAGTAGAAGACGAACAGGTGCACCGCGATAAGCGGCACGATCAGCCCGTTTTGCTGCCCCAGCGTCACTACCACCGGTGCCAGCAGGCTGGAGACGACGATGTAGTTGGCAGTGGTCGGCAGCCCCATGCCGAGGATCAGGCTCAGCAGGGCGGTGAGCAGCAGCATCAGCAGCAGGTTACCCATGGAGAGGAACTCCACCAGATCCGCCAGCACCAGACCGACCCCGGTTTGGGAGACCGCACCCACGATAATCCCCGCGGTGGCGGTGGCAATACCGATACCGATCATATTGCGGGCACCGGCGACCAGCCCTTCCCGCAGATCCACCACGCCATCAGCGACGGTGCCGTAGTCGTGTTTGCCGTCCTGGCGCAGCCAGTTGAGCAGCGGCCGCTGGGTCAGCAGGATGATCACCAGCATCACGGTACCCCAGAAGGCCGACAGCCCCGGCGAGAGGCGTTCCACCATCAGGCACCATACCAGTACCACCACTGGCAGCAGGAAGTGCAGGCCGGAGAGCAGCACGGCGCGGGTGTTGGGCAACTCGGTGAGCGGCTTGTCGGGATCTTCGGCGGGCAGCGGTTCATTGCTGGCGGCGATCTTCAACAGGGCCACATAGGTGGCAGCCAGCAGTACCGAGATCCCCGGCAGTGCGTAGTCACCCAGCGCAGGTTTGAGCCAGCCGAGGCCATAGTAGACCGCCAGTGACAGGCCGCTGATGAGGGCCGCGCCAAAGGCAAAGCCGGTCAGGCGGCGCAGCCAGGGTTTGGGCTGATGGTTGCCGATGGGCTGCATGCCCAGTTTTAGCGCCTCCAGATGGACGATGTAGAGCAGCGCTATGTAGGAGATGGCGGCAGGCAGGAAGGCGTGCTTGATGATCTCCACATAGGGGATGCCCACGTATTCGACCATCAGGAAAGCCGCAGCCCCCATCACGGGTGGCATGATCTGGCCGTTGACCGAGGAGGCCACTTCCACTGCCCCCGCTTTCTCTGAACTGAAGCCCACCTTCTTCATCATCGGGATGGTGAAGGTGCCGGTGGTCACCACGTTGGCAATCGACGAACCGGAAATCAGACCGGTCAGGCCGGAGGCGACCACTGCCGCCTTGGCCGGGCCGCCACGCAGGTGACCGAGCAGGCTGAAGGCGAGCTGGATAAAGTAGTGACCTGCGCCGGCCCGCTCCAGCAGGGCGCCAAACAGCACGAACAGGAATACGAAGCTGGTGGAGACGCCAAGGGCGATGCCGAACACCCCTTCGGTGGTGATCCACTGGTGGTTGGCCAGCGCGGTGAAACCTACCCCGCGGTGTGCCAGCAGTCCCGGCATCCAGGGGCCCGCCAGGCTGTAGACCAGAAAGACGATGGCGATGACCGCCAGTGCCGGCCCCAAGGCGCGGCGCGCCGCTTCCAGCAGCAGCGGAATGCCGATGCAGGCGGTCACCAGATCGGCGGTGGTGAGGGTGCCGGGACGCAGCGCCAGCGCTTCATACATCACGAACAGGTAAGAGGCGGCGCCAGCAGCGATCAGACCGAGGGCGATATCGCCGAGGGGAACCCGATCCCGCGGCGAGGAGCGAAATGCCGGGAACACCAGAAAAGCCAGCAACAGGGCAAAGGTGAGGTGAATGGAGCGGGTTTCGGTGTCATTGAGTACGCCAAACCCCACCATGAAGGGGAGTGGCGAGGCGATCCAGAGCTGGAACAGGGACCAGGCCAGCGCCAGCGCTGTGATGATCCAGCCCAGCGGGCCCAGCGGCAGGCGAGCGCCCACATCCTGGGCGATCAGTTCCTCGGTAGAGAGTTGTTTATCTTGCATAGGGTTAACTTGTGCCAACGAGTACAACAAGAGCGACACCCGCCCCCGCAATCAGGCGGCAGACGGGTGTCGAAGAGAGTGACAAAGGCCCCGTGGCCTTCAATCAGAGCCAGCCGCGCTCTTTGTAGTAGCGGGCAGCCCCTTCATGCAGCGGTGCAGAGAGACCCACCTTGATCATGTCGGCCTCTTGCAGGTCGGCAAAGGCAGGGTGCAGGCGCTTGAAGCGATCCAGGTTGTCGAACACCGACTTGACCAGCTGATAGACCACTTCCGGATCGGTTTTGGCGCTGGTGGAGAGCACCGCTTTGCCACCGATGGAGGGGGTCGGCTTGTCGCTGCCCTTGTAGATGCCGCCCGGGATCTCGGCCTTGCTGTAGTAGCTCTTCTCGGCCAGCAGCTTGTCGATGTCGGCGCCGGTCACAGGTACCAGTACCGCATCTGTGGTGGTGGAGGCTTCCTGGATGGCACCGTTCGGGTGACCGACGAAGTAGCTCATGGCATCGATGTTGTTGTCACCGAGGGCGGAGGCCTGTTCGGCCGGTTTCAGCTCGGAGACCAGACCGAAGTCACCCTTCTTCCAGCCTTTGACCGCCATGATCTCTTCCATGGTGTCACGCTGGCCGGAGCCCGGGTTGCCGATGTTGACGCGCTTGCCCTTCAGGTCGTCGAAGCTGGCGATCTTGGCATCGCGGCGAGCCAGGATGGTGAACACCTCGCTCTGCAGGGAGAAGACGGCGCGCATATCGTCCATGGCCCCTTCGGCCTGGAACGGTGGCAGCCCTTTCATCGCCTTGAACTGGTGGTCGGATTGCATGATGCCGAAGTTGAACTCACCGCTGCGGATGCCGTTGACGTTGGCAACACCACCGCCACTGGCTGGGGCGTTGCACTTGATCTGGTGATCGGCGGCGCCGCGATTGAGGAAGCGGCAGATGGACTGGCCAGCGACATAGTAGACGCCGGTCTGACCGCCGGTGCCTATGGTCACGAAGCGTTCCTGCGCTTGTACCGGACCACCGAATGAAACACCGACCAGAGCCGCCGACAGGGCGCATGCCAAAGTTAATCCTTTCATTTTTTCTCCCTTTTCTTTGATTTTGTTTATCCGATCCCCGGATAAATTGATGGCAATCCCGTTCTGCGCCGGGCTTGCCCGCTCTTCTCGTTGCGCGAAAGCGGGGGAGTTGATCACCCCCTTTTCCGGCGGTCACCCTCATCCTGTGGTGAGGCCACCGACCTCCTGTCGGTCGAAGATAAATTGGCCCCTGAGGGGCCAAATAAAAAGTTGCAAGCACTCCGATTAAGCACATTCACCCAACATAAATCAAACGAAATGGCAAAATAGCGGAGTTAAATCTTGAGAAACATGACCTCGATCATTCATTTTCTTGCCGAAGATTAATTTGATATGGAGGGAAATGGAAGAGGGAAAAACTACGAGAGGATTCTTATGCGGCCCTTGAATAACAAGGGCCGGAGTCATGAGAGATCAGTTGGCCGGGGTGGCCAGATCCAGGATAAAGGCGTATTCCAGCGCGATATCCTCGTAGGCTTTGAAGCGGCCCGACTTGCCGCCGTGGCCGGCGTCCATGTCGGTGTTCAGTAACAACTTGTTATCATCCGTTTTCAGCTCGCGCAGCTTGGCGACCCACTTGGCGGGCTCCCAATACTGCACTTGCGAGTCGTGCAGCCCGGTGGTGACCAGCAGGTTGGGGTAGGCTTGCGCCTTCACCTGATCGTAGGGGCTGTAGCTCTTCATGTAGTCGTAGTAGCGCTTCTGGTTCGGGTTGCCCCACTCGTCATACTCCCCGGTGGTGAGGGGAATCGACTCGTCCAGCATGGTGGTGACCACATCGACGAACGGCACCTGCGCCACCACGCCGCGATAGAGTTCGGGCGCCTGATTGATGACGGCCCCCATCAACAGGCCGCCGGCGCTGCCGCCCATGGCGTAGACCTGATCTTTGGCACCGTAGCCTTGCTCAACCAGCGCCTTGGTGACATCGATAAAGTCATTGAAGGTGTTCTGCTTTTTCAGCAGTTTGCCATCTTCGTACCAGTGACGGCCCAGCTCTTCACCACCCCGGATATGGGCGATGGCGTAGACGAAGCCTCTGTCCAGCAGGCTCAGGCGCGAGCTGCTGAAGTCGGGATCCATGCTGGCGCCGTAGGATCCATAGCCATAGACCAGCAGCGGATTCTTGGGCGCATCGGCCTGCTCTTTCTTGAACTTGTCCTTGCGATAGACCAGCGACACCGGCACCGATACGCCGTCGCGGGCGGTCACCCAGAGCCGCTCGCTGGCGTACTGGTCGGCCTTGAAGCCGGCCACCGGCTGCTGCTTGAGCAGGGTGCGCTTGCCGCTCGCCATATCCAGCTCATAGGTGGAGGCGGGGGTTGTCATGGAGGAGTAGCCATAACGCAGGGCGCTGGTATCCGGCTCCGGGTTGTAGGCGAGCCAGGTGACGTAGGCTGGGTCGTCGAAGGCGATCTCCTTCTCGTCACCGCTCTGCCAGTTGATCTGGCGCAGTCGGGTCAGCCCCTTGTTGCGCTCTTCCAGTACCAGCCAATCCTTGAACAGGGCGTAGCTCTCCAGCAGCACGTCCGGATTGGGGGCAATCACCGCCTTCCAGCGATCGACCGGGCTCTCTTTGGTCTCGTAGAGGCCGAAGTTCTTGCCATCCTTGTTGGAACGCACATAGAAGCGGCCGCGGTAGTGATCCAGGCTGTATTCGTGATCCACCTGACGGGGCAGGAACAGGCGGGGGGCGTGCTCCGGCTGGTTGGCATCGATCAGCCGTGCTTCGCCGGTAGTCGTGCTGGAGAGAGCGATGACGATGAAATCTTCCGAGGTGGTGGCGTAGAGGCTGATGTAGAAGGAGTCATCCTTCTCCTCGTAGACCAGCTTGTCCGTGGCCGGATCCGTCCCGAGCGTGTGGCGATAGACCTGATAGGGCAGCAGGGTCTGCGGGTGCTTGCGCACATAGAAGACGGTCTTGTTGTCGTTGGCCCACACCAGATTGCCGGAGGTATTTTCCAGTTTGTCGGTGGCCCACTGGCCGCTCTCCAGATCGAGGAACTGGATCTGGTACTGACGACGGGAGAGGAAATCTTCCGCCACCGCCAGCCAGCGGTTGTTGCGGCTCACCTCAAGGGCGCCGAGGGCATAGAACTCGTGCCCTTCAGCCCGCAGGTTGCTGTCGAGCAGCAGGCTCGCCTGCTCTTCACCGAGCTTGGTGCGCGAATAGATCCCGTACTCCTTGCCCGGCTCATAGCGGGTCTGGTAGCGGTAGCCATTTTTCACATAGGGTACCGACTCATCCTGCTGGGGGATGCGGGCGACCATTTCCTTGTAGAGCTGTTCGCGCAGGGGTTGGGTCGGCTTGAGCATGGCCTCGGTATAGGCGTTCTCGGCCTTGAGATAGTCCAACACCTCGGGCTTTTGCCGCTCGTCGTCACGCAGCCAGTAGTAGTTGTCGATGCGGGTATCCCCGTGTTTTTTCAGAGTGCGGGGATGTTTAGGGGCCACGGGCGGCTGGATTGGATGTTCGCTTGTCAGCATGGCGGGCTCTTCATTGGCATAAGTGGGGGGGAGAACTGTCAGAAAGGCTAGCAGTAGAACTCCTCGGGAAAAGGTAAACATGTCGCATCCTTGGCGCTGGAAAGGGTTGGTAGACCTGAGCATCGGCTCCATGAATTGGCGTTAAATCTGCCCCTTGTTGCCGGTGGTTGCAAGCAATCCCTTGTTATTGCAGGAAATGTAATCAAAAAAAGCCGCTATCTCGCGATAGCGGCCCTCTTTCTGGCCATGAGCGGCAAGAGTCCGCTCAGGTGTGCCTCACATGATATGGGAGTGCCATCTCATGACCAGTTTTCGTCAGCCTGGGTAGCTCGACCAGCGGTTGGTCGCGCCCTCGTTGCTGATACTCAGTACCTCATAGGGATGGCCCGGAATATCCATGCCCGGCGCACTCTGGGGCATGCCCGGAATGGTCAGGCCACGGATCGCCGGTTTTTCCCTGAGCAGCTTCTGCACATCGGCGGCCGGTACATGCCCCTCGATCACATAGCCATTTACGATACCGGTATGGCAGGAAGCCAGTTCCGGCGCGAT
The DNA here is from genome assembly GCF_054052385.1 of Aeromonas sp. 25-AL00135. Taxonomy (NCBI): domain Bacteria; kingdom Pseudomonadati; phylum Pseudomonadota; class Gammaproteobacteria; order Aeromonadales; family Aeromonadaceae; genus Aeromonas; species Aeromonas sp. 25-AL00135. The sequence goes on along the minus strand of NZ_JBSTYQ010000014.1, from coordinate 124,550 downwards.
ACCGTATTGCTGCTTCACTGCGCCGAGCTGTTCGGTTTCGATGACCTCCAGTTCGAAGCCATTCTGCTCCATGTGCTCGTTCCAGCTTTGGCAGCAGCCACAATATTTGGATTTGTAGACGGTCATCTTCTCGGCCGCGAGAGCCGAAAAGCTGACGGTACCGGCCAGCATGGCCAGTAACAGGGGTTTGTACATCACTCACCTCAGATTGAAAGAAAAGATGCCCGATACGGGATGCATTTCAGATCTGGGGGCGTGGGGGACGTTCGAGCCGCTCGCACGGGGCGTCCGGCATAAAGAGAGAGGGGGAGGCGAAGTCGGGTGTATCCGGTTCCAGCACGGCGACCGTCAGGCTGTCGCTGCCTACCAGCGTCATCGAGAGGGCGGTGGTAAAGCTGCCGCAGGGCATCGCTTTTTCCAGGGTACGCTCGCTCTGGCTGCAGTGGGTTGTCAGGGTGCAGAGGTCGGTTGCTGCCCGGCTGCCAAACGACATCAACACCAGCACCAGGCTCCACAAGGGGAGCCAGCGACGGGCGTGAGCGAGTTGGCGACGGGTGAGAACCATGGAATGACTCGAAAATAACAAGGGGCACATGGTAACCCTGTGCCCCGGGGGAGGGTCAAGCCCTCCCCATGGTGTCAGTCAGCCCGGATTAAGGTTGCTGACGGGTCGCCGCCAGCACTATCTCGCGCACGCAGACGTTGGCAGGCTGGTTCCAGGCGTAGAGCACGGCATCGGCGATTACTTCCGGCGCAATGACGCCACCCATCTGATCTTTCCAGTCGTGGTAACCGGCCTTGATGCTCTCGTCAGTGGTGTGGCTGAGCAGCTCGGTCTCGACCGCACCCGGGGCAATGGTCACCATACGCACGCCGACATCGGCCACCTCTTCCCGGATGTTCTCGGTCAGGGCGTGCACGGCGAACTTGGTGGCGCAGTAGGCAGCATGGTTCGGGAAGGTCTTGCGACCGGCGATGGAGCTGATGTTGATGATGGTGCCGCTGCGGCGCTCCTTCATGCCTGCCAGCACAGCGTGGACGCCGTTCAGCACCCCCATCACGTTGATGTTGAGCATCTGCTGCCATTCGGCGGGATCCTGCACATCGGCCTGACCCAGCAGCATGACACCGGCGTTGTTGACCATGCAGCCGACCGGGCCAAATTTGGCTTCTGCCTGCTGGACGGCGGCCTTCATGGCGGCGGTGTCGGTCACATCGACCCCGATGCAGAGGGTATCGGGCAGGTTCAGCGCCTGCATCGGCTCGACCCGGCGGGCCAGCAGCAGCAGCGGATGACCGGCGGCAGAGAAGGCACGGGCGATGGCGGCACCAATCCCGGCGGAGGCACCGGTGATCACGACGAGAGATTTGGACATGGGTCTTTCCTTCTGATTCAAGAGTCGGTTTGAGCAAACAGGTGGCTGGCCAGCACGGAACCCAATCACTATAGTCACTGTATCTATAAGTGATAAATATTGTTTTCCGCTGGTTATCATCTGAAAAAACTATGGTTGGTTTATGCTGGACTTGAGATTGCTGCGTTTCTTCATCGCCATCTATGAAGAGAAGAACATCACGGCGGCGGCCGAGCGCTGCCACGTCAGCCAGCCCTCCCTCTCGGCGGGGCTGCGCCAGCTGGAAGAGGCGCTCGGTGACAGCCTGTTTGTCCGGGGCAAGAAGGGGGTGGTGGCGAAAGATCCGGCCCACTATCTCTATCCTCACGCGGTCAAGCTGGTGGAGGAGGCGCGCCGTCTGCCGGAGCTGTTTCGCCAGAAAGCGACGCGTGCGAGGCTCAATATCGCCATCATGCCGGACTTGAGTCGCCGTCGGGTGGCTGGGCTGTTGCAGCAAGTGCAGGGCGTGCTGCCGCAGCTGGATCTCACCCTTTCCGACTACACTACGCCCGCCGACTGCCGCTTGACGCTGGATGCCTTGCGCCGGGAGGACGAGATCTTTCTGCCGCTGTGGGAGGAGGATTACGTGCTCTGCGTGCCGGTCGATCACCCTCTGGCCAGTCGCGAAAGGATCGAACTGGCCGAGCTGCAACATTATGATTTTATTGAGTGCCCGCCCTGCGAAGCTCATCAGCAGACTATCGGCCTGCTGGCCTGTGACCGCCTTACCCTCAATCTGGTGGCCAAGGCCGAGAGCAAGGGGTTGGTGATGGCGCTGGTGCTGGCGGGAGTCGGCATCAGTTTTCTGCCGGACGGGCTGGTGGAAGATGAGGCGGGTCTCTGTACCCTGCCGGTGAGCGGGCCGCGGATGTTTCGCCGGATCGGGCTCTGCTATCCCGCCCACCAGACCCTCAATCCGGCGCTGCGGGAGCTGATCCCCGAGTTGGCAGGCTATGGCGCTTCCTGATAAGGTCGCTCTCCTGTGCATCTTTACGATGCAGCTCCCCAGACTCCCCTTTTCTGTTTACCGCGCCTTGCACCGCAAGGCTTTGTTCGGGTGATGTGGTCATGAAACGCATTCTGGTTATTTTTTCCCATCCCGCGCTGCAGAGCTCGCGGGCCAACAAGCAGCTGTTGCAGGCGATTGAGGGGCTGGAGGGGGTCACGGTTCACGACCTATACCAGCACTATCCCGACATGTTCATCGATGTGAAGCGGGAGCAGGCGCTGCTCTCTGAGCACGATATCATCGTCTTCCAGCACCCGTTTTACTGGTACTCCTGCCCGGCCATCATGAAAGAGTGGATGGATCTGGTGCTGGAGTATGGCTACGCCTACGGTCCCGAAGCCTACGCCCTCAAGGGCAAGCAGTGGCTGAGCGCCATCACCACCGGCGGGGCTCCGGAGTCCTACTGCAGCGAGGGGTACAACAGCCGACCGTTGCTCGATTTTCTGCTGCCATTTCAGCAGGCGGCCACCTTGTGCGGCATGAACTGGCTGCCACCCTTCGTGCTGCACTCCTTTCACAAGATCAAGGATCCCGCCGCCCTGCGCCGCTGCGGGCAGGACTACCGCCAGCTGCTTTGCGCCTTGCGTGACGATCAGCTGACCCCGGAGCAACTGGCCGGGCGCCCTTATCTGCGCGACTTGCTGGAGGAGCTCTGATGAAACACGGGCAGCTTGCTGGCCGAGCTTATGAGCCGGATCAGATGTTCATGCGGAGGGCCGACTGATGGGCCACGGGATCCTGTTTGATGCCTTTATCTACCTCTCCGCCGCCGTTATCGCGGTGCCGCTCGCCAAGCGCTGGGGGCTGGGCTCGGTGCTCGGCTATCTGTTGGCGGGGATCATCATAGGCCCCTTCCTGCTGGGGCTGGTGGGGGAGCAGAAGGATGTGATGCACTTCGCCGAGTTTGGCGTGGTGCTGATGCTGTTTCTGGTCGGTCTTGAATTGCGTCCGGCCCTCTTGTGGCAGCTGAAGGGGCCGATCCTCGGCACCGGCGGCCTGCAGGTGCTGCTCACCACGGCGGCGCTGACCGGCGTAGCGCACCTGATCGGTCTACCTCTACAACAGGGGCTGGCTATCGGCCTCATTCTGGCGCTCTCCTCCACCGCCATAGTTCTGCAGAGCCTGCAGGAGCGCAAGCTGATGCAGAGCGAGAGCGGTCGCTCCGCCTTTGCGGTGCTGTTGTTTCAGGATATTGCGGTCATTCCGATCCTGGCGCTGCTGCCGCTGCTGGCCATGGCACCGGTCGCCAGCAGTGGTGGCTCCGAGCTGGCAGGTTGGCAGCATGGTCTGCTGGTAGTCGCGGCCATCTCCGGTATCGTGCTGGGTGGTCATTACCTGATGCGGCCGGTGTTTCGTGCCATCGCCCAGTCCCATATGCGGGAGATCTTCGTCGCCGCCGCCCTGCTGCTGGTGATCGCTATCGCTGTGTTGATGGAGTCGGTGGGGCTTTCGCCCGCACTTGGCTCCTTCCTCGCCGGTGTGGTGTTGGCCGACAGCGAATATCGCCACGAGCTGGAGGCAGACATTGAGCCGTTCAAGGGCTTGCTGCTCGGCCTGTTCTTTATGTCGGTGGGGGCGGGGATCGACTTCGGGCTGTTTGCCGAACACCCTTTCCTGATACCCACTCTGGTGGTTGGCCTGATGGTGCTTAAATGGCTGGTGTTGATGGCGCTCGGCTTCATCATCCGCATCTCGCCGAGCCAGCGTTGGACCTTCGCACTGGCGCTCGCGCAGGGCGGTGAGTTTGCCTTCGTGCTCTTCTCGTTTGCCGCCCAGAACCGGGTGCTGCCCGGCGAGACCATCTCCCTGCTGACGCTGGTGGTAGCGCTCTCGATGGCGCTCACCCCGCTGCTGCTGATCCTCAACGATCGGGTGATCCAGCCCTGGTTCGATTACCGTAACCAGAGCGACGCACCGCAGCATGAGCAACCTGAGCTGGTGGAGCATCCGGTGATCATCGCGGGCTTCGGCCGCTTCGGCCAGATCGTGGGGCGTCTGCTGCATGGTCACGGCATCGGCACCACCATCCTCGAGCAGGATGCCAGCCAGATAGAGACCCTGCGCAAGTATGGCTATCAGGTCTTCTATGGCGATGCCAGCCGGATCGATCTGCTCCATGCCGCCGGGGCACACAAGGCGAAGTTGCTGGTGCTCTCTATCAACGATCCGGCTACCTCGCTGGCGGTGATCGAGATGGTGCAGAAGCACTTCCCGCACCTGAAGATCCTGGCGCGAGCGCTGGATCGGCCTCATGCCCATGAGATCCTGCGCCACGGGGTTGAGAGCGTGCACCGGGAAACCCTGGGCTCTGCGGTCGATCTGGGGGTGGAAGCCCTGACCCAGCTCGGTTTTCGGGCCAACCAGGCCTGGCGGGCGGGGCAGACCTTCAAGCAGCACGATAACTGGCTGCTGCGCGAGCAGGTCAACTATCTGGACGACGAACACACTTATATCAACAAGAGCCTGCAATACCGGGAGATCCTCTCCGATCTGTTGCAAGACGACGAGGAGGGGCAGGAGCGTATCCATGCCCACAATTGGAATAGCGGGCTACCCGACGACGACAAGGAAGCAAAATGATTGCCTATTACCCCATGTTCAAACACCTGCATATGACGCTGGCGCTGGTCAGTCTGCTGCTCTTTATCTATCGCTGGAGTCTGGCGCTGGCCGGCAGCGCTCGGTTGCAGCAGAAGTGGCTGAAGATCCTGCCTCATATCAACGACACCTTCCTGCTGCTGTTTGGTGTGTTGCTGGCGGTGGCCTTGCAGTTGAGCCCGGGTCAACAACCCTGGCTGATGGCCAAGCTGATTGCACTGGTACTCTATATCGGTCTGGGTGTCATGGCGCTCAAGCGGCCGGCCCGCGGTCAGAAGCTGGTGGCCGGTGTGGCAGCACTGGCGGTATTTGGCTACATGGTCGGTGCGGCCATCACCAAGTCAGCCTGGTCGTGGCTGATGTGAGCAAAAGGGGAGAGTTATGCTCTCCCCTGAAATCATATTCTAAGATGAATTAATTAATCGGAGTTTTATGCTAACAATAAATCGCAACATAGAACTTTCATTTGAGGGATTTTTGGCTAATTTTAGCCTCTAGCGGCTCCTTTTTTGAGTGCATTGTCTTTGTAAATCAATTGGTTAGTGTGTTTTGTATGAAAATGGCGACAGTTGTCGCAGCAAAACTTGCGACATAGACTGTCGCAAGTCACGACTAGCATACAGTCAACGCTAAACCAGTGAAGGCAAGCACCATGAGCAAGAAGCTGTTACGACAACTGACCTTGGCGCGTTGCATCCCGCACCGCCCTTACAAGCTGACCGCCAGCCAACTCCAGGTAAAACTGGAAGAGGAAGGTATCCACGTCAGTCTGCGTACCGTGCAACGGGACCTGGAGGAGATGTCCGGCATGGGACTGTTCGACCTCACCTCGGACGAGCGCAGCAAACCCCATGGCTGGTGCTTCGAGCGCCACGGCCTCAACGACTTTGCCAATATCATGCCGCTCTCGCTGGCGGTGGCCCTGAAAACCTGGAGTGATCAGGCGAGCCAACTGTTGCCGGCGAGTGTACTGACCGAATTGAATCCGCTGGTCGACAAGGCGAGCCAGGTGATCCGCGACAGCCAGAGCGAACTGGCCGAACGCTGGCTGGAGAGTGTCCACCAGTCACCGCGCCCGTTTGCCGGCAACCCGGAGATCCGCCGCAGCACCCTGATCCGCGATGCGCTCTGGCGTGGTCGCAAGTTCAGTGCCGAGATCCAGCGCGTGATCAAAGAGCGCACCGTGTGGCTCTGCTACGACCGTATCAACCCGCTCGGCATTCTCAATCAGCCGGACGGTCCGATCTTGCTCTGCACTCTGTCCGAGCTGGATCCCAAGGTCTACGGCATTCCGTTTGACCATATCAAGAACGTGGAGCTGACCAACTTCAGCGCCACCCAGCCGAAGGATTTCAATATCCAGAAGCTGATCCGCGATCAGGGCTATCAGGATGTGAGCGGCCCGATCCGCTTCGTCGGCCGGATCGATGCCAACAGCCAGTCGCTGGTGGATAACCAGATCCCCGGCAATAATCCGCGCATGACCCGCTATGACAAGCGCAGTGTGGTGGTGGAGACAGAAGTGCAGGACACCCCGGAGTTTCGCAGCTGGTTGAACAACATCGGCGGTGAACTGGAAGTGCTGGCACCGGAATCGCTGCGCAAGGCCTATCTCAATCCGGCCAACCGCTTGAGCTGATTAAAAGATTGGAATGTTGAAGAGTCGAGCCTGGTCTCGGCTCTTTTTTTTGCGGTTTTTTTAAGCATATTTATTCAACTAATTTTTAAGTCTTAACGTCAGGATTGAACCGTTTTCCTGCCCCGTTTTTGGGGGCGAAACCCGTGTAAGAGATCTGCCATAGCGACTGTAAGAGGCTGGCGCTTTGAGCCGTACGCGAAGCCATGCCAGAATGATCGAGCTTTCCTGTGAAACTAAATAAATGGCTGATATTAAAGGATTAGTTTTTAAGTTCGTATTTTTGGATGGGAGCTGCATCGGATCTTTATCATTGGATGGCCCTTGTTCGGGGTGCGCATTTCCTTAGTATGGGTCTCACAAGGACGGAGCTGGTCCGGCAGGATGCAGGGCAGCGCATAAAGATGGAATAGTCCGCAGGATGTGGACAAGGGACACCTCAGGATGAGCTCGATAATCAGGATGATTATCGTCACGGATGAATAAAGGAACACCGCGGGATGCGGCAGGACACTCTCGGGATGGGAGCAGAACGAACGGAACCTCGTTCTTCAGGATGAACAGGACCTCGCCGGATGCGAGAGGAATACTTCAGGATGAAGTGAGATAACCCTGATGGTTATCTGTCAGGAAGACGCAAGGAACCCCACAGGACGTGGTAATGGACACCTCCAGGATGGAGACAGGGAAGCAGTTCAGGATGAATTGCTAGGCCAGGAACGCCGCAGGACACGCCAACGGATTGGAAAGGGGATATTCCAAAGGATTAGGATAACGTCAGGGATTGCAGGGAGCATTGCAGTTCTACGGACAGGACGACACGACTCTAGGGGACGGCTACCGCCGTCCCCTTTTCTTTTATGGTTTGTCCGAGAGATTGCCGCGCTGGGCGGCGTTGACGATCTCTTGCAGGCGCTGACGAATGTCGACCATGCCAAACACACCAAATATCAGCACAGTGACAAATTCGGCCTTGGTGACAGCGAAGTAGCGTTTGCAAGCCGCCTTGATCATGCTGGCCTGCAGCCAGTGCAGCAGGGCGACGATCACGCCGCAGACCGGCAGAAAGCCGTTGAGTTTGCCGGGCAGCGGGGCAATCAGGCTCATCAGCACGCCAAACCAGAAGAACAATATCAGCCCCATCGCCAACAGATTAAAGACTCGCTTCATTGTTTACCTCCCTTAGATAGAGTTGGTAGCAGACCTGATTTGATCGACCTGCTTGTCCTTGAGCCATTGTCCAAATTGACGGGGAGGGCCACTGCGCCCATCCCCCCCCTTTAAACTGCAGCGTCATTCTTGGTGTCCCGCAGATAGAGCTGGTAGCAGACCTGACCGGCCTGTTTATCCTTGAGTAGTTGCCAGCTGGCGGGCAGCGCCAGATCGGCCATTTCCTTCTCCCGCTCCAGATAGATGAGGGCGTCCGGCGCCAGCCAGCCGCGCTGCTCCAGCAGTTCGCACACTTGCGGCAGCAGCTCGCGGCGAAACGGCGGATCGAGGAACACCAGATCAAACGGCGTGGCCGGGCCTTGCAGCCAGCTCACTGCATCTGACTGGATCACCTGACCCTGGCTGCTGCCGAGGGCGGTCAGGTTCTTCTTGATCTGGTCAGCGGCCCCTTTGTCCATCTCGATCAGGGTCACCTGCTCGGCATAGCGCGACAGTGCCTCCAGTCCGAGTCCGCCGCTGCCGGCAAACAGATCCAGGCAGCGGGTGCCGCGAATGTGGGGGGCCAGCCAGTTGAAGATGGTCTCCTTGACGCGATCCGTGGTGGGTCTGAGCCCCTCCACATCCTTGACCGGCAATTTGCGGCCTCGCCACTGGCCGCTGATGATTCTTACAAAGCCCGATTTTCCTTGCGGGGCGGGACTCTTGCTCGGGTTGCTACGGCTGGATTTCACTCTGGGCATCGCGTTTCATCGTCAGAAAATAAAGTGGTAGTATAAGGCGGTTCATTTTTATGCCGACCCGCCAAGGGACGGCTATCTTAGCAGTCAGCCTTTGATGTGAGTATTTTTAGATGGCAAAAGGTTTGTTTTCCTGGCTGGGTTTCGGCCGCAAGAAAGAAGAGGCTGAGGCTGTCCAACCACAGACACCCCAAGCCACCCCCGTTACCGTTGAGCCCGAGGTCACTGCTACCCCCGCTCCCGTTTCCGATACAACTGTTTCCGATAGTACGCCGGCCGTTGCCCCCGAAGTGCCTGCCAGCGCACAGAATCCCGTTTTGCAAGATGATTGCTGCCTGCCGACCGAGCTGGACGACCACGGCCCGCTGGTGGTGGAGGAGTGCGCTTCCGATCTGGAGCCGGTGATCGTCAACGAAGCGCTGATCGCCGAAGAGGAGCGTGCCGCTGAAACCGCTCGCATTGCTGCCGAAGCCCGCGCTGCAGAAGATGCTCGTATCGCCGCCGAGGCTCGCGCCGCAGAAGAGGCCCGCATCGCCGCCGAAGCTCGTGCTGCGGAAGAAGCTCGCATTGCTGCCGAAGCCCGCGCTGCGGAAGAAGCTCGCATTGCTGCCGAGGCTCGCGCCGCAGAAGAGGCCCGCATCGCCGCCGAAGCTCGCGCCGCGGAAGAATCTCGCATTGCCGCCGAAGCCCGCGCCGCGGAAGAGGCGCGTGTTGCTGCCGAAGCTCGCGCTGCGGAAGACGCTCGCATTGCTGCTGAGGCCCGCGCTGCGGAAGAGGCGCGTATTGCCGCCGAAGCCCGCGCTGCGGAAGAGGCTCGTATTGCTGCCGAGGCTCGCGCTGCGGAGGAGGCTCGCATTGCTGCTGAAGCTCGCGCTGCGGAGGAGGCTCGTATTGCCGCCGAAGCTCAGGCAGCTGAAGAAGCCCGTATCGCCAAAGAGGCCCAGCGAGCGGAAGATATGCGCCTGGTCGCCGCGATGGAGGCTGAGGCCGCCGCCCTGGCAGCCCTGCCGCTGGCCGCCAAGGTAGACGACGACACCCAGGACAAACCGCAGCGGGAGGGCTTCTTTGCTCGTCTCAAGCGCAGTCTGGTGCGCACCAAGGAGAATATCGGCTCCGGTTTCTTCGGCCTGTTCCGTGGCAAGAAGATCGACGACGAGCTGTTTGAAGAGCTGGAGACCCAGTTGCTGACCGCCGATCTCGGCGTCGACACCACCACCCGCATCATCGAGGGGCTGGTGCAGCACGCGGATCGCAAGCAGCTCAAGGATGCCGAGGCGCTCTACGGTTTGCTCAAACAGGATATGGGCGAGATGCTGGCCAAGGTCGAGCAGCCGCTGATGATCGACACCAGCAAGAAGCCTTACGTGATCCTGATGGTCGGCGTGAATGGCGTCGGCAAGACTACCACCATCGGCAAGCTGGCCAAGCAGTTCCAGGCTGAAGGCAAGAGCGTGATGCTGGCAGCGGGTGACACCTTCCGTGCCGCTGCGGTCGAGCAGCTGCAGGTATGGGGCCAGCGCAACAATATTCCGGTGATTGCCCAGCATACCGGTGCCGACTCCGCTTCCGTCATTTATGACGCCATCGAGGCCGCCCGCTCCCGCGGGGCTGATGTGCTGATCGCCGACACCGCCGGTCGCCTGCAGAACAAGAGCAACCTGATGGAAGAGCTCAAGAAGGTGGTGCGGGTGATGAAGAAGCTGGATGAAGAGGCGCCCCACGAGATCATGCTGACGCTGGACGCCGGCACCGGCCAGAACGCGCTGAGCCAGGCCAAGCTGTTCAGCGAGGCGGTTGGCCTGACCGGCATCACCCTCACCAAGCTGGATGGCACGGCCAAGGGCGGCGTCATCTTCGCGGTGGCCGACAAGTTCCAGATCCCGATCCGCTACATCGGGGTGGGCGAGGGGATCGACGATCTGCGTCCCTTCGTTGCCAACGACTTCATCGAGGCGCTCTTCAGCCGCGATGAATAAGTCCGGCCGTGATGAGTCAGCTCAGCCGTGATGAGTAAGTGTTCCATGCCCCGACTCCGGTCGGGGTTTGTCAATTTCAGGGAACCGTTATGATTCGTTTTGACAAGGTCAGCAAGGTATACAGCGGCGGCCATCAGGCGCTGCAAAAGGTCAGCTTTCACCTGCGCAAGGGGGAGATGGCTTTTCTGACCGGGCACTCGGGGGCGGGCAAGAGTACCCTCCTCAAACTGATCAGCGTGATGGAGCGTCCGACCGATGGTCGCGTCTTCTTTCATGGTGATGATGTCAGCCATATCCAGCGCAGCCAGATCCCCTATGTTCGCCGCCAGATCGGGATGATCTTTCAGGATCACCGCCTGCTGATGGACAGAACCGTGTTCGACAACGTGGCGCTGCCGCTGGTGATCGATGGTTACAGTCATGCGGACATCAACAAGCGGGTGGCGGCGGCGCTGGACAAGGTGGGGCTGCTCGGCAAGGAGCGTTACCAGCCGCGCATGCTCTCCGGTGGTGAACAACAGCGGGTCGGCATCGCCCGTGCCATCGTCAACAAGCCGCCGCTGCTGCTGGCGGATGAACCGACCGGCAACCTGGATCCCCAGCTCTCCATGGATATCATGCGGCTATTTCAGGAGTTCAACAATTTTGGGGTCTCTGTACTGATTGCTACTCACGATCTGGGGCTGATCGCCCGCATGCGCTATCGCACCCTGACCCTCAAGGCGGGTCGCATGTATTCGGCCGGGGAGGAGCTCTGATGGCTATTGTTCGTCATAAACAACCACCGCTGCGTCGTCTGATGATGTACGGGGTTGACCATGTGCGGCAGGCGTTTGCCAGTCTCGGGGAGCTGTGGCGAAATCCGCTCGCCTCCCTGATGACGCTGGCGGTGCTCGGTGTCAGTCTGGCGTTGCCCTCCTGCTTCCACGTATTGTTGAAAAACGCCGAGGTGGTGGAGGGGAGCTGGCAGAACAGCTCCCAGATCTCCCTCTATCTGCGCAAGGATCTGCCGGAGCAGAGCATTCTCGATCTGCAGCACAGGATCCTGCTCTATCCCGAGGTGGATTCGGTCACTTACCTGAGCCGTGACGATGCGTTGCGGGAGTTTCGCGAGATCTCCGGCTTCGGCGATGCGCTCGATTATCTGGACAGCAACCCGCTACCGCCGGTGCTGAGCGTCATTCCGGATCCACGCTGGCAGAACCCTGAAGGGGCCGCCGAGCTGCTCAGCAAACTCAACAACGAGGTGGGGGTCGAACAGGGCAAGCTGGATCTGCAGTGGCTGACCCGGCTGCAGGGGATCATGAACCTGCTGCGCCACACCATTACCGGTATCGCGGTGCTGCTACTCTCCGCCGTGTTGCTGATCGTCGGCAATACCCTGCGTCTCAACATCCTCAACCAGCGTTCCGAGATTGAAGTGCTCAAGCTGGTGGGGGCGACCGACTCCTTCATTCATCGCCCTTTCCTCTATACCGGCATCTGGTTCGGGGTGATCGGCGGCATGCTGGCCTGGTGGCTGACCGAAGTGATGGTGATCTGGAGCGAAGGGGTGGTGAAGGAGCTGGCGGGCTTGTATAACAGTAACTTCCGGTTGGTTGGCATGGGGGCGGTAGACGGGATCAATCTGATCCTGCTGGGCGCCCTGCTGGGGCTGATTGCCTCCTGGTTCTCGGTCCATCGCCACATTCGCGACATCGAACCATCCTGATTACTTTGTCATCAAAGTAAATCGCTGGATTTTGAGAGGCGGATCAAGTAAAAGAGGGGCCGTTTCTGGCTTGGCCCCCATAGTCAGAGTATTCTGAATAACAATGATCTTCCGGATCTTCGCTAGATCCAGTGAACCTTCTGATTTATAAGCAGTCTATTAAAGCTGAAGCATTTATACGGGTGTGGCCCCTCTGCCTTGCTCGTCAGACTTGGCAAGCATGTGAAGGTTGCGAGCTCCGCAACAATGGACTTAGCATGCTACTTTTCGGGGGTCCTTCATTGTGACCCCCTTTTTTTGACTGTTCATTCATGATTCATCCTGCAGGCTTAAGATAAGCCGGTCTAAAACTGGGCATGTTCTTTGATACACGCCGCAGAATGGCATCCGGTCAGTAGACAGACCCTCTCAGGGTGTTAGACTGATTCGATTGAAAAGTAAGAGGTAACAGATGGGAACTTCATTGCAGCGCACTATGGCTCTGATTCCGCAAGGTAGTCTGGAAGGCTATATCCAGGCAGTAAACTCTATTCCTGTGCTGAGCGCAGAGGAAGAGCGTGAACTGGCTGAGCGTTTGCAGCAGGATGGCGATCTCGAGGCTGCCCGTCAGCTTGTTATGTCGCACCTGCGCTTTGTCGTTCATGTCGCCAAGAGTTATGCCGGTTACGGCCTGCCTCAGGCCGATCTGGTTCAGGAAGGCAACATCGGCCTGATGAAGGCGGTCAAGCGCTTCGACCCGACGGTCGGCGTGCGTCTGGTCTCCTTTGCCGTGCACTGGATCAAGGCCGAAATCCACGAATATGTCCTGCGCAACTGGCGCATGGTCAAGGTGGCGACCACCAAGGCCCAGCGCAAGCTCTTCTTCAACCTGCGCAAATCCAAAAAGCGTCTGGGCTGGCTGAACCACGAAGAGGTTCAGGCCGTGGCGGCCGATCTCGGCGTCTCTGCCGCTGACGTGACCGAGATGGAAGCGCGGATGGCCAACTACGATCAGGCGTTCGATCTGGTGGGTGATGATGAAGAAGAAGGCGGTTTCGCTCCTGTTCACTATCTGGAGGACAAATCCTCCGATCTGGCCGCGACCATCGAGAACGACAACTGGGACGATCATGCGACCCGTCGTCTGAGCTCGGCCCTCGCCACTCTGGATGAGCGCAGCCAGCACATCATCCGCGCCCGCTGGCTCGATGATGACAGCAAGACCACTCTGCAGGAGCTGGCCGATACCTACGGCGTCTCTGCCGAGCGTGTGCGTCAGCTTGAGAAAAACGCACTCAAGAAGCTGAAAGATGCCATGGAAGCCTGATGCTTCCTCTCATAAAAACAGGGCCTGATGGCCCTGTTTTTGTTTCGCAGGGATCTGGTCGGCCTTGCTTTGGTTACCCTTGAGTGTGTTATGTTGCCGCCACTGCCACATTAGGGAGAGCAGAAGTGAAACTGTTGAACGACCTGTTTACCAACAACCGTGAGTGGGCCGAACGGATCAAAGCCGAAGATCCCGCTTTCTTTGCCACTCTTTCTGCCCAGCAGGCCCCCGAATACCTCTGGATTGGTTGTTCCGACAGCCGGGTCCCCGCCAACCAGCTGATGGGCTTGCTGCCGGGGGATGTCTTCGTCCACCGCAACGTCGCCAATCTGGTGGTACATACCGATTTCAACTGCCTCTCCGTGCTGCAATACGCGGTAGAAGTGCTCAAGGTGAAGCACATCATCGTCTGCGGCCACTACGGTTGCGGTGGCGTCAAGGCCGCGATGCAGAATCAGGAGCTGGGTCTCATCGACAACTGGCTGCGCAACATCAAGGATGTCTACTTCAAATACGGTGAAGAGCTCGAGGCCATCGAGGATGAGCACGAGCGCTTCGACTACCTGTGCGAGCTGAACGTGGCCGAGCAGGTCGCCAACGTCTGCCACACCACCATCATCCAGAACGCCTGGCGCAAGGGGCAGGAGTTGGCCGTTCACGGCTGGATCTACGGGATCAAGGATGGCTTGCTGCATGATCTCGATCTCTGCATCAGCGGGCCGGATCAGATCCCCGATGTCTACCGCGCCTGGCCGGACATGCGTCCGCCCCACCGTCGGCGCTAGGGAGCTTCATGGTGGCGCCAGCCCTCTATCTGCAGATCAAACAGCATATTCTGGACGGGATCCGCGAACGCCACTATCAGGCGGGGGACAGGATCCCGACCGAAGCTGCCCTGTGCGAGCAGTTCACCGTGAGCCGGATGACGGTCAACCGGGCGTTGCGGGAACTGGTGGCGGAAGGGTGGCTGGTGCGTACCGCAGGTTCCGGCAGCTTCGTGGCGGACAGGCGCACCGAGTCGCCGCTGCTGGCTATTCGCAATATTGCCGACGAGATCGCCGAGCGTGGCAGTGAATACAGCGCCCGAGTGATCCGGCTGCAGCGACTGGCCGCTGACGAGAAGGTGGCGGTACAACTGGGGCTGCGGGTGGGCGCCCCCATCTTTCACAGCCTGATCGTCCATCAGGCCGATGGGGAGCCGTTGCAATTGGAGGAGCGCTTCGTCGATGCCGGGCGCTTGCCTGGCTATGGCGAGCAGGATTTTACCCAACAGACCCCCAACCGCTATCTGATGGATGTCTGCCCCCTCTCCGAGATGGAGCACGTGGTGGAAGCCGTGTTGCCCAGCGCCGGTGAGGCGGGATTGTTGCAGATCCGCGTAGATTCCCCCTGTCTGTTGTTGCACCGGCGTACCTGGTCGGAGGGGCATCTGGTCTCCTACGCCCGTTTGCTCTCCCCCGGTTCCCGCTACAAGCTCAGCTCCAAGACTCAGCTGGAATAAATGTCTATACAACTTGATTTTGCAAAGCCCACCTCTTGGTGGGCTTTTTTGTGCTTAAACTCTAAGTTTGATGCTGTTATCAGGATGTGAATTTCGCTCTTCCTTTCGTCATAGAGATCGACTATAAGAATATGTATATACATTTGAGGTCGCTATGAACAAGGAACTGTTGAACTGCGAGCGGGTCTGGCTCAACGTGACGCCCGCTACCCTGAATGATGAGCTGGCCGACTACGGCCTGCTGCCGCTCCACGCCATCGGCGTGAAGGATGGCAAGATCCACGCGCTGGTGCCGATGACCGAACTGAAGGGGCCGTATCCTGCTCACTGGCAGGATATGCGGGGCAAGCTGGTCACCCCCGGCCTTATCGATTGCCACACCCACCTCATCTTTGCCGGCAGCCGTGCCGAGGAGTTCGAGCTGCGCCAGCAGGGGGTGCCCTATGCCGAGATCGCCCGTCGGGGCGGTGGCATCATCAGCACGGTGCGTGCCACCCGCGCCGCCAGCGAAGAGCAGCTCTTTGAGCTGGCGCTGCCGAGGGTGAAATCCCTGATCCGCGAAGGGGTCACCACGGTGGAGATCAAGTCCGGCTATGGCCTGACGCTGGATGATGAACTCAAGATGCTGCGGGTGGCCCGCAGGCTGGGTGAGGCGTTGCCGATCCGGGTCAAAACCACTCTGCTGGCGGCCCATGCGGTGCCGCCGGAGTATCGCGACGATCCCGACAGCTGGGTCGAGACCATCTGTCAGGAGATCATTCCGGCCGCCGCCGAGGCGGGTCTGGCCGATGCGGTGGATGTCTTCTGCGAGCACATCGGCTTCTCGCTGGCCCAGACCGAGCAGGTCTATCTGGCGGCGGAGCAGTACGGCCTGCCGGTGAAGGGGCATATGGATCAGCTCTCCAATCTCGGCGGCAGCACGCTCGCCGCCCACTTTGGCGCCCTCTCGGTGGATCATCTGGAGTATCTGGATCCGGAAGGGATCCTGGCGCTGGCCCACCGTGGTGTGGTCGCCACCCTGCTGCCCACCGCCTTCTACTTCCTCAAAGAGACCAAGCTGCCGCCGGTTGCCGCCTTGCGCAAGGCGGGGGTAGCGATGGCGGTCTCCTCCGACATCAACCCGGGTACCGCCCCCATCGTCTCGCTGCGGATGGCGATGAACATGGCTTGTACCCTGTTTGGTCTGACGCCGGTGGAGGCCATGGTTGGGGTGACCCGTCACGCCGCCAAAGCGCTCGGCGAGCAGGATCGCCTTGGCCAGCTCAGGGTGGGCATGGCGGCCGATTTCCTGATCTGGCACTGCGCCCATCCGGCAGAGCTGAGTTACATGGTCGGTGTCGATCAGCTGGCAGGCCGCATCTTCAACGGCGAGGAGACCCTCCATGGATAAGTTCAACCCGGTCGATATGTCGCTCTGGCAGGGACGACAGGATCCGGAAGATGGCGAACTGGCCCTGCGTTGGCACGACAAGGTGCAGCCCTGGGCCGCCGGGGCACAAGAAGCAGCTGGTGTAGTGCTGCTCGGTTTTGCCTGCGATGAAGGGGTTCGCCGCAACAAGGGGCGCATTGGTGCTGCCGGTGCGCCGCTGGCGGTGCGCAAGCTGCTGGCCAACACCGCTTGGCACCTGAGTCGCCCCGTCTACGATGGTGGGGATGTGAGTTGCCCCGATGGCAATCTCGACGCCGCCCACGGCTATCTGGCCGAGCGGGTCGCCGCTGCGCTTGATCTGGGCCACTTCCCGCTGGTGCTGGGGGGCGGTCACGAGGTGGCTTTCGGTAGCTGGAGCGGCCTTAACAATCATCTGGGCGGCAATGGCAAGATAGGCATCATCAACCTCGATGCCCACTTCGACCTGCGGATGAAACAGGAGCAGGCCAGCTCCGGTACCCCCTTCTTCCAGATCGCCGAGCAGTGCACCGCTCAGGGCACGCCGTTTCACTACGCCTGCCTTGGGGTGGCCGAGACAGCTAATACCCAGGCGCTGTTTGCACGGGCCGACGAGTTGGGGGTCTGGTATGTGAAAGATGAAGCCATGAGCGAGCGTGCTCTGCCCACCTTGCTAAGTGGGCTGGACGCCTTTATCGCCCATTGTGATCACCTCTATCTGACCATCGATCTCGATGTGCTGCCTGGCTCCGTGATGCCGGGAGTGAGCGCCCCCGCCGCCCGCGGTGTGGAGCTGGCGGTGATCGAACCACTGATCGCCCATATCCGGGCCAGCGGCAAGCTCAGGCTTGCCGATCTGGCCGAGTACAACCCGACGCTGGATCAGGACAACCGCAGTGCCCGCGTGGCCGCGCGACTGGTTCATCTGTTGACCCGTTAACCCCTTTGGCCGCCCGTCGCCGAAGGCACCCTATTGATACAACAAGGAGTGTGTATGTCTGTGCAACAGCAGGATCCCCGTCATGATCCGAACCGCGTGATCCGTGCCCCGCGCGGCACCGAACTGACCGCCAAGAGCTGGCTTACCGAAGCGCCGCTGCGGATGCTGATGAACAACCTGGATCCCGAGGTGGCCGAACATCCCCAGTCGCTGGTGGTCTATGGCGGCATCGGTCGCGCTGCCCGCAACTGGGCCTGCTTTGACAAGATCGTCGAGGTGCTGACCCGGCTCGAGGAGGATCAGACTCTGCTGGTACAGTCCGGCAAGCCGGTCGGGGTGTTCCAGACCCACAAGGACGCACCGCGGGTGCTGATCGCCAACTCCAATCTGGTGCCGCACTGGGCCAACTGGGAGCACTTCAACGAGCTCGATAAGAAGGGCTTGATGATGTACGGCCAGATGACCGCGGGTTCGTGGATCTATATTGGCACCCAGGGGATCGTGCAGGGCACCTACGAAACCTTCTTCGCGGTGGCCAACCAGCACTTCAACGGCGAGCCCAAGGGGCGCTGGATCCTGACCGGCGGTCTGGGTGGCATGGGTGGCGCCCAGCCGCTGGCCGCTACCATGGCCGGCTTCTCGATGATCGCGGTGGAGTGCGACGAGACCCGCATCGATTTTCGTCTGCGTACCCGCTACGTGGACAAGAAGGCCCACAGCCTGGATGAGGCGCTGGCCATGATCGAAGAGGCCAAGCAGAGCGGCAGCGCCGTCTCCGTCGGCCTGCTCGGCAACGCCGCCGATGTGTTCGCCGAGCTGGTGGCCCGTGGCATCACACCGGATGTGGTGACCGACCAGACCTCGGCTCATGACCCGGTGCACGGCTACCTGCCGCAGGGCTGGAGCGTGGCCCAGTGGCGCGCGCTGCAAAAATCCGCGCCCCAGGAAGTGAACCAGGCCGCTCGCCACTCCATGGCCCGTCAGGTCGAAGCCATGCTGACCCTGCAAGCCCGCGGTGCGGCCACGCTGGATTATGGCAACAACATCCGTCAGATGGCGCTTGAGGAGGGGGTGAAAAACGCCTTCGACTTCCCCGGCTTCGTCCCCGCCTACATTCGACCGCTGTTCTGCGAGGGGATTGGCCCGTTCCGCTGGGTGGCCCTCTCCGGCGATCCGGAAGATATCTACAAGACCGATCAGAAGGTGAAAGAGCTGATCCCGGATGATCCTCACCTGCACAACTGGCTCGACATGGCCCGCGAGCGCATCGCGTTTCAGGGGCTGCCGGCGCGGATCTGCTGGGTCGGGGTCAAGGATCGGGTACGCCTTGGTCTGGCCTTCAACGAGATGGTGAAAAACGGTGAACTGAAAGCCCCCATCGTGATTGGCCGCGACCATCTGGATTCCGGCTCGGTGGCGAGCCCGAACCGCGAGACCGAGTCGATGATGGATGGCTCCGATGCCGTCTCCGACTGGCCGCTGCTCAACGCCCTGCTCAACACCGCCGGTGGCGCGACCTGGGTGTCGCTGCACCACGGCGGCGGGGTCGGTATGGGCTTCTCCCAGCACTCCGGCGTGGTGATCGTCTGCGACGGCTCCGATGACGCTGCCAAGCGGGTCGGTCGGGTGCTGCGCAACGATCCGGCCACCGGGGTGATGCGCCATGCCGATGCCGGCTACGAGATTGCCATCAACTGTGCCCATGAGGCGAAACTGGATCTGCCGATGATTGACGGCGCCAACGGTGTCAAAGGAAAGGTGTAACACCATGTTTGAATTGACTATTACTCCGGGCGAGCTGGATCTTGCCACCCTGCGCCGCGTCAGCCGCGAGCCGGTACATGTTTCACTGGATCCGGCCGCCCTGCCGGGGATCCACGCCTCCGCCGCCGTGGTTACCAAGGTGATCGAGCAGAACCGAGTGGTGTATGGTATCAACACCGGTTTTGGCCTGCTGGCCAACACCCGCATTCCGGTGGAGCAGCTGGATGAGCTTCAGCGTTCCATCGTGCTTTCCCATGCGGCAGGGATTGGCGAGTACATGGATGACGCCACCGTACGGCTGATGATGGTGCTCAAGCTCAACTCGTTGGCGCGGGGTTTCTCCGGTATCCGGCTGACGGTGCTTGAGGCCTTGATGACCCTCATCAACGCCGAAGTCTATCCGGTGGTGCCGAAGAAGGGATCCGTCGGTGCCTCCGGTGATCTGGCGCCGCTTGCTCATATGAGCTGCCTGCTGATCGGTGAAGGCAAGGCCCGCCACAAGGGCGAGCTGATCGACGCCGCCATGGCGCTGAAAATTGCCGGGCTCGAGCCCATCGCACTGGCGCCCAAAGAAGGATTGGCGCTGCTCAACGGCACTCAGGCGAGCACCGCCTTTGCGCTGGAAGGGTTGTTCCATGCCGAGGATCTCTACGCCGGTGCTATCACCATAGGTGCCATGAGTGTGGAGGCGGCCCTTGGCAGCCGTCGGCCGTTTGATGCCCGCATCCACGCGGTGCGCGGTCAGCGTGGCCAGATCGACGCGGCCGCCTGCTATCGCCACCTGCTGGTGGATGGCAGCGAGATCGGCATGTCCCACCACAATTGCGAGAAGGTGCAGGATCCCTACTCATTGCGCTGCCAGCCGCAGGTGATGGGGGCTTGCCTGACCCAGATCCGCCACGCCGCTGAGGTGTTGGTGTGCGAGGCCAACGCGGTCTCCGACAACCCGCTGGTGTTTGCCGATGACGAGGAGATCCTCTCCGGTGGCAACTTCCATGCCGAGCCGGTCGCTTTTGCCGCCGATAATCTGGCGCTGGCCATCGCCGAAATCGGCTCACTTTCAGAGCGGCGGATGGCACTGCTGATTGACTCGCGTATGTCCGGTCTGCCGGCGTTTCTGGTCAACAACGGTGGAGTGAATTCGGGCTTTATGATCGCTCAGGTTACCTCGGCGGCGCTGGCCTCCGAGAACAAGACTCTGGCCCATCCCGCATCGGTGGACAGCCTGCCTACGTCGGCCAATCAGGAGGATCACGTCTCCATGGCGACCTTCGCTGGCCGCCGGCTTGCCGATATGGCCGAGAATACCCGCGGCATTCTGGCGGTCGAACTGCTGGCGGCGGCACAGGGGCTCGATTTTCGCGCGCCGTTGCGTAGTACCGAGCTGATCGAGCTGGCCAAGGGACGACTGCGGGCAGAGGTGAGCTTCTACGACAAAGACAGGTACTTCGCGCCGGATATCGAGGCGGCCGCCGCCCTGCTGGGCCGTGCCAGCTACAACGACCTGATCCCGGCCGGGGTGCTGCCCAGCCTGTAAGCCTTGATCCCCTTTCTCCCCTGGCGGGAGAAGGGGGGGGGATGAGGGGGAGGCCGCTTCACTGGCGCCGGTGACCGCCGGGAGCAGATGATAAAAGACCGCCCAATCGGGTGGTCTTTGCGTTTCTGACGTTGGTTGAACGCGGTTATTCGTGTTCGAACATCAGGAACAGATAGACCACAAACAACACCAGATGGGTCGCTCCATGGAGCACATTGGTGCGGCCGCTGCTGAAGGTCACTTTACAGACCATCAGGGTCGTGACCAGCAGCACCATATCGGCGGGGGAGAGGCCGAGGCGTACCTCCTGATCCAGCATGGAGCCGATAAAGAGCACGGCAGGCACGGTGAGGGCGATGGTGGCCAGCA
Organism: Aeromonas sp. 25-AL00135; assembly: GCF_054052385.1. NCBI lineage: Bacteria > Pseudomonadati > Pseudomonadota > Gammaproteobacteria > Aeromonadales > Aeromonadaceae > Aeromonas > Aeromonas sp. 25-AL00135. Next base: position 103,515 of record NZ_JBSTYQ010000014.1, on the reverse strand, counting down.
CAGAGCCGAAGTAAAGGTTCATGGCCCGCTGCAGCTGATTATTGAAGGCCGCCTTGATGGCGCCGACTGCTTCGGGGGCCAGCACGATGCAGGCCACGATAAAGCCGCCCAGTGCTGCGGGCGCGTCCATGACATGCACCCCGTAGTTGATGGGGATGGCCAGGGTCTTGGCCAGCAGGATCACTACCAGCAGGTAGGCGAGCAGCAGGATGGTGTGATAGACGTTGCTCTGCAGCGGGCCGTGGTGCTCCTCGTAATCCTCGTGATCGCTGTCGACGAAGAAGTGGCTGTGGCTGCGGGTCTGGATCAGCAGAAAGACCCCGTAGAGCAGGATCGAGATGATGATCAACATCCACGACATGGCGCGCGACATACTGCCGATTGCACCACCCTCGGTGAAGTTGGGCAGCACCAGACAGAGCAGGGCCAGCGGGATGATGGCCACCAGATAGGATTTCACCCCGTCCAGATTGAAGCTCTGGGTGTGGTAGCGCCAGCCGCCAAACAGCAGGGTGAAGCCCACCAGACCGGTACTCACCAGCATCACTACCGCAAACATGGTATCGCGGGCCATGGTGGGGTTGGGCTCGCCGGTCAGCATCACCGAGGAGATCATCACCACCTCCAGCGAGATGACCGAGAGGGTGAGGATCAGGGTGCCGAAGGGCTCGCCCAGCTTGATGGCGAGGGCATCGGAGTGACGCACGACCGAGAAGATGGCCCAGGTGACGATGGCCAGTAATGCCGCAGAAACCGGAAGATAGATCACGAGCGGAGTTGTCTCTGTCAGCAGGTCACTGCCCAGGGTCTTGAAAAAGAGCAGGGTCAGCAGGCCAACGGGCAGGGCAATCTCTTGCCGGATAACTGTCTTCATAGGCAATGGTTCTCTATTGGGGGTCTTGACGACCGGATGACATAAACAGGCTGCACGGTTATCGGTTGCGCAATAACCGGCTCCTTATGATAAGGGTTGTTATCCCTGTCAGGGCAGATCATTTTGTTGCTGAATGTAAATAAAGGGTGGCAGGAGACGGTTTGATTTCACCATGGCGCCGGGCTAAGGCCAGTAGGGGGATTTACCCGCCTGATGGCCGAAGCGCTACCGCCAGCATCAACCTGATGATGTCGAGCCGCTGGCCAAACCGTTTCGCGGCCAAATCCTGCCAGATCTGCGTTAGCTGGCCTTCTGGTGTTGCAACTGCCACTCCCGTTGCCAGTGGGTCAGTATCTTCAGCGGCATGGGTTTGCCGAAGAAGTAGCCCTGGATCAGATAGACGCCGTGCTGGCTCAGATAGTCGACCTGCAGCTGGCTCTCGACCCCTTCGGCGATCATCTCCATGCCCGATTCCCGACCGAAGACGATGATGGCATCCAGTACGCTGCGCTTGAGGTCGTTGGTGCCTATGGTATCGACGAACATCTTGTCGATCTTGATCTGGCGGATCCCCAGGCTCTGCAGGTAGGCAAAGCCGCCGTAGCCGGTACCAAAATCATCCAGCTTGAAGTGATACCCCATCTGTTGCAGCAGGGTGATCTCCTCGGTGGCCGCCTTGATGTCGAGGATCGGCTTGCGCTCCGTCAGCTCGAAGGTGAGCCGGGTGGGTGAGGGGTTTTGGCTGTGAGCGAGCAGGGTGCGCAGCAGGGGCTGCTCGATATGGGCCGCCACCAGATTGACGCTGACCCACTGCTCTGGCGCCAGCTGCGGCAGGTCGGTGATCACCTGCTCCAGCAACTGTTCGGTCATAGGCAGGATCAGTCCCTGCTCCTCTGCATACTCGATAAAGGTGCCCGGGGGGATCAGCTCGTTTCCCCGCTGCCAGCGCAGCAGCGCCTCGAATCCCACCACTTGGTGGGTACGGGCATCCACTATCGGTTGGTAGAGGGGAATAAATTCCTTGCGTATCAACCCTGTTTGCAGCAGTCCCTTGAGGGAGCGCCGATAGCTGCGCAGCAGCCAGTATGTGACGCTTAACAGGGCGCCGAGCGCGATTCCGAACCAGAGACCGTAGTGATTGAGTTGGTCATGGGCATATTGCTCCAGTGCTTTTCCCGCCCAGACCGTCTGTTTGGTGAGTTCATTGGGATCGAAGAAACTGAGGCTGATATTGCTCTCTTCCTGTTTGATCTCCTTGTCGCCACGGGGAAAGTGGACTGTGCTTGCAGCGGTATCCTGTCGGCTGAACTCCAGATAGAAGCAGTGGCTACAAGGGTGTTGCAGCAGCTCGTGGCTCCAGCTGTTATCCAGCACCCAGTAGGCGAGGTTGTCACCGGATCGGTAAAAGGCCACCAGCTCCTGTTCGGTATTGTATTTGGCCACTGTGGCGGTAATCCCCAGTTTGCCGAACGTCTGCCCGCTATTCTGGAGCTCTTTGAGCAGCGGGATCTCCACCCCCAGGCTGGAGCAACTGTTGCCGGAGGCGAGCTCCAACCCTTGCAGGCGGATATGAGCGCTGTAGAAGCTCGGATCGCGCAGCAGCTCCATGTCTTTGGCGCCACAGTTGAACTCAAATTGTGCCAGTTGTTTGTTGATGGCAGCATCCAGCTCCCGGTGGCGTACGGCCATGGCTCCCTTGAGCTCGGCAACCTTCTTTTCCAGCAGATGAAAGGCCATCGGTTTGGCAAACCACAGGCCGAGAAACTGGCTGCCCACGACAGGCAGGGCGAACAGCAACAGAGCGATCCAGACGGGTGATTTACGCAAAGGAAGTACCTGCCAGTTTCATGAGACACAAATGGACTTAGCCATCATAGAGCATTAGTGCAATCAATTTGAGTCCGAGTTGTCACACTTGTTGATGGATTTTTTAACTGCATGATTTTAAATGTGTTTATTATTAACTTTGGCTAGATTCAATCGCTGACCTGTCATAAATGACAATTGCTCAGCTTATCCGAACTGCATTAGAGTAGCCCTGCGGTTTGACTCACCGTGTGTTCAATACTCCTGTATCTGTTTTTTGTCAGTAGCACAGAGTGTTAGTTTTGATATGAGTGTTCCTTTTGGTCCCCTTTGAGGGACCATTTTTCTGTCTGTCATCCCGCCCTTTCCCGCGTCTGTAGCCCGTCATCCTTGGTATTCTCCCTCTGCTTTGGGTTATGCTTGCCCGCTTAAATTGCAGAAGCGGGATCTTCATCCATAGCTGTGGCCCGATCGCCGCTGCTACCATGAGGCGACATGGATGATGCTGGGCATACGGAAAGGCGCATGAAACTCACTACACAGCTTGTCTCATTTATCACCCTTTGCGTGATCGCAGCCATGGCGACCGTGCTGATTGGCGGGGTGTTCAGCTTTCGCGAGCTGGGCATGGAGTTGCAGCAAAAGAAGGTCGATGCACTGGTCGAAGTGATCGACAAGCAGCTCGATGTTGCTCACGACATGGAAGATATGAGTCACTGGCTGCCCACCCTGCTACGGGCTGCCCATGTGGTAGAGCTGGAGGTGCGCCAGAATAACCAGCGGGTCTACTGGTTCCGCGATGTGCGTAATCCGGTCGACGAGCAGCTGCTGGTGCCATACAGCCACCCGCTGCCCCATCAGGCCGGCATGCAGGCCAACTTCAAACTGGAGCGCCCCTTCAAGGAGGCGGAATACTCCATCAAGGCGATGTCCGGCATCTCGCTGGGGATCTTTATCGTGGTGTTCGGTCTCTGGTACTCCATCCGCTGGCTGCGCCAGCAGCTGCGCGGGGCCGAGCTGCTGGGCATTCGCGCCCAGCTGATCCTCGATGACAAACTCTCCAAACTGAGCCATGACCCCGGCGAAGAGTGGCCGGTGGCCGCCAGTCAGGCCCTCGATCATCTGCTCGCCGAGCTGGCGGATGCCCGCAAGGAGCGCAGCCGCTTCGACAACTTCATTCGCAGCAACGCCTTCGTCGACAAGATGACCGGCATCGGCAACCGGCTGTTTTTCGACAACCGGCTGGAGAGCGCCATCATGGAGGCGAGCGTGATGAGCGGCGGCGTGCTGCTGATCGATCTCGCCTGTCTGGAGGAGCTGGAGGCCGATCAGTTCGAGCTGCTGGGGCACGATTTGATGATGGAGGCGAGCGCCACCATAGGTGCCTTCGTGCGCAAGCATAACGGCGCCCTGCAGGCCCGCTACGCCGGTCAGGTCTTTGCGGTGTTGCTGCCCAATATGTCCGAGAGCGAGATGGTGGATAGCGCCAGCCAGCTGCTCAAGAGCCTGCAACGGCTGCACTGGCCGCAGGAGGTCAACCCCGAGACGGCGGTCTATCTCGGCGCCGTCTGTTATCAGGCACAAGACAGCCTGCTCAAGGTGCAGGAGGAGGCAGAGCTGGCCCTCAAGAGCGCCCGCTTGCAGGGCCACAACGGCTGGTTCCTCTACGAGAAGCAGCTGGATGAGGAGCAGAGCAGCAAGGGGACGGTACGCTGGCGAACCCTGATCAGCCGCCGTCTCGAAGAGCACGGCATCGAATTTTACACTCAGCCGATCCAGCAGGATCGGGGGCAGGTGGTGTTGCAGCAGGAGCTGCTTACCTATCTGCACGACGAGCAGGGACGGGCTTTGCAGGCGGGGATCTTCATGCCGATGGCGGAGAAGGTGGGCTTGTTGCTGCAACTGGATCGGCTGGTGGCGGAGCAGACCCTCGCCCTGCTGCGCCAGCGCTCCGAGCAGAGCTGCCCCATCAGCCTGACCCTCAGTGCCCAGAGCCTGCTCAACCGCGAGTTCCAGCGCTGGCTCTTCTTCGCACTGTTCCAGCTGCCGCGCAGCACCAACGAGCGGCTGATCCTGCAACTTTCCGAATCCCAGGTGACCCGCCACTTCGAGGCGCTCAAGCGGCCGCTGCGCTCTTTGCGGATGCTGGGCTGCCAGCTGGCCATCGATCATGCCGGTCAGGATGTGGTGAGCACCCAGTACATCAAGGAGTTCGAGATCAACTTCCTCAAGCTGCACCCCAGTCTGGTGCGGGAGATCCATGCCCGTCAGGTCAACCAGATGGCGGTCCGCAGTCTGGTAGGCGGTTGCGCCAATACCCGCACCCGGGTGCTGGCAGTGGGAGTCGAGAGTGGCGACGAGTGGAAGATGCTGCGCCACCTCGGGGTGCATGCCGGGCAGGGGCCCTGGTTTGCCGAACCCCAGCGTCTGGTGCTGGAACCGGCTGGTGATTGAGATAAACAACAGAGGGTCGCCTTGGGGCGACCCTCTGTTGTTTGTGGTTGCCGTCAGATGGGGGTCACAGTCGCCCCTGCTCACGCAGCCCGGCGAGCCCCTGCATGCCGCCAGTGTGGATAAAGACGATTTTGCTGCCGGGGGCGATACGGCCTGCCGCCAGCTCGCGAAACAGCCCCCACATCGCCTTGCCGCTGTAGATAGGCTCAAGGGGCAGATCGGTCGTTGCGCTGAAATTCTGCACCCACTGCCAGAGGGCCGGGCTGAACTTGGCATAGCCACCATCGTGGTGATCGAGCGCGATGCGCCAGCCGGGGATATTGGCAGCCGCGGGATGGAGGCGACACACCTCGTCAGCGATAAAGCCGCCACCTTTCAGTACCGCAATGGCGAGGATCTGCTCCCGCTCCCGTTTGCCAGCGATCAGGCCCGCCAGAGTGCCGCCGCTGGCGCAGGGCAGTACCCAGAGATCCGGCGAGAAGGGCACTTCGCCGACCAGTTCCGCCACGCCGGGGATGGCCAGCGGGCTGCTACCCCCTTCCGGCACGATCAGGGTATCGGGTGCATCGAATTGGGCCAGCCAGTCGGGATCCTGCCGTCGCCGGTAACTCTGGCGGTCGACGAAAACGAGATCCATGCCCCAGCGCCGGGCATCCCGCAGGGTAGAGTTACTGACGGCGTCATATTCGCCCCGTATGATACCGGTAGTACGAAGACCAGATTGGCACCCCGCTGCCGCCAGCGCGTGGATATGATTGGAGTAGGCGCCGCCAAACGAGAGCAGATGCTGTTTGCCATGCTCTTTGGCATGCAGCAGGTGGTACTTGAGCTTGCGCCACTTGTTGCCGGAGATGGCCGGATGGATCAGATCATCCCGCTTGCACCACAGCTCGACGCCATAGCGGGTCAGCAACGGATGGTGGAGGCGTTGCAGGGGGGAAGGGAGGATGGCTTGACCCTCTGACTCGGCGGAAAGGATGGCTTGCAATGGTGAGTCCGTCTTTTAATCTGGAGGCTAATCTGCTGTTTATGTTAATATTTCATACATTTAATCACTATTGATGGGCGGGCTTACATGAAACAACTGTTCAGACGGTCGACGCCAAGCCGCCAGGTCGGGCTCTTGCTGGCCAATGACAGGATCATGCTGGCTGCGGTGGGCAATCCCCCCGTCTTCGCGACGCGCACCATCAACGGCCCACAGGAGTGGGCTGTGGCCATGAACGAGCTGTTCAGCCGTCATGGGCTGGCCAAGTCTACGGTGCGGGTGGCCCTCGCCGCCAGCCTTTATCAACAGATCCAGATCGACAAGCCTGCCGTGCCTGACGCCGAGATGGCGGGGGCGCTCCCCTGGGCCATCAAGGATTATGTCAGCGAACCCGTGCTGCAACTGGCGATGGATTATGTGGACTTGCCCACCCCGCCTGCCGGTCGCCCGCGCATCAATGTGATCTGCTTGCCCAAGAGCCGGGTGCAGCAGCTGGCCGATGCCATCAACGGCATCGCGACCCTGCAATCCATCATCAGCGACGAATTGGCGCTCACCTCTCTCTACGATGCTGACGAGACGGTGCGCATGCTGCTGTGGCAGCCCAAGGGGCAGGATCTGCAACTGCTGGTCTTCCATCAGGGCGGGCTCTGCTTCTCCCGCCAGTTGCGCGGTTTTACCAGCCTGACTGGCGAACATGAGCCGGACAGCATGCTGCTCGATTCACTGGCGCTGGAGATCCAGCGCTCCCTCGACTATCTGGCGGGCCAGCTGAAATTGCCCGAGCTGGGGCAGATGCAGTTTGCCGTCGCCTCGCCCTTTATCGGTACCCTGGTGCGCCACATGGAGCAGACCTTCGGCTTTGCCGTCTCCGCCATGGCCAACAAGGCGGTCCTGGCCGGCGTCGAATACCTCTCGGCCTACGCAGCCGCCATCGGGGAGGATGCGTGATGAAACGTCAGATAAACCTCTATGGCGCCGAGTTTCGCCCCAAGCGGCAGTGGGCCAGCCTCAATCAGATGGCGCTGGTATGGGGCTTTGCGCTGCTGCTGATCCTGTTGACGGGTGTTGGTTACAGCTGGCAACAGCAGCAGGTCAGCCGGGCGCTGGCGCAGCGCTCTGCCGAGCTGGAACTCAAGCGCAGCGAGGCACAGCGGCTCGATGCCGAGCTGGCGCGCCATCAGGCAGATCCCAGGCTGCAACAGCAACTGGTCAACAAGCAGGATGAGCTGACGGCCAAGCAGGGGCTGATGCGCCAATTGGGCAGCTTGACCCTGCAAAAATCCCAGGGCTACGCCAGCGTGATGGCGGATCTCTCCCGCATTCGCAACAGCAACCTCTCGTTGCAGCGCATCGAGATCAACGAAGGGCGGATCAACCTCTCCGGCTTTGCCGGGCGCAGTCAGGATGTGCCGGCCTGGGTCAATCGCTTCAAGCAGACCCCGAGTCTGGTGGGCAAGGAGTTTGGTGAACTGACCCTCGGCCGTGACAAGGAGGGTCGCCTGACCTTCCAGTTGAGCGGCATTGCGCGGGAGAAACCCTGATGAACCTGAAAGCACAATGGCAGGCATGGGGCCAGCGTATCGCCGTGTTGAGCCAGCGGGAGCGGGTGTTGATCCTGCTGACCGGTCTGGTGCTGCTGGGCGCGGCCGGACTCTACGGCTGGCTCGATGGCGCCGATACTCGCCTGCAGCAGGATCGCATGGCCCTGAGCGCCGCCGAGCGTGACCTCGAGATCATGGAGCTGGAAAACCTCGGCAAACAGGCCCGGCTCAAGCGGGATCCCAACCAGGGAGTTCGCGACCAGCTGGCGCAGGTCGAAGCGGATCTGGCCCGGATCGACGATGAACTGAAGGCCCAGACCGTCGATCTGATCCCGGCGCACGAGATGCCGCTGGTGCTGGAGGCGCTGCTCTCCCGCTCCGCCAACCTTCACATGCTGGCCCTCAGTTCGCTGGAGCCGACCCCGCTGATGGCGGGAGAGCAGAAGGTCAATCTCTACAAGCATGGTATCCGGCTTCAGCTTGAAGGCGGCTATTTCGATGTGTATCAATATCTTAAAGCGCTGGAAGCCTTGCCGCGACACTTTTACTGGAAGCAGTTCGACTATCAGGTCAAAGCCTATCCCGGCGCTGTGGTGGAGATGGAGATCTACACCCTGAGTACCAGCAAGGAGTTTATCCGTGGCTAGAGTGTTTGCGTTGTGCTGTTGCCTGTTCAGCTTGCTGGTACAGGCGGAGCAGGTCGAGGTATTGCAGGATCCCACCGCGCCGCTGGCGGACGTGGCGGTTGGCGCCCGTGCAACCGGCGAGAGCAGTGCCGGTTTGCCGAAGCTGCAGAGTGTGGTGCTGGGCAATGGCCCGGCACTGGCGGTACTCAATGGCAAGAGTTATCGGGTCGGACAACAGGTGGACGGCTATACGCTGGTGGCCATCAATGCCGATGCCGTGGTGCTGGAAAAGGCGGGAAAACGCCATGCGGTAACACTGTTTGCCAGCAAGATCCGGGTTTGAGTCGTGCTTGCCTCTCGAGAGGTGAATCGGCTTTATCGAGTTTAATTGCAAGTCAGGGTGCCCTAATTACATGAATAAACACCGTCTCTGTCTGATCTCCGTGGCCATGATGGCTGCAGGCTGTACCACGTATCAGCACCCCGAGCCGACCCAGGCCAAGGATGCCCTCAAACAGGCCATGAACGAACAGCAGAAACAGGCTGCCCCTCTGACCGCGTTGCCCAAATCGGTGCAAAGTGAATTGCTGCAGCTGAACCGGCCGCAGATGCCGGTCGGCATGCCGGAGAAGCGGCTGCGTATCGCGGCTCACGACGTGGAGGCGGTGGAGTTTTTCGGTTCCCTGTTCAAGGGCTCCCGCTACAGCGTGGCGGTTCACCCCGGGGTGGCCGGGCTGGTTTCCGTCGAGCTCAAGGATGTGACTCTGCCGGAAGTGCTGGCGGTGGTGGGCGACATGTACGGCTTCGACGTGCAGCGCAAGGGCAATGTCTTCCATATCTATCCGGCGGGTCTGCGTACCGAAACCATCCCGGTCAACTACCTGATGATGTCCCGTCGTGGCCTCTCCCGCACCTCGGTCAGCACCGGCGGGGTGACCGCCAATGACAGCAATAACAGCAGCGACAGCAGTTTTGACAGTGCATCGAACAACAACAGCACCAATAACTCCTCCGGCAACAACTCGAACGGCAACAGCAGCAATGGCACCCGTATCGAGACCGATACCAACAGCGACTACTGGACTGATCTGCGCGACTCTCTACAGACCCTGATTGGCACGGGTGATGGTCGCGCGGTGATCACCAGCCCGCAGGCGGGTCTGGTCACCATTCGCGCCTACCCGAAAGAGCTCAAGGCAGTGCGTGAATTCCTGAATCAATCCGATAGTCACCTCAAGCGGCAGGTGGTGCTGGAGGCGCGGATCATCGAAGTTGCCCTCAACGAAGGGTATGAGCAGGGAGTGGACTGGAGCGGTCTTTCCGCCAGCTGGGATGGCAACAAGGGGATTACCGGTGGCGGTTCACTGGCCAATACCCAGTTACCCACCACCCCTAACCAGATCTTCACTGCACTGGGTGGCGGCGCCGGTTTCAAGGTCTCTGACGGCAACTTCAATGTAGCGGTCAACCTGCTCAAGACTCAGGGCGATGTGAATACCCTCTCCAGCCCCCGTGTCACCGCGACCAACAACCAGAAGGCGGTGATCAAGGTGGGGACGGACGAATATTTCGTCACCAATGCATCGACAACAACCGTGAGCACGACGAGCGGTGATCGAACAACGCCCAATGTAGAGTTGACCCCTTTCTTCTCAGGTATTTCTTTGGATGTAACACCACAGATCGATGAAGAGGGGAAGGTGCTGCTGCATATCCATCCCTCCGTTATCGATACTGAAGAGCAAACCAAGACCATAAAGGTGACAGACAGCGATACGCTGGTGTTGCCGTTGGCGAAAAGCTCGATACGCGAATCCGATACCGTGGTGCAGGCCAATAACGGTGACATCATCGTTATTGGCGGTCTGATGAAGACCGACAAGCAGGAGATCGTCAGCAAGGTGCCGCTGCTGGGGGATATTCCCTGGGTGGGTGAAGCCTTTACCAACCGCCGCGAGAGCACCAAGAAGGTGGAGCTGGTGATCATGCTCAAACCGACCGTGGTGGAGAAAGATACCTGGCAAAACGAGCTGCAACGCTCCTCCGAGCTGCTCGACAAGTGGTATCCGGCCAAGGGCTGACCCATGACACTAGATGCGGTCACCCTTATCCCGAACGGCCTGTGCTGCCTTGCCAGCACAGGCTGCTTGCTTGCCGTGGCAGGTGAGGTCTCATGTACCTGACCCACTTCGGCCTGCAGGAGGCACCGTTCAGCCTCACTCCCAATACCGGCTTCTACTACGGCCTGCCGCCTCACGAAGAGGCGCTGCAGGTGCTCAACTGGGCGCTGGCGCAGGGGGAGGGCTTTATCAAGGTGACCGGCGAGGTGGGTACCGGCAAGACCCTGCTCTGCCGCAAGTTGCTCAGCGAGCTGGGTTCGGAAGCGCGTCCGGTGCGGCTTGCCTGGTTGCCCAATCCCCACCTCACTCCGGCCGAACTGCGCATCGCGCTGGCGCTGGAGCTGGGGTTGGCGGTACGGGATCAGAGCGAGCTGGATCTGACCGATCGTATCCATCGTCACCTGATCAGCCTGCACCAGCAGGGCTGCAGGGTGGTGGTGCTGATCGACGAGGCGCAAGCGCTGCCGGACGAGACCCTGGAGGCGATCCGCCTGTTCGGCAATCTCGAGACCGAATCGAGCAAGCTGCTGCAGATCGTGCTGTTCGGCCAGCCGGAGCTGGATGCCAGGCTGGCCAAGCCGCATCTGCGCCAATTGCGTCAGCGGATTGGCTTCTCCTACTGCCTGCGGCCGCTGCGTTTTGACGAGACCCGCGCCTATCTGGAGCACAGATTGCAGGTCTCCGGTTACCGCGGGGCACCGCTGTTTGCAGGTCGCGCCATGCGTCTGTTGTGGCGCGCATCGCGAGGGATCCCGAGACTTATCAATATCCTGGCGCAGAAGTGCCTGATGCTGGCCTATGGTCAGGGTGTGCGTCAGGTCGATAGCCGTCTGGTACGGCTCGCCATTCGCGATACCGACGATGCCAGCCGCTTTGCGCCACGGCGCTGGTGGCTCCTGTTACTGTTGCTGGGGTGCGCCCTGGCTTATGGAGTCTGGCCATGAGCGTTATCAACCAGATGCTGAAAGATCTGGATCGGCGCCAGCAAGGATCCGAAGGTGCTGCCGTCTATATTGCCCCTGCGCGCCAGCAGGGATGGTGGATGTTGCTGTTGACCTTGATCTGCGGTCTGGCACTGGGGATCCTCGGTTGGCGAACCTGGATCTACTGGCAGCAGACCCATACCGTGACGGCTGCCAGTGAAGTGATCGCCCCCGATGTGGTGGCAAGGGCCGCCTCGCCAGTCAGCCAGCCCGAGCCGGTCGAGGTGGCGGCCGCGCTGCCGTTGCCAAGTCAGGACGAGGTGAATGATGAGGCAGGCGAGAGTGACTCGGATGGCATGGCCGACGGTGCGCCCTTTGATGCCTCCAGCGATGTTGACGAGTCCGAGCCGACCGATGAAGAGCTGCAGCCCGAGCTTTACGCCGAACTGGCGGCAGAGCAGCAGGCCGTCGCCAGCGCGCCGCGCAAGCCGAGCGTATTGAAGATCGAGACGGTGGAGCTATCGGCCAAGGAGCTGGCGGCACTGGCGGAGCGCAAGGCGACTACCGCCATGGCCAAGGGAAGCCTGCGGGATGCGCAGGACAACTACTATCAGGTGCTGGCCCACGATCCCTACAATCAGGGGGCGCGCGAGCAGCTGGCGGGGCTGCTCTACGGCGAGGGCCGCCTGACCGAGGCGCGTCAGCTGCTGGAAGAGGGGATCCGGCTCGATCCCCAGCAGGCCGATTTTCGTCTGTTACTGGCCCGCCTTGCCATCAGCGAGGGGCGGCAGCAACAGGCGCTTGGCTGGTTGTCCGGTTATCAACCGGATCTCGCCAGCAACATGGACTACTACGCGACCTGGGCCGGGCTGACTCAGGAGCTGGGCCAGAATGCCGATGCGGCGGCGCTCTATGTGAAGCTGCTGCGCCAGCAGCCGGATCAGGGCCGCTGGTGGCTTGGCCTCGGCGTGGCCGAGGATGGTCAGGGCCACAGCCAGCGGGCGCTCGATGCCTATCGCAACGCTTTGTTGCACGGCAACCTCGGCGAGGCGTCGACCAACTGGCTGGAACAACGAATTGGCCAACTAACCCCTTGATAAACAGCAGGTTCGATTAGCAAAGCCTAATCGGATGCGGCAACGGGTGTGAAGTAACAGAGATCGGAGCAAACATGGCACAACCCAGACTGAAAATGCGCCTCGGCGACTTGCTGGTACAAGAGCAGATCATCTCTGATGATCAGTTGCAGCTTGCCCTGCAGCAGCAGCGTCAGACCGGCCGCAAGCTGGGCACCACTCTCATCGACCTCGGCTTTATCAGCGAGGTGCAGCTGTTGCAGTTCCTCGCCCGCCAGCTGGATGTGCCCTTCTTTGATCTCAACAACCTCACCATCGACGCCGCCGCGGTGCCGCTGCTGCCCGAAGTGCAGGCGCGCCGTTATCGGGCGTTGGCGGTCAACCTTACCGACGACAAGGTGACGGTGGCGATGTCGGATCCGGCCGATCTGAGCGCACTTGATGCCGTCGCCGCCCTGCTCAGCCCGCGCATCATGGTGTTGGCGGTGGCGCGGGAAGGGCAGCTGCTGGAATATTTCGATCGCCTCTATCGCCGTACCCGCGAGATTGAGAGTTTCGCCGAACAGCTGCAGGAGGAGTATCAGGACTCCGGCTTCGAGCTGGGCTCCAGCAATCTGGGAGCCAATGACGAGGGGGAGGCGACGGTGGCCAAGCTGCTGCGCTCCCTGTTCGAGGATGCGGTGCAGGTGGGGGCGTCGGATATCCACATCGAGCCGGACGAGAAAGTGCTGCGCATTCGCCAGCGGATCGACGGTATCCTCCACGAGAACATCCTCAACGAGGTGCGCATCGCCCAGGCGCTGGTGCTGCGCCTCAAGCTGGTGGCGGGGCTCGATATCTCCGAGAAGCGCTTGCCGCAGGATGGCCGTTTCAACATGAAGGTGCGCGGTCGCGATGTGGATGTGCGGATGTCCACCATGCCGGTGCAGTATGGCGAGTCTGTGGTGATGCGTCTGCTGGATCAATCCTCCGGCATCCTGTCGTTGACCGAGACCGGGATGCCGCCGGAGATCCTGACCCGTTTCCGTCGCCAGCTCAAACGCCCGCACGGGATGATTCTGGTGACCGGCCCGACCGGTAGCGGCAAGACCACCACCCTCTATGGCGCCCTCTCCGAGCTCAACCAGTCCAGCAACAAGATCATCACGGTAGAAGACCCGGTGGAGTATCGTCTCTCCCGCGTCAATCAGGTGCAGGTCAACCCCAAGATCGGCCTCACCTTCTCCAACGTGCTGCGCTCCACCCTGCGTCAGGATCCGGACATCCTGCTGGTGGGGGAGATGCGTGACAACGAGACGGTGGAGATCGGCTTGCGTGGCGCCATCACAGGTCACCTGGTGCTGACCACACTGCACACCAACGATGCGGTGACCAGTGCCTTGCGCCTCATCGACATGGGGGCGCCCGGCTATCTGGTGGCGAGCGCCCTGCGGGCGGTGGTCGCCCAGCGGCTGGTGCGGCGGGTATGTGAGCACTGCGTCGAGGAGAAGGCGCCCGACGAAGGGCAGGCCACCTGGCTCACCGTACTCTCCGGCGAGGCGCCCGGCCAACACACCTATCACAAGGGCCGGGGTTGCCAGAGCTGCAACTTTACCGGTTATTCCGGCCGGATCGGGGTCTACGAGCTGCTGGAGCTGGATCAGCCGATGATGGATGCCCTGCGCCGCAACGATGCGGAAGGGTTCGCCAAGGCGGCCCGTCAACATGAACACTATCGGCCGCTGGCCCTCACAGCCCTCGATTATGCCCGTCAGGGGATCACCTCGGTGGACGAGGTGCTGCGACTGGCCGAGGATTTGGGGTAAGCGATGGCTAACTTTGCCTACAAGGGACGTGACAGCCTGGGCAACGCCACCAGTGGCGTGGTAGAAGCGGCCAACGAGATGGCGGCCGCCGAACAGCTGATGCGCCGTGGGGTGATGCCCACCGAGCTTAAACCGGGCAAGGCCAAATCCGCTGCCATAGACTGGTCATTGTTGCTGGAAGGGGGCGTCAAGCTGGACGAGCTGGTGATCTTCAGCCGCCAGATGTATGCCCTGACCCGGGCCGGGATCCCGATCCTGCGCGCCATTGCCGGGCTGGAGGAGAGCACTCACAGCAAGCCGCTCAAGCGGGCGTTGCACTCGCTGGGGGAAGATCTCGGCAACGGTCGCCCGCTCTCCAGCTCGATGCAGGCGCACCCCAAGGTATTCAGCAGCCTGTTCGTCGCCATCATCCATGTGGGTGAGAACACAGGTCAGCTGGAAGAGTCCTTTTTGCAGCTCGCCAACTATTTCGAGCTGGAGCTGGAGACTCGCAAGCGGATCAAGACCGCGATGCGCTACCCCAGCTTCGTGATGATCGCCATCGGTATCGCCATGGTGATCCTCAATATCATGGTGATCCCGGTGTTTGCCGGCATGTTCGCCAAATTCGGGGTGGAGTTGCCGCTGGCGACCCGCATTCTGCTCGCAACCTCGCACTTTTTTGTCAACTATTGGTGGCTGCTGCTCGCCATTCTGGCTGGGATGGTGTTCGGTTGGCGCCGCTGGGTCGCCACCACCAAGGGCAAGCTGACCTGGCACCGCTGGCAGCTCAAGTTGCCGATCGTCGGCACCATCATAGAGCGCTCCCTGCTGGCCCGTTTGGCCCGCAGTTTTTCCATGATGCTCAAGGCAGGGGTGCCGCTGAACACCGCGCTGACCCTGGTGGCCGATGCGGTGGATAACGCCTATATGGCGGGGCGGGTGCGGGATATGCGCGCCGGTATCGAGCGGGGCGAGAGCCTGCTGCGTACTGCCAGCAGCAGCGGCCTGTTCACCCCGCTGGTGATGCAGATGATCGCCGTGGGTGAGGAGACCGGTCAGGTCGATGACCTGCTACACGAAGCGGCCGAGTATTACGAGCGGGAGGTGGATTATGACCTCAAGAGTCTCACCGCTCGGATCGAGCCGATCCTGATCGGGATCGTGGCAGTAATGGTGTTGATCCTGGCGCTGGGTATCTTCACCCCCATGTGGGACATGATGCGCGCAGTTCGCGGCAAGTAATCTTGCTGGAACTGGATATCTTCACGCCTGAGTGGTGGGACATGATGCGAGCCGTAAGAGGCAAGTGAGCGGTGGAGTCGAGGGCTGGATGAACAGACAGACGCAGCAAGATGATCGCTGGCTGACCGGATATCGGCGGATTGCCGTGATCATCCTGTTGATGGTGATTGTTGCTACGTTGGTGCGTAGCTATCAGGGCCACCGGGAAGAGGTGCAGCAGCTCACTCTCACCTTGCTGGGGGAGCAATTTGCCGAGCGGGCACAGCGTTTGCACGGCATTTGGCTCGATGAGCGGCGCCCGCAGACACTGCATGTCGCCGGCAAGGGGTGGCAGTTTGATGCCCGAGGGTGGCCCCTGGGGTTAGTGCCGCTGCAATCCCCTTCGGAAAATTGCCGTCAGTTGTGGCTGGCTCTGATGGGTGAGACGAAGGGGGGCATGCCTCCTCTGCAGGTTCTGGCCCGCCCCGATGGCAATGGCTGCGAGATGGGGTGGGATGGTTATTGGCTGGTTTATCAGTTTTCTGACGGGCGGGTGATGAAAAAGCCTTGAATGAAACTAATCATATGACCCAACTACATGATTTTTTTGGGCCTGCATGAAATAATGCGGGGCATTACGGAGGGAGCATGACAATGAAACCAATGGCACCAACAATGCCGGAAAACGGGATGAGGAGACGGTCTGCCGGCTTCTCCCTCATTGAGCTGGTGATCGTTATCGTGATCCTGGGGATCCTGGCGGTGACTGCGCTGCCACGCTTTCTCGATGTGACAGATGAAGCGAAAAAGGCCAGCGTCGAGGGAGTCTCCGGCGGTTTTGCTACCGGCGTTTCGCTGGTGCGTGCTCAATGGGAGGCGGAAGGTCGCGCCAAACAGGACAGCCTCAATACCGTGCTCTATGACGGCAGCCGCTTCTATCTGACCACTCCGACCGATACCCAGATCAGCAACGGCGAGCTGTCGCCCGGCTATCCCATGGATACCGTTGCAAGCGGTAATCCGGATGTGGATCCCGCTAATCTGACCGCCGAACGTTGTCTCAATATTTGGGAAGGGTTACTGCAAAACCCGCCCAAGGCTACGGCCAGCTTCAATGAAGTGCGCGGTAGCGGCAATGACCTGAAATACTATGCCACAGTGAGCAGTAATGGACTGGATTCGGTCTGCCGTTACTATTTGGTCAATAGTTTGAGTAAGGGTAGTGATGGCAAGTATCAGGATCCGCAAGGCAAGACTGATGCATTTATGAGTTTCAGTTACCGCCCGGCGTCCGGTCAGGTGACCACAAATATTAATTAACAGAGGAAAGTGAAATGAAAAAACAGGCGGGTTTTACCCTGATCGAACTGGTTATCGTGATCATCATTCTGGGTATTCTGGCGGTCACCGCTGCACCCAAGTTCCTGAATCTGCAGGATGATGCACGTACATCAACTCTAAAAGGTGTGGAGGGTTCTCTGAACTCCGCAGGTGCGATGGTTTATAGCAAATCAGTTATCGCCGGTAATGATAAGTTGCCTGATACGACCTTGGATATAGGCAACGGTGTCAATGTCGCGATTGCTTATGGCTACCCGAAAGCAACTGAGGCAGACCTGAAAAAGGTGCTCGATTTGAGTGCCGGCGATTGGAGTTTTGGTACCCCGGCATCAAGTAGTATCAAAATTTTCCCAGCTGGAGTTTCTGCTGGTACTGCGACAAATTGTTTTGTTACTTATACCCAAGCAGCATCTGGCTCTTTGCCAACTACAGAAGTTAAAGATTGTAAATAAGCCTGATACACACAAAGATGGAGAGCGACTGTCTCTCCATCTTTTTAAAGGGCTAGATATGCCAGAACAAAATCGAGGCTTTACCCTGATTGAACTGGTACTAGTGATCCTGTTACTCGGGATTCTGGCCGCCTTTGCCGTGCCCAAATGGCTGGGCAAAGGCGGCTTTGAAACTCAAACCGTGCGTGACGAACTGCTGACCCGCTTGCGGCTGGTACAGACCGTTAATATGCATGAGCCAGCCAGCCGTTGTACCCAGCTGGTGGTTGCCTCTCCCCGTTTTGCCCATCGTACTTATGCTGCGTGTCCTGCCAGCGATGATCTGAGCATTGGCTGGACTGATAATCTGCGCACCCGTGGTCGGTTGGTGACCGCCTCTGACGGAATCACTCTTTCCCTGAACAGCAACAAAAGCTTCGTACTCCGCTTCGATCAGATGGGCAGACCGCTAGGCAGCTGTGCCAACGGTTGTACCTTGCTGGTGAGTGATGGTCGCGAAACCAGCCGTATCCAGATTGAGTCAGAGGGATATATCCATGAGATCCCTTAAGCGTGGTTTTACGCTGATTGAGCTGATCGTTGGCATAGTGCTGCTGGCGGTGGCTTTGACCGGCATTTTGGGGTTGCTTATCAATCAGGCGCCGCAGGCGGTAGACCCGGTGCAGCAGGTGCGGGCCGCCCAGCTGGCCCAGCGCCTCTCCGGCGAGATCTTGCAAAAGTCGTTTGATGAACATTCGGATCATAACGGTGGTCGTTATCGTTGTGGCGAGCAGGTGGCAGGGGTGACCATCTCTTCCTGCTCCACCAGTTATGGCCCGGATGGCGAGCCCGCATCCTATGCCTATAACGATGTGGATGATTTCGATACCGCAGGTAACTGGGTGGATGCCAACACCCTGACCCAGACTGCGGCGGGAGTCAGCAGCGAGGAGTATCGCAACTATCAGGTGAAAATTGCGGTGAGTGGTGCCGATTTCAGCGATGGCACCTTCAGGAGTTGTGCCGCGCCCTGCTCGGTGGGCAAGCGTATTGATCTGCAGATCAAGCTACCGGATCAGAGCGTGCTCGACTTCTCCTTCTATCGGGGGAATTACTGATGGATCGCTCCGCTATCAGGTGTTGCCTGTCTACCAGAATTTCAGCGCCCCTAGCCAACTCCGGCGCCAGATTACGCCTGGCGGCTAATCGAACCTACCGCAAACCTCGGGGTAACCGTGGCTTTACCCTGGTCGAGCTGGTGATGGTCATCCTGCTACTCGGGATAATGGCGACCTTTACCAGCCAGTTTATCGGTATCGGTACCCAGATTTATGGCGATGCCAGCAGCCGTGAGCAGCTGATGAGCGATGCCCGCTTCGCCATGGAGCGGCTTAACCGCGAACTGCGCGATGCGGTGCCGGGATCGGAGCGGATCGAGACGACTGGCGGGACATGGGTCGACACCGGCGCCTGTTTGCGGTTCTGGCCCATCAGCACCTCGAGCCGCTATCTGGCACTTAACCGCGCCATGTCGGGGAGCACGGCCACCCTTGAGCTGGTGATGGCGACCCCGGCTTCTGCTGCTAATCCGCTGGATGTGGATGCCACCGCCGTTAAAAAAGACGATCAGCTGATCGTCTTCCCCGTGCCGGACAAAAAAGTCGGTTCGCTTACGGCAGGCTGCGATTATGGCCGCTGCGTAGCCAGGGTCACGGATGTGCTGACGCCCGTATCCGGAGCGCAAACTATCCGCTATACCAGCACCGAGAGCCTGACTGGCCTCTCTCCAGGCAGCCGGGTCTACTTTGCCAACCAGCAGGTTCGCTACTGTGTGGAAGGAAACACGCTGACCCGTGCCACGGCCCCCATTGGTGCATCCTTACCTGCACAGGGTGTGTTGATGGCGGATTCCCTTCGTATTGGCACCTTCTATCGGGAAACCTCGGCGTTTAACGCCGAAGGGGAGTTTGGTATGCGCTTTGTGTTCGAACGCAAGGGGGAGTCGGTCACCTTCAACCACAAGATAGAGGTGTTCAATGTACCCTGATCCACAGGCTTTCGGACGGATGCGAGGCAGTGCCTTGATGATCGCCCTGTTTGTGATTGTGGTGATGGCACTGCTGGCGGCGGCTATGGGCCGTTTTCTGGTCGATAGCGATGAGAAAAATACCGTGGAGGTGCGCAGCGTGCGTGCCCTGCTGGCCGCCCAGAGCGGGCTGGAAGTGGCACTTTATCGGTTGTTCCCCAAGCGCACGCTTGCCCAACCGACCCCACCTGCGGTCTGCCTGGCAAGCAGCCCACTGAGCTTTGCCAGCAATCCAGGGCTGACCAACTGTCAGGCAGTGGTTCGCTGCGTCACGGTGCCAGTGACCTATAACGGAGCTGTGACCAATGGCTATCGTCTCGAGAGTGTCGGAACCTGTGGCAGCTCCGACCTTAACAGTGCCAATCCTGATTTTGCCGTGAGCCGAACCCTGATGGTCGAAGCTTATGATGGAGGAACTCCCTGATGCGCAATTTATGGATCGTCGTAGCCGTGTGGCTATTTAGTGGCGCAGCAGGGGCGTTTCAGCAGATTGATAGTGAAACCTTTTTTCCCGCGGTGGCGCAAGGGCATCGAGGTGATGGTGGAGGTACCTGCTCAACCGGTAGTGGGGGGCGTCTGGAACAATATGGCAATGCTCGTATCAATGGTACACAAGGGGCTGATTTAAATTTTTGTTCTTCAAACTCCCCATTACCAGAAAGAGGTTGCGATACAGTTGATAGTGGAGATCGGCGTTGTACCATCGCGGGCTCCCGGGAGCTTGCATTACCCATCACCGGTGAAAACGTATTTTTAACCAGTTCTAACGCAGGCGGTAACGTAACCTGTAACTCTTCACTGCTCATTGGTTCAAATGTGCAAAGTCAGTTTCGAGACCTCACTCTCAATAATGGCTGCAGGCTCACTTTTTCAGATAGCCAGAGTGAATACCGACTACGGACATTAACAATCAATAATGGTGGCAAGGCCATTCTTCCGGCTGGTGATTATTATATAAACTCGTTGAATCTATTTAGTGGTAGCCTCATTGAGGCTCTTGGACAGGTAAGAATATTTGTCAATAACTCTACATCACTTGAAAATGCCAGCTTGTTACGTGCAAACGGTGGTTCTATTCTATTATTTGGCTATAACAGTATAACTATGAATAGCAGCAGTCGTGTTGATGGCTATGTTTACAGCAATCAAACGCTAACAATGGAAGGTAGTTCTGTTATCAATGGTCGAGTCAGCGCTCGCAATTTATTGATGTATAACAATGCAGTGATAAATATAAGTGCTGATACCCCATTATCACAATGTTTCAGTGACGATTTTTCGAGACCAAGTCTGGGCGATAACTGGGTTGTATCTCAGAGAAATAATAGTGAGTTGCCATCTATTCAGAGCGGTCGCTTGCGGATGACCCGAAATATTGGCAATCAGGCCACCTCTGCTACCTATCAGCGTTTATTCCCGGCTGCAAACAACTTGGTTGAAGTAACCTTTCGTTATTATGCATGGTCACCCACTTGGTTTAATACCGGGGGGGATGGATTAGCGGTGATTCTTTCTGATGCGACAGTAACCCCGCAGCCTGGTAGTTTTGGTGGCGCGCTCGGTTATGCTCAACGTGATAATGGAACGCCCGGTTTTGCCGGTGGTTGGCTTGGCGTCGGGCTTGACGAATATGGAAACTTTTCCAACGGTAATGAAGGAAAAGTTGGTGGCCCGGGATTCCGTGCTCAAGCAATTGCGATTCGGGGGGGCGTCGGTTCAAGTTATCGCTATTTGGCAGGCACGGCGGCCAATCTTAATCCCAAGATTGATGTGAGTGGCACCAGTTCCGCCCAGCCCGGCCATCTCTATCGGTTAAGGATTGATTCACGCGTGGCTGGCCGCTCCATGGTCTCGCTCGATAGAGACAGTGGCTTAGGATTTAGTAACCTTGTTGCCCCATTCAATGCGATGGCGACTGCTGGGCAGGAGCAGGTTCCTGCAGATTTTTTGCTGTCGCTTACAGGGTCAACCGGAGGTGCCAACAATAACCATGAGTTGGATGATATCCAGATCTGCGCCCTGCGCTCCAACCCGATCGGGGTGCAGATTGATCATTTCCAACTTGATCACTCCGGTCAGCCACTGACCTGCAACCCCGAGACGGTGACGGTCAAGGCGTGCGCCGATGCCGCTTGTAACACGCTTATCACAGACCCGGTTACTGCGACCCTGAGTCTTATCCCTACTTCTGCCAGCAATGGTTGGATTGGTGGCAATACGGTGACCTTTAGCGGCGGTTCGACCAAGGTGCAGTTGCGCAACAATACGCCGACCGCGGTGACCATAGGCGTTTCCGGCTCGACTCCGACGACCAAGCCATTCAGTACCACCTTGTGCAAGGCCGGGGCCGGTACGCCCAGTGCGGCAGCCTGTACCCTGAACTTTGCCGATAGCGGCTTCTTCTTTGATGTGCCTGATACCTATTCCAATCAGCCACAGACGGTGACCATCAAGGCGGTCAAAAAGAGCGATGTGACCAAGCTGTGTGTGCCGGGGTTTGCCAGCCAGACCAAGAGCGTCAAGTTCTGGAGCAGCTATATTTCTCCCGCCAGTAACCCCTACAACAGCCAGATGAGCGTCAACAGCAGTGCGATTGGTGCCAGTCAGGGAGCGGCAACGCCTCTCTCCCTCGTATTCGATGCGCAGGGGCAGTCGACCATCACGGTTAATTATCCGGATGCGGGCAAGGTGCAACTGGATGCCCGCTATGATGGTACTGGCAGTGAAGCCGGTCTGGTGATGCTAGGCGCGGATCAGTTTGTGGCACGTCCGGTCGGCCTGTGCATCACGCCCCCGCAAGGGGTCTGCGCGGCTGGTGATAGCAGTTGTCCGGTCTTCAAAAAAGCGGGGGAGGCGTTCCAGGTAGATATCAAGGCGATGGCCTGGGAATCCGCCAATGATGGGGATATCTGCGTCGGGAATCAGACTACGCCCAACTTTGCCCTGCCCAATATTGCTCTGGGCAGTGCGCTGGTGGCACCCAATCCGGGCATCAATGCAACGCTGGGTACTACCGCGTATAACCATGTGGCTGCGGCCAACAGTGCCAATAGCGTTAGCCAGACCGTGAGCGAGGTGGGAGTGTTCCGTATGACGGCGACACCACCAGCCAATGGCTACTTCAATTACACCATCCCATCAGCCCAGAGCCAGCCGGTGGGGCGTTTTATTCCTGCCGACTTCAATCTGGTGAGTGGCGACATAGTGCCGGCCTGCAATGCGTTCTCCTATATGGGGCAACCCTTTGGTGTCATGCTGGATGTGCTGGCTCGTAATACGACGGGTGTACAGACCCGCAACTATACTGGGCCCTTTGCCAAGGGCGAAGCCTATATCTCGGTTGCCAATGATAAGGATGGTAAATCCCTGTCGAGCCGCTTGCGCAGTCTGCAGCCGCTGCCATGGCTCGATGGCCGTGCGGCCTTGACTACCGGTAGCAGCGAGTTTGTGCGCCTCTCTGGCACGCAACCGGATGGTCCCTACAAGTCTTTGTTGTTTGGTCTGTATATGAGGGATAACGATGGCGACAGAACGCTGATTGCCAGCCCGAATTTCAATGATGCCGTGGTAGGTAACTGCAGTGGTAGCGGTTGTAATGCCCGTCAGATAGACAGTGTGCCTATGAAAGCCTATTTTGGCCGCCTGCAGGCTGGTACAGCGGCGGGTCTTGCCTCGGCGCCGCTGGCCATTCCACTGCAGATGCAATATTACGAAGCGGGCAACTGGCTGCAAAACAAGGAAGATCAATGTACCCAGCTCTCTTTGGCCAATCAGGGGTTCACTTTCCTCAATCCGGGCCACGCCTTTGAGGCGGCGACTCGCGAGCTGAATCTGGGGGCAGGTCGCAAGATCAAGCTGGGGTTGGGCAGTTCGGCACCGGGTGGGGATGCTGCACTGGCTAAAGATGGGGAGATCCTGTTCCACTTTGCCAAGCCGGACATCTCGGTGCGCATCCCCTACAAGGTCGATTTGGCAAAACAGCCATCATCGCCACTCTGGTTGTCTGACCCAACGAGTGCCAATGACGGCAACCTGCAAGGTGAGGCCATTTTCGGCTCCAGCCGGGGTAATGACAGAATTATTTATCGGCGCGAAGTATTGCAGTAAATGATGTGAAAGGGGGGCTGGCTCAACAGCATCCCCCTAAATCCTTGTTTATTAGTGTTTGCAAGCGTGTGCGAGTGAGTGATGACTCGCATTTTTGTCGCGCCTGATTGATTGGCGACAGTTTGAGCGCTTGCCCATTGGGGTGGGCATTGGTAAAGTTAGCCGGTTTTCTGCACCTCCAAATTCTTAGGATTTCCCGTAGCCATGTTCAAAAAGCTCAGAGGCGTCTTTTCCAACGATCTGTCGATCGATTTGGGAACTGCCAACACCCTGATCTATGTAAAAGATCAAGGGATCGTCCTTAACGAACCCTCAGTTGTCGCCATTCGCCAAGAGCGCGGGAACGCCAAATCGGTCGCTGCTGTCGGTCATGCCGCCAAGCAGATGCTGGGCCGTACCCCGGGCAACATTTCCGCAATCCGCCCGATGAAAGATGGCGTGATCGCCGATTTCTACGTGACCGAGAAGATGCTGCAGCACTTCATCAAACAGGTTCACGACAACAACTATTTCCGCCCCAGCCCGCGTGTGTTGGTGTGTGTACCGTGCGGTTCAACCCAGGTTGAGCGTCGCGCCATCAAGGAGTCCGCACTGGGCGCCGGTGCCCGTGAGGTCTACCTGATCGACGAGCCTATGGCTGCTGCCATCGGTGCCGGCCTGCCGGTATCCGAAGCGACCGGCTCCATGGTGGTTGATATCGGTGGTGGTACCACTGAAGTGGCCATCATCTCCCTGAACGGTGTAGTTTATTCCCAGTCCGTCCGTATCGGTGGCGACAAGTTTGACGAAGCCATCATCAGCTACGTTCGTCGCAACTACGGCAGCCTGATCGGTGAAGCGACTGCCGAGCGCATCAAGCACGAGATCGGCTCCGCCTATCCGGGCGAAGAGGTGCGCGAGATTGAAGTGCGTGGCCGCAACCTGGCTGAAGGTGTGCCGCGCAGCTTCACTCTCAACTCCAACGAAATCCTGGAAGCGCTGCAAGAGCCGCTGTCCGGTATCGTGGCTGCCGTCATGGTGGCGCTGGAGCAGTCTCCGCCGGAACTGGCTTCCGACATCTCCGAGCGCGGCATGGTGCTGACCGGTGGTGGCGCACTGTTGAAAGATATCGACCGTCTGCTGATGGAAGAGACCGGCATTCCTGTAGTTGTCGCCGAAGATCCCCTCACCTGTGTGGCCCGTGGCGGCGGCAAGGCGCTGGAGCTGATCGATATGCACGGTGGCGATCTGTTCCACTACGAATAAGACCCAAAGCCGGCCAGCGTGCCGGCTCTTTTTTGACGACCCATGAAACCCATTTTTGGTAGAGGCCCTTCGCTTCAGTTACGGTTGTTTCTCGCCGTCATCATCTCCATCGCTGCCATCGTCGCGGATTCCCGCTTCGGTG
Organism: Aeromonas sp. 25-AL00135; assembly: GCF_054052385.1. NCBI lineage: Bacteria > Pseudomonadati > Pseudomonadota > Gammaproteobacteria > Aeromonadales > Aeromonadaceae > Aeromonas > Aeromonas sp. 25-AL00135. The sequence continues at coordinate 78,744 of NZ_JBSTYQ010000014.1, read as the reverse complement.
TGTTTACCCATGTCCGCGTCTACCTCAGTTCGTTAGTCAGTCCCCTGCAATACATGGCCAATGCGCCGGGTACCCTGCTCGACACCATGTCGACCCAGGTGCAGACCCGCGCCGATCTCATCGAGCAGACCAAGCAGCAGGAGCAACAGCTGTTTACCCTGCGTGCCCGTCTGCTCAAAATGGATCAGCTGGAGCACGAGAATCAGCGGCTGCGTGAGCTGCTCGGTTCGCCGGTGCACAAGGAGTCCCGCAAGATGGTGGCCGAGCTGCTGTCGGTGGATTCTGACCCCTTCAGCCATCAGGTGCTGATCAACAAGGGGGCGCTGGATGGCGTCTACAACGGTCAGGCGGTGATCAACGATCAGGGTGTGATTGGTCAGGTGCTCCACGTGGGCTCCACCACCAGTCGCGTGCTGCTGATCACCGACTCCAGCCATGGTATTCCGGTGCGGGTACTGCGCAACGACTTGCGCGCCATTGCCTCCGGCAGTGGCGAGCTCGACAAGCTTGAGCTGCGCAACCTGCCGCGCAACACCGATATTCAGGTGGGTGACCTGCTGGTTACCTCGGGTCTGGGTGGCCGTTTCCCGGAAGGCTATCCGGTGGCGACTGTGACCCGCTCCGAGTATGTGGAAGGCAAGCCCTTCGCCCAGGTCGAGGCCAAGCCGCTGGTGGAGCTGGACAGACTGCGTTATCTGCTGCTGCTGTGGACCGACAAGAAGCCTGAAGTACACGATGAGGATGGCGAACGGGCGGCTCCCGCTGCGTCCGCCGCAGGAGCCACCCGCTGATGCTAGAACCCGCCAGCGGCAGGATCTGGATCTGGATCTCGATCCTGCTGGCCTTGAGCCTGTCGATCCTGCCGCTTCCTTTCGAATTTGACCCCTTCCGCCCGGACTGGCTGGCCATGGTGCTCATCTACTGGGCGCTGGCCTTGCCGCACCGGACCAACGTCGGCACCGCCTGGGTGGCGGGCCTGCTGCTGGATGTGCTGCTTGGCAGCACCCTCGGCGTGCGGGCGATGGCGATGGCCATCACCACCTATCTGGCGGCCTTCCAGTTCCAGAAGATCCGCAACTTCTCCCTCTGGCAGCAGGCGCTGATCATCGGTGGCCTCTCGCTGGTGGGTAAAATGACGGTATTCTGGGCCGAGCATCTGTTCAGCCAGGCCAGTCTCAACTTCTCCTACTTTTGGTCGACGTTGACGACGATGCTAATATGGCCCTGGGTGTTTCTGGTGCTGCGCAAGGTGCGGCGCCGCTTCAATATCAGGTAAATATGAATAAAAACAACGAACCACAACTCTATCTCGCCTCGGCTTCTCCCCGTCGCCGTGAACTGCTGACCCAGATTGGCTACCGCTTCGAGGTGCTGAAACTGGATGTGCCCGAGCAGCGGGAAGAGGGTGAAAAGGCGCAGGATTACGTCTGCCGCCTCGCCCGTGACAAGGCGATGGCGGGCGTGGCGTGTGCGCCGACGGCGTTGCCGGTGCTGGGTGCCGACACCATAGTGGTGCTGGGCGACCGGGTACTGGAGAAACCGTCCGATCTGCTGGATGCCAAAGATATGCTGGAGTCCCTCTCCGGCAAGGTGCATCAGGTAATGACGGCGGTAGCGCTGGCCAGCAAGGATCGTTGTGACGTGCGTCTGGTCACCACCAACGTGGCGTTTCGCAAGCTGGACGAGGCCGAGATCGAGGCCTACTGGCAGACCGGTGAGCCCTGTGACAAGGCCGGGGCGTATGGCATTCAGGGTATTGCCGGCAAGTTTGTCAGCCGCATCGAAGGGAGCTATAGCGCCGTGGTCGGCCTGCCCCTGCTGGAGACAGACTTGCTGATCAAGCATCATCTGGAACAGCTCAAATAATTTCCCGTCAGCTGTGCTCTGCTGCGTTTCTCCCTTGCGCGCGTTGTACCGGATTGGCTCTATAGAATTCAAAACTGGAACAGGCAAGGTTACTTATGTCGGTAGAACTGCTGGTTAACGTTACCCCCTCCGAAACCCGGGTCGCTCTGGTCGAAAACGGTCTGCTGCAGGAAGTGCACGTAGAGCGTCAGGCCAAGCGCGGCATTGTCGGCAACATCTACAAAGGCAAGATCAGCCGGGTACTCCCGGGCATGCAGGCGGCCTTCGTCGATATCGGCATGGACAAGGCGGCCTTTTTGCATGCCTCCGATATCGTCCCCCACACCGAGTGTGTGGCGGTGAAGGAGAAGGAGCAGTTCCAGGTCGGCAACATCGCCGAGCTGGTGCGTCAGGGGCAGGACATCATGGTGCAGGTGGTGAAAGATCCGCTGGGCACCAAGGGGGCCCGTCTCACCACCGACATCACCCTGCCATCCCGCTATCTGGTCTTTATGCCGGGCAGTGCCCACGTCGGCGTCTCCCAGCGTATCGAGTCGGAAGCCGAGCGCGAGCGCCTCAAGCGGACCGTGGCCGGCTATGTGGATGAACTGGGTGGTTACATTATCCGCACCGCCGCCGAAGGGGTGGGGGAGCAGGAGCTGGAGCAGGATGCAGCCTTCCTGAAACGGCTGTGGCGCAAGATCCTCGAGCGCAAGCAGAAGTATCCCCCCTGCAAGATCCTCTACGAGGATCCCAGTCTGGCCTTTCGGGTGGTGCGCGATTTCGTCGGTGCAGAACTCGACAAGATCCGCGTCGACTCGCGCCAGAGCTTCGATCAGCTCAAGCGCTTCACCGAAGAGTACGTGCCTGAGCTGGCCAGCAAGCTGGAGTACTATCCCGGCGAGTCGCCCATCTTCGATCTCTACGACGTGGAGAACGAGATCCAGCGGGCGCTGGAGCGCAAGGTGGAGCTGAAATCCGGCGGCTACCTCATCATCGACCAGACCGAAGCCATGACCACGGTGGATATCAACACCGGCGCCTTTGTCGGCCACCGCAATCTGGAAGAGACCATCTTCAATACCAACGTCGAGGCGACGGCGGCCATCGCTCGTCATCTGCGCCTGCGCAACCTTGGCGGCATCATCATCATCGACTTCATCGACATGCAGTCGGAAGATCACCGCCGCCGGGTGCTGCACAGTCTGGAGCAGGCGCTGTCGAAGGACAGAGCCAAGACCAACGTCAACGGCTTCTCCCAGCTGGGTCTGGTAGAGATGACCCGCAAGCGCACCCGCGAGAGTCTGGAGCATGTGCTCTGCTCCGAGTGCCCCGAGTGTAAGGGGCGCGGCCGGGTCAAGACGGTGGAGTCGGTCTGCTTCGAGATCCTGCGGGAGATCATTCGGGTCAATCGTGCCTACGATGCGGATCAGTTTACCGTCTATGCGGCCCCGGCCGTGGCCGACTACCTCCATGGCGAGGAGTCCCACAGTCTGGCTGAGCTGGAAGTGTTCATCGGCAAGCAGGTGCGGGTAGTGAGCGAACCCCTCTGTGGTCAGGAGCAGTTCGACGTGGTGATGATGTAATTGGTCTCTCGCTGGCTGAGTCGGGGCTGGTTGGCCCTGGGGGTCCTGTTCGTACTGATGGCCATGCTGGTCACCTTGGTACGGGTTGGGGGCCCTTTGCTGAATCAGTATCGAGAGAGCCTTATCCACACTCTGCTCGGCGATTCGCAAATCAAGGTCAGCGTCGATCAAATTGGACTGAGCTGGACACAATCAGGCCCGGCCCTCGAACTGCAACAGCTCGCCGTTGCCCCCGACTCCAAACGCTATACCGTCAAGCTCGGCAAGGCCTGGGTGCATCTCGACTTCTGGCGCACCATTAACGAGCTAAAGCCGGTGTTTGGCGAGCTGATCCTGAGCGATGGCGATATCACCCTCGACTTGCGCCAACCGGCTGACGACAGCCCTTCCGGCGATCCCCAGCAGGGCGCCCTGCTGCGCTTTCTGCTGACCCAGCTCTCCACCTTTGACATCCACAACACCCGGCTCAATGTCACCACCGCACTGGGCGACATGCGAGCACTCGACATTGCCCAACTGCGCTGGCAGAATCGTGGCAAGCGCCATCAGGGGGTCGGTAAGGCCTATCTCATCAACGGGGTAGGCGAGAGCACCCTGGACCTGATACTCGATGTAGATACGCCACAAGATCGGCTCGATCGCCTCAAGGGGCAGCTCTATATGGGTGCCCGCCAGCTCGATATTACCCCGACCCTCGCCAGGATCCATGCTGGTGAACCCAAGGTGGCCGGGCAGCTCGATTTCCAGCTCTGGAGCGAGTTTGACAGCGGCAAGCTGGGCAACACCCTACTGGCCTTTGGCAACAACTACCTGATCTGGAAGGATCCAAAGAAAGGGGAGATGCACCGTTTCGGCCTCGATGGCGGCAAGGTTCAGCTACGCCGCGATGGTGAAAACTGGCAACTGGCCAGCCATGGCGTCACCTTCAAGCTGGATGGCAAACCCTGGTTGCAGAGCCGCTTGCAACTGGAACGGATCGGGGATCGGGTGCAGGGCTATCTGCCCAGCATAGAGTTCGACAAGATCACCCAGATCAGTCAGCTGGTCTCGGCGCTCTACCCCACTCTCTGCGAGACCCTGCGCCAGACCAATCCGCAGGGTTCGGTGCAGGATCTGACGCTGCTGGCCAATGCCGACTGGCAGGATCTCTCCCTCAGCGGCCGCTTCAGCAAGGTGCGCCTCAAGGCGTGGCAGGATATACCCGGGATGCAGGATCTCAACGGTGAATTCTGGCTCACCCCCAAGGGGGGCAGCGCCAGAGTGGCGCTGGCGAACGACAAGGTGGATCCCGCCCGTCACTTCAAGATGCCGATCCCGGTCGACCACTTCTCGGCCCGCCTCGACTGGTGGCGCGAGGAACAGGGCTGGGTGCTGTACGGGCAGGATATCGCGCTGGATAACCCGGATCTGACCCTGTCCAGCCGTTTCCGCCTCGATCTGTTCGAGCACCCTTTCCTCGCCCTGACCGGTCGCATCGATGTGAAGAATGCGGGCCATGCGGATCGCTACTTCCCGCTGCAGGCGATGGACAAGGGGCTGGTGGATTACCTGAGCGGTGCCATCAAGGGGGGCAAGGCCAAGGGGGCCGACCTGCTCTGGTATGGGGAGTTTCGGGATTTCCCTTATGAGAAAGGTGATGGCATCTTCCAGGTGGCGGTGCCCCTCGAGCAGGCCACCTACGAGTTCTTCCCCGGTTGGCAACCGCTTACCGATCTGCAGATCGATCTCTTGTTCCAGAATGCCGGTCTCGATATGCGCAGCCGCTCCACCCGACTTGGCAAGGCGATCTCCGACTCGGTGCATGCCTGGATCCCGGATCTCTCCCCCGGCGCCCACCTCTATGTGGATGCCAAGGTGCAGGGGGAGGGCAAGGCCATCAGCGACTACCTGCAGGATTCCCCGCTGGGCAGTTCGGTGGGACAGGCGCTGCGGGAGATCGAGATCCGCGGCCCGATGGCCGGTTCGGTCAAGCTCGATATTCCTCTCGATGGCGAGAGCGAGGTCAAGGCGAGCGGCGATGCCACCTTCAGCAACAACAAGGTGCGGGTCGCCAGTCTGGACCTGCCGCTGGAGAAGGTGCAGGGGCGCCTTGAATATGACAACCAGCAGACCCGTTTCAACAACCTCAAGGCGAGCCTGTGGAACCAGCCGCTGACCCTCGACTATCAGGGGCGCCAGCATCCGGATCACTATCAGGTCGACCTCGATTTCAAGGGGCAGTGGGATAGTCGCCGCCAACCCGCCGCCATCTCTTCATTCGGCATTCTCAACGGCCGCAGTAACTGGGGCGGCAAGCTCGGGTTGACCCTGCCCGACAGCAAGCCGTTCAGCTTCCAGCTGGCGCTCGACTCCAACCTGCAGGGGATGGGGCTGGATCTGCCGCTGCCGCTGGCCAAGAGCAGCGCCAGCCGGCTGCCGCTCAAGGTGATCGCCCGTGGCCGGGATGGCAGCGCCGACATTCGCGCCGTGCTGGGGGCTGATGTGGATATGCAGACTCGGCTGGTCTACGGCGAGGGGGTGCCTTATCTCAGTCGGGTGCGGGTTGATGTGGGCCAACCGGGCGCCCGGGTGCTGCGCGATGCCCCCATGCTGCTCGCCATCAACCAGCAGGAGGCCGATGTCGGTGGCTGGCTGGCCAGACTCAAGCAGTGGTTGCCAGCGCAGAACCAGACTGGCAATGCGGTGGTTGGACCCGCCTTCCTGCCGCAGGAGTGGTGGGTGGATGGACAGCTGGCTCGCGCCTATATCGGCAGTGCCACCCTCAAGGCGGCGCGTTTCACCGTGGGGCCGACCAATCAGGCGACCGAGGTGATGATCGACAGTCCCGACGTGATGGGGGTGATCCGCCTGCCTGCAGTAGCCAATCGTCCGGTGGATGCCAAGTTTGCCCGTATCTACTGGTCCGGCAAGAGTTCGGATCTCAGCCCGGATCCCGATGCCAAGCAGGACAACGCCATCATGGCCTCCATCCCCTGGCTGACATTCAGCTGTGTCGATTGCCGCTTTGGCGCATTGCCGCTCGGTGAAGTGAAAGGCGAGCTGGTGCCCGGCGCCAACAAGGTGACACTCAAGGGGCTGGATGTGCGGCTGGCGGGGAGTCAGCTCACCGGCAGCGTCGACTGGCTGGCCGATGGCAACCGGATGCAGACCCGTGCCCGTGGCAAGCTGACCAGCAACAACAGCGAGCTATTGCTCAAGCGGCTGGGCTACACCTCACCCATCGGCGATGCCCCCGGCTCCCTCGCTTTTGATCTGAACTGGCAGGATGTGCCCTATCGCCCGAGCCTGCCGACTCTGGGGGGAAGTGCCAACTATCAGCTGGAGGGTGGCACCCTGCGGGAGATCAACGACAAGGGGGCACGGCTGCTCTCCCTGCTCAGCCTCGACTCCCTGCTGCGCAAGCTGCGGCTCGATTTTCGCGATGTGTTCGACAAGGGCTTCTACTTCGAATCCATGTCCGCCTCCGCCAAGATCAAGCAGGGGGTGGTGGACAACCGCGACTTCTACATGAAGGGGGCGGCCGGCAACCTGCGCGGCGAGGGGATCGCCGATCTGGTGCGCTGGCGGCTCGACTACGAGCTGAGCTTCTCCCCCAATCTGGGGGGCACCCTGCCGGTGGTGGCGGCTTTCTCCATCACGCCGGTCACGGGTCTCTATGTGCTGGCCCTCTCCAAACTGCTGGAGCCGGTGGTGGATGTGGTGACCCGCATCGATTTTCGCATCTCGGGCCCGCTCGACGCACCCAAGCTGATCGAGGCGGGGCGCGATCGCGCGCGCATCAAGCTCAACCAGCAGCAGAAAGAGGCGGTAGATGCCGTTGCCCCCAGCCTGCCGACCCAAGAGGTGACCCCTTTCCTGCTGAGCCCCAAACACGCAGGGCCCGCTCAGCGCTGAACGAGCGGCCCGGCACCATCACAAGGAGTGAGCCATGATCCGACATATCCTGCTGATCGCCTTCAAGCCGGACACCCAGCCTGCCCGGGTAGATGCGGTGCGTACCGCCTTTCTCGCCATTCCCCATCAGGTCAGCGGCGTGACCGCCGTGGAGTGGGGGGAGAATGACAGCCCGGAGGGGAGGGATGATGGCTTTACCCACAGCGTGCTGATGACCTTCGCCGACGAAGCAGCCCGCCAGCGCTATCTGCCCCATCCGGATCACGATGCCCTCAAGGCCATCTTCCGCCCGGTGCTGGCGCGCATCATAGTGCTGGATTACACCCTGCAGGCAGGGGATGCTGTCACCGTCTGATGGCCCAAGCGACAAGGAGAACGTCATGTGGTTAGCCGCAATACAGCTGGTATCTGGCCGTCACTGGCAGGATAACCGGGAGCAGATCGCCGCCGAGCTGGCCGCCTTGCCCAAAGAGCGGCCGCTGCTGGTGCTGTTGCCGGAGAACTTTGCCCTGTTTGGCGAACGGCAGGGTTATCTGGATGGGGCCGAGGCAATCGGCTCCGATCCCAGCGCCACTCTGAGCGGAGCAACGCCCATTCAACAACAACTGGCCGAATGGGCCCGCGATTATGGCATCTGGCTGGTGGCCGGGGCTATGCCGACCACCATCGCAGGTTCTGACCATATCCACACCAGCTCGCTGGTGTTTGACCCAAGCGGTGAGCTCAGGGGCTACTACCACAAGATCCACCTGTTCGACGTGGATGTGGCGGATAATCACGGCCGCTATCGGGAGTCGGAGACCTTCAGCCCTGGGGAGGCTCCTGTGTTGGTGGACTCCCCCTTTGGTCCCCTCGGCCTCTCGATCTGTTATGATTTGCGCTTTCCCGAGCTCTACCGCCAGTTGGCCCGAGTTGGAGCTCGTGTGCTGCTGGTGCCTGCCGCCTTTACCGCCGTGACAGGCGAGGCGCACTGGGAGCCGCTGCTGCGGGCTCGCGCCATCGAAAACCAGTGCTACGTAGTCGCGGCCAATCAGGGCGGTACCCACGAGACGGGGCGCCAGACCTGGGGCCACAGCATGGTGATCGACCCCTGGGGTCGGGTGCTGGCGAGCAAAGAGTCCGGGTGCGGCACCGTGCTGGTGAAGATGGAGCCCGGGCTTATCGACGAATTGAAACGCACCATGCCAGTGCTGCAACACGCCCGTTTGCTCTGATGGTGTGGTGAAAAATTGAAACGCAGCCGTTTGCCCGTGCTGGAGCATGCCCGTTTGTTGTGATGGTGTGGCTTGTTGCCAACCCGTCGGCAAGACGATTTAAAACAGCTCGCTACGAGAGTGGAGAAGAAGATTGAGTCTATTGAGCCAGGTTAGTGCCTCCCTGTTGGCCCCGAACGACCTCGACGAAGGGCGCCTGCAGCAGTTGCTCGGCAGCCTGATGAGTCATCAGGTGGAGTTCGGCGATCTCTATTTCCAGCGCAGCTGGCACGAGTCCTGGATGCTGGAAGATGGCATCGTCAAGGATGGCAGCTACAACATCGATCAGGGTGTGGGGGTGCGCGCCGTCAGCGGCGAGAAGACCGGCTTTGCCTACTCGGACGAGCTGAGCCTGCTGGCGCTGCAACAGTCGGTGACTGCCGCCCGTGGCATCGCCGCTGCCGGTGCTCACGGCAAGGTGAAGGCATGGGCCAGAACCTCCGCAAACCTGCTCTATCCGGCCATGGATCCGCTGCAGACCCTCGACAAGCACCAGAAGATTGCCCTGCTGGAGCAGATGGACAAGTTCGCCAGGAGTCTGGATCCCGCCATCAATCAGGTGATGGCCTCCATCAGCGGCGTCTACGAAGAGGTGCTGGTGGCCGCTACCGACGGCACCCTGGCCGCCGATGTGCGTCCGCTGGTGCGGTTGTCGGTGACCGTGATTGCCGAGAAGGGCGATCGCCGCGAGCGTGGCAGTGCCGGTGGCGGCGGGCGCTTTGGTTACGACTGGTTCCTCGAACTGGACGGGCTGGAGAGCCGCGCTTTTGGCTATGTGCGTGAAGCGGTGCGTCAGGCGCTGGTCAATCTGGAAGCCATCGACGCGCCAGCCGGCACCATGCCGGTGGTGCTGGGCTCCGGTTGGCCCGGCGTGCTGCTGCACGAGGCGGTAGGTCATGGTCTGGAGGGGGATTTCAACCGCAAGGGATCTTCCGCATTTGCTGGCCGCATCGGCGAGCAGGTGGCCTCCAAGCACTGTACCATCGTCGATGATGGCACCCTGCCGGGTCGCCGTGGTTCCGTCTCCATCGATGATGAGGGGACGCCGGGTGGTTATAACGTGCTGATCGAGAACGGTATCCTCAAGGGTTATCTGCAAGATAAACAGAACGCTCGCCTGATGGGTGTGCCGCTCACCGGCAACGGTCGCCGCGAATCCTACGCCGCCATGCCGATGCCGCGCATGACCAACACCTACATGCTGGCGGGTCAGTACGATCCGGCCGAGATCATCGCCTCGGTGAAGAAGGGCATTTATGCTCCCAACTTTGGCGGCGGTCAGGTGGACATCACCTCCGGCAAGTTTGTCTTCTCCGCCTCCGAGGCTTACCTCATCGAGGATGGCAAGATTACCGCTCCCATCAAGGGCGCAACCCTGATCGGCAACGGCCCCGAGGCGATGAGCCAGGTCTCCATGGTGGGTAGCGACCTTGCGCTGGATCGCGGTGTCGGCATCTGCGGCAAGGAGGGGCAGAGCGTACCGGTCGGTGTCGGCCAACCCACCCTCAAACTGGACCAGCTCACCGTGGGTGGCACTTCGTAGGTTTGGGTTAGCTGCGCAGCAGCGTAACCCGACGCATTCAAACCCCGGCTCTTGCCGGGGTTTTGCTATTCAGGGAGCCACAGGCAACAAAAAGCCCCGGTCGGTGGACCGGGGCTGGCGGGTTATGCGGTATCAGTTGACGGATATGGCGCGGGCGTCGATGAAATAGCGAGCGTTACCCTGTTTGTCGATCTGGATTTTGGCAACCAGTTGCTCCTGATCTTTATATTCCCAGCGTTGCTCGATCTTGGCGAGGGATGGGCTCGCAATCCCAACCACGTTCAGGTACTCGTGAAACAGGCTATGGCTCCCTATTTCGGTCAGCATCTTGTCCATCTGCATACTCTCCTGAAGTTGAGTGGGTATTCATCAACAAACCTATCAGCGTCCATCTGAATAAAGTCTGTATGAAAAACAAACTAACTCATTTGTGTGTCAATAACATGATCAGGAACAAGATCAGTGCAGATCGTCAGGGACTTTTTGATACCGTTTTCAATCAGAGCCGGTGGGCTTCTGCGGCGACTGATCAAACGTGCCGGAAGCCTGCGGTAGCGCCGGTGCGGTTTGCACGGTCTGGCCGCCGTGGAAGACCGGATCCTGTGCCACTTCCTTGATGCCGTTGATGCAAAACTGCATACCCATGCAGACCAGAAGGAAGCCCATGATGCGGGTCATGGCGTCGATGCCGGTGGCGCCCAGGATCTTGCAGACCGGATCCGCCAGCTTCAATACTCCCCAGCTGATCAGGCTCATCAGGGCAAACGCCGTTACCACACCGGCGTAGATGGTGAGGCGGTTGTACTCGTCAGGCAGCTCGGCAATCTGGGCTGCCCCGCTTATTACCAGCGCCATGGTACCTGGCCCGCACATGCTGGGCATGGTGAGCGGTACGAAGGCAATGCTCTGGTTTATATCGACCCCGCTCTGCTGGCTGGGGGCGGGGAACAACATGCGAAAGCCGATAAAGCCGATGATGAGGCCACCGGCCAGGCGCAAGCCCGGAATGGAGATCCCGAACAGATCCAGGATCGAGGATCCGATAAAGAAGGTGATGCAGAGGGTGCAGAACAGATAGATGGCGGCCAGATTGACCTGACGGCGCACGTGTTCGCGCGACATCCCCTTGCTCAGCCCCAGCAGCAGGGTGGCCGTGGTGGGCGGGTTGACCATGGGCAGCAGCGCCAGCAAGGTGAGTAATACGACCTGAAAGAACATCTTGAGCCTCGGATAAAGAGTTGGACGTCATGGGGCGACGCGGGTGGCAGGCCCCAGAGGGAGGCTATTTTATGCTGGTGAAACTGAACATAAGCAGTACAAAAAAGCCCCGGCAGATGCCGAGGCTTGTTGTTCGGGTCAGGCCGCTTGCGGCGCTTGCTGCTGCCGGATGGCTCGTTGCTGGAACCAGAGCCAGAGACCGATGGCGAAACCCAGCACCGACAGGCTCACCACATAGTGGGAGGGGGCCAACATGTCGCTCTTCATCCAGAGGGTCACCGCCATCGGGGTGAGGCCGCCGAAGATGGCGTAGGCCACGTTGTAGGAGAACGACAGACCGGAGAAGCGCACCACCGGCGGGAATGCGTTGACCATCACATAAGGCACGGCACCGACAATCCCGACCGCAAAGCCCGCCAGCATGTAGAGCGGCACCAGCTGGCTCGTACCGGCCGCCAGACCGTGATAGAAGGCGTAGCTGGAGCCCGCCAGCAGCAGGGAGCCGAACATGAAGGTGAGACCGCTGCCCAGCAGGTCGATCAGTCGACCATAGACGATGCAGCCGAGGGTCAGGGCCACGATGGCCAGCGAGTTGGCGGTCAGGGCGTCGGCCGGGCTGATGCCATAAACCTTCTGCAGATAGGTGGGGGTCATCAGGATCACCACCACGATACCGGCGGAGAGCAGCCAGGTGAGCAGCATGGAGACCACCACGCTGCTCTTGTGGTTGCGCAGTACCGACTTGAGGGGGAGCTCGTCAGCCAGTGTCTTGTTGGCTTTCATCTCGGCGAAGACCGGGGTCTCGTGCAACCAACGACGCAGGTACATGGCGACGATGCCGAAGATACCGCCCAGCAGGAAGGGCACTCGCCAGCCCCACTCGCTCACTTCGGCCGGGGTCAGGCTCTTGTTGACCGCAGTGGCGATGAGGGAGCCGAGCAGGATGCCAGCCGTCAATCCCGCCGTGAGCGTGCCGCAGGCGACCCCGACCCGACGGGCAGGGACGTGCTCGGCGACAAATACCCAGGCGCCGGGCACTTCACCGCCGATGGCGGCGCCTTGCAGGATCCGCAGTCCCAGCAGGGCGATGGGGGCGCCGATGCCGAGCACCGCATAGGTGGGCAGCAGACCGATCAACAGGGTTGGCAGCGCCATCATGATGATGCTGAGGGTGAACATCCGCTTGCGACCGATGAGATCGCCAAAGTGGGCCATGATGATGCCGCCAAGCGGGCGGGCCAGATAACCGGCGGCGAAGATGCCGAAGGTCTGAAACTGGCGCAGCCACTCGGGAATGTCGGCCGGGAAGAACAACTCGCCGATGACCACGGCGAAGAAGACGAAGATGATGAAGTCGTAAAACTCCAGCGCGCCGCCGAGGGCAGCCAGACTCAGGGTTTTGTAATCCTGTCGATTGAGGGGGCGGGCGTGATCATGTTGTTGTGTGGTCGTGGTCATATCCGTATGTTTCCCATCGGTTTTTTTAGTTATTGTCACCCCGTGCAAGGGGCATATACAGGTGATCGAGAGTATGCTGCCTGCCTCTTGTGTGTAAATCGCGCAATTCGCAACACTGTCTTGCATCTTTTTGGGGCAATCCGAGTGCCCCGCTGGCGGAGGAATGATGGAAAAGAAACGGGTACTGCTCTCCTGGAGCAGCGGCAAGGATTGCGCATGGGCACTGCATCAGTTGCGGCAAGATCCCGCCATCGAGGTGGTGGGGCTGTTTACCACCCTCAATCAGGCATTCGAGCGGGTGGCGATGCACGGGGTGCGCAAGCAGCTGTTGACCGAGCAGGCCGCCTGCGTTGGGCTGCCCCTTATCACCATCGATCTGCCCTGGCCCTGTAGCAACGAGGATTACGCCCGCATCATGACCGGCTTTATCGCCGATGTGGTGGCACAAGGGATCCGCCATATGGCCTTTGGCGACTTGTTCCTCGAGGATGTGCGCGCCTACCGTGAAAAGCAGCTGGCAGGTACCGGCATCGAACCACTGTTCCCGCTGTGGGGCAGCAATACCCGTGAACTGGCGCCGCAGATGGTGGCCGCTGGATTGAAGGCGCGGATCAGTGCTCTCGACCCGAACAAGCTGGATGCCAGCCTGGGGGGGCACGATTTTGACGAGGCACTGCTGGCGGCGCTGCCGGAGGGGGTCGATCCGTGCGGCGAGAACGGCGAGTTTCACACCCTGGCCTATGATGGCCCCATGTTCTCCCGTCCGCTCGGCATTCGGGTCGGCGAGACAGTGGTGCGCGACGGCTTTGTCTTTACCGATTTGCTGCCAATCGAAGATTAATTATCGGGCGTCAAATGCTCCCTTTTGCTGGAGCATTCACAGATTTGAGAGGCGGGATGGGGGCACTATTGGCCCCCTCTTTTGATTGAAGATGACAACCTGCCTTATGAAACACATCTCTCGTCCGGCGCTGCTTGCCTCCTTGCTGGCTGCCGCCCTCTCTCTGCCTGCCGTGGCGGGTCAAGCCGCTACCGTTCAGCCTATCCCTGCCGGTGTCACCACCGTCACTCTGGCCCAGCAGGCGCCAATCCACTGGGTGTCGGTGGAGCAGATTGCCAAGAGTCTGGATGGCCTGCCCCCGATGGCAGTCGGGTTTGATATCGACGATACCCTGCTCTTCTCCAGCCCGGGTTTTTATCGCGGCAAACAGGAGTTCTCGCCCAACGACGAGAGCTATCTGAAGAACCCCGCCTTCTGGGAGAAGATGAACAATGGCTGGGATGCGTTCAGCATGCCGAAAGAGGTGGGCAAGGCGCTCATCGCCATGCATCTCAAGCGCGGAGACCACATCTATTTCGTCACCGGCCGCTCGGCCACCAAGACCGAAACCGTGAGCCAGACCTTGCAGCAGACCATGAATATTCCGGCCGACCAGCTCAATCCGGTGATCTTCGCCGGTGATCAGCCGGGTCAGAACACCAAGGTGCAGTGGCTCAAGGATAAGCAGATGAAGCTCTTCTACGGCGACGCCGACGGGGATATCAAGGCGGCGCAGGAGGTCGGCATTCGCGGCATTCGTCTGCTGCGGGCCGCCAACTCCAGCTATCGGCCACTGCCTTTGGCAGGGGCGCTGGGGGAAGAGGTGATCATCAACTCCCAGTTCTGATCCGGAGCGGATCCATGCAACAAGGGCGGGGCCATTGGCACCCGCCCTTTTTGCATCCGTCATCCAGCTCGGGTCAGTCGTCTGCCCACGGCATCTCGGGCAGGCTGTCGAGGAACTCGCCGTAACGGGTCAGATTGAAGGGGCCCTGATCGGCCTCCATCGCCATCAGCTCGGCCCCGAGGGCGCAGGCGATATATTGCAGTGCCTCTTCCCGCGGGGTGCCCTTCATTACCAGCCGCATCAGGGTCGCCTTCACATGGGGCGGGTGACCGTCGTTGAGCTGGTTCTCCACCATCTCCAGCAGCGCGTCTTCATCAAAAAATTCCTGAGTGTCGTTCATGGGATATCCGCAACAGTGAATGTGGCGGCCAGTATAGCCTGAATGGGGCTAACACCTTGAACAGCCTGCGAATAAACAATCCGATGGGGAGGCCATTTGTTACCCATAATTAGGAGGAGTTTGCCAAGGCAAACAGGTTGGAACACAGATAACATGGATGGACACGCCTATGCCCACGATAGATTCCCTGCTGGCCGAGCCCAAGCTACTGCCCCAGATCCCGGAAGTGATGCGCGATTTGATCCAGACCTTCAATGAAAAGGATCCGGATCTGCTCAAGATCAGCAAGTTGATCAACAAGGACCCTGTCATCTCCGCCAAGTTGCTGCGGCTGGCCAACTCGGCCAAATTCGGCAGTAGTCGTCAGATCGGCACCGTCAATGAAGCCGCGGTGCGGCTGGGGTTGGCGATGGTGCGCAACATGGTGCTGGCCTGCGGGCTCACCGAATCGGTCACTGCGGTGCCCGGCATTGACCTCAAACACTTCTGGGGCAGCGTGTTCAACGTGGCGGAGCTGGCCCGTCGTCTGGCGGTGAAGAAGGGGATGAAGGGGGATGAGGTCTTTACCTGCGCCCTGCTCTACGATCTTGGCCGACTGGTGATGCATGTGGGCCTGCCGGAAAACACCGTCCATCACATCCACGATCTGGAGTTGCACAAGGGACGGGCCAAGGCGGAAGAGCTGGTGGTCGGCTTCAACTATGCCCAGGTCGGGGCGGCTATGGCACGCTACTGGAAGTTCCCCGAGACCATCAGCAATGCGGTGGAGTATCACTACAACCCCATGCTGGCCAAGGAGTTCTCCGCCGAGGCCGGGTTGATCCATCTGGCGATCGTGCTGGCTGCGCAATCCGATGTGGGGGAAGAGGCGCCCCCCGAGTGGCCCCACAAGGTGGCAGATGCGCTGGGGTTGAGCTGGGCCGATTGCGCCGCCCAGTTCACTGCGCTGCGCGAGCAGGGTAATGGCTACGCTGGGTTGCTGGCCGCCTGAGCCCGTTTATCCCATCTCATCAGGGGCCAACGCGGCCCCTTTTTCATGGCCGATGGTGCCACTGGCTTGCCAGCCCGGGAGTGACGGGGCACTCTTTGCCCTTCACTTTCCGTTTGAGAGCTCTTGCCATGATTACCTCCTCCCGCCTGATCCTGCGCGAAATGATCGTCACCGACGCCCCCTTCATCCTTGAGCTGCTCAATGACGGCGACTTTTATCGCTACATCGGTGATCGGGGCATTCGCACCCTGGAGCAGGCGCAGGAGTATATCCAGCAGGGACCGGCGGTCAGCTATGCCCGCTATGGTCACGGGCTCTATCTGGTGGAGCGCAAGGAGGACGGTGCCAGCCTCGGTATCTGCGGTTTGATCAAGCGAGATACCCTGGAGCAGGTCGATATCGGTTATGCCTTCCTGCCGCAATATCGCGGTCAGGGCTACGCCATCGAAGCGGCGCAGGCCGCCCTTGCCGATGGCAAAAGCCGATTGGGGATCGGGCAGGTAGTTGCCATCGTCACTCCGGGCAACGAGCGATCCATCGGCCTGCTGGCCAAGCTGGGGTTGGTGCGCAGTCGATTGGTCAAATTGAGCGAAGATGCTGACGAATGCCTGCTGCTGGAGCAGTGATCAAGGTCAGAGAGCTGAAAAGCAAATGGCGAGGTAGCTGTCAGGCTGAGTGACAAGCAAGAGGCTGGATCTGGCTAAAGGCGTGAGAGAAGCAAAGAGGCCGCCGTGAGTTGCGGCCTGTCTGCATCGGGCGCTGCCGGAGGGCAGGCAGGATCAGTTGAGGTCTTCGATGGAGAACTCGCCAGCGATACCATCACAGGAGATGGCGAAACCGCCGCTGAAGCGGGTGCTGAACTGGATCAGAAACGCATCATTGTCGTGCTCTTGCACAGGCAGGTTGATGGGCTTGCTGCGACGCAGGGGCTTGTGTGTTTGTACTGCTTTCATCATGGTATTTCTCTATATAAATTAGGTGTTTGCTCCTTGTATTGGCAAATGTCAGGTCAATGGGCGCGGTCGATTGGGTGAACGACAAGCGCGCAGGAATACCCAGCCCGGTTAAGGGGCGTCTGCACTTTCAAGGAATATGCTGATGCATAAATCA
Source organism: Aeromonas sp. 25-AL00135 (assembly GCF_054052385.1). Lineage (NCBI taxonomy): Bacteria > Pseudomonadati > Pseudomonadota > Gammaproteobacteria > Aeromonadales > Aeromonadaceae > Aeromonas > Aeromonas sp. 25-AL00135. The sequence continues at coordinate 61,839 of NZ_JBSTYQ010000014.1, read as the reverse complement.
AATTGGGTGGGCAGATCGGGTCTGCACCGTGAGAGCCGGGCAACGCAGGCAGACAGCCTGACGGTTCTCAAGGCGAGTAAATCAGAAGAAGGTTATGCGGGTACTGGCAGGATTCATCGTGAGGTGAAGCATTGCAGGGCAAACATAAACAGGCTGATTAACTAGCCGACGCGCATTCTCTCCTCGAAATGAATAAAAAGCAAACAATAATTTGCCGATGTTGAAGTCAGTACGCTTTTCCTCTGTGTAATCAAGGTGCTATCAGCAGCAAATATCCGCAGCTATCAGTCATAAAAAGAGGGCTCCCGACGGGAGCCCTCTCTCATTCTGCAATCAGCACTGTGGACCGACTCAGTAGTCGCCACAGGCCTTTTTGGCAGCCGTGATCATCGGGGTGATGGTCATGCCTTGCACCACGATGGAGAACATCACCACCGAGTAGGTCATCACCAGGATGACCTGACGCAGGTCGACGCCATGTTCCGGGATCATCATGACGCCGGAGGGGAGTGCCAGTGCCATCGCCATCGCCAGACCACCGCGCAGGCCACCCCAGGTGAGGATCCGCACCGAGAAGGTGTTGTAATTGCGGAATCGGCGGAAAGCCACATAGGGCAGCGACACGCTGATAAAGCGGGCACCCAGGCAGAGCGGCACCGCAATGACCAGCAGGATCCAGTCACGCCAGGCGAGATCCAGCAGTACCAGCGCCAGACCGATCAGCAGGAACAGCAGGGCGTTGAGGAACTGGTCCATCAACTCCCAGAAGTGATCCAGGTGATGGCTGCTCTGCTCGGAGAAGCCGGAGTGACGGGTCCAGTTGCCGATCATGATGCCGGTGACCACCATGGCCAGTGCGCCGGAGACGCCGATCATGTTGGCAAAGGCAAAACCGGCGGTCGGGATACAGAGGGTCAGCAGCAGCTCCAATGAACCGTCATCGGTGGCGCTGATCATCACGTGGGCGATGAGGCCCAGCACGGCGCCAAACAGGATGCCACCGAGGGCTTCGTGCAGGAACAGACCGGCCACGCTACCGAAGGTGGGCTCGACACCGCCAAAGGCGACGGCAAACACGGTAGCGAAGATGACGAGGCCAACACCGTCGTTGAACAGGGATTCCCCTTCGATCTGGATGGCGATCTGGGGTGGCGCTTTCATCTTCTTGACGATGGCCAGTACGGCAATCGGGTCAGTGGGGGAGATCAGCGCGCCGAACAGCATGCAGTAGACCAGCGGCAACTCCCAGCCCAGCAGCTTGGCGATAAACCAGAAGCCGTAGCCGATGAGGAAGGTGGAGAGCAGGGTGGCAATGATGGCCAGAATGGTGATCTCCCACTTCTGGCTACGCAGCGCCTTGAGGTTGATGCCAAGGCCACCGGCGAACAGCAGGAAGCCCAGAATCCCCTTCAGCAGGAAGTTCTGGAAGTCGATGCTCTCCATGGTCTTGACGGCAAGAGGTTCCAGGTTGAACCAGCCCAGTTTGCCAAACAGCACCAGCAGTGCGGAGATCAGCATGGAGCCCGCAGTAATGGCGATGGTGGTCTGGATCTTCACAACATACTGGTTGGCAAAGGCGATAAAAATCGCCAACGCTGCCAGAAAACAGAGTGTGTAGTAGACGCTCATAGTTATTTTTTTCTCGTTGGTAGACAGCAAGCACGTATCCCTATGCAGGACGGGCATAGGTTACTCTCGGGCCCTATGTTACTCATTACCCATAAATGAGTATATGGTGGCGCATTTGGACTGATAGACGGCTAGATTTCCATTTTATTTGTTTGCTGTTAGGATGCTGTTTACGCAGTTGCATGGATGTAAGAGGAACACGCGGTGTCGAACGTAATGTCGAGCAGAGAGCCGAGCAAGCAGTCGGACGTAACAAAGAAGCTGGAAGCCTGCCTCAGGGAGCGGATCCTGATCATCGACGGGGCCATGGGCACCATGATCCAGGGCTACAAACTCGGGGAGGCGGATTATCGGGGTGAGCGGTTTGCCGACTGGCATACCGACATCAAGGGCAACAACGATCTGCTGGTGCTGACCCGTCCGGCGGTGATCCGCGAGATCCACGAGCAGTATTGCGCTGCCGGGGCCGACATTCTCGAGACCAACACCTTCAACGCCACTCGCATCGCCATGGCCGATTACGAGATGGAAGAATTCTCGGCCGAGATCAACCGGGAAGCCGCCCGTCTGGCCCGCGCCGTGGCCGACGAGTGGACGGCAAAAGATCCCGCCAAGCCGCGTTTCGTGGCAGGGGTGTTGGGCCCCACCAACCGCACCGCCTCCATCTCGCCGGATGTGAACGATCCCGGCAAGCGCAACGTCACCTATGACCAGCTGGTGGCCGCCTATACCGAATCGACCCACGCCCTGATCGAGGGCGGCGCCGACATCATCCTGATCGAGACCATCTTCGACACCCTCAACGCCAAGGCCGCCGCCTTCGCGGTGGAAGGGGTGTTCGAGGTGCTGGGTTACAGCCTGCCTGTGATGATCTCCGGCACCATTACCGATGCCTCCGGTCGTACCCTCTCCGGCCAGACCACCGAAGCCTTTTATCACTCGCTGCGCCACGTCAAACCGGTATCGTTCGGCCTCAACTGTGCGTTGGGGCCGGACGAGCTGCGCCAGTATGTGGAGGAGTTGTCTCGCATTAGCGAGACCCATGTCAGCGCCCACCCCAACGCCGGTCTGCCCAATGCGTTCGGCGAGTACGATCTCGATGCCGTCGAGATGGCGGAGCATATCCGCGAGTGGGCCCAAAGCGGCTTCCTCAACCTGGTGGGCGGTTGCTGCGGCACTACCCCGACCCATATTCGCGCCATGGCCGATGCCGTGGCGGGCATCAAGCCGCGTGTGCTACCCGAACTGCCGGTGGCCTGCCGCCTGTCGGGTCTCGAGCCGCTGATCATCACCCCTGAATCCATGTTCGTGAACGTGGGGGAGCGCACCAACGTCACCGGTTCGGCCAAGTTCAAGCGGCTGATCAAGGAGGGGCTCTACGACGAGGCGCTCGATGTTGCCAAGCAGCAGGTAGAGAACGGCGCCCAGATCATCGACATCAACATGGACGAGGGGATGCTGGACGCCGAAGCGGCCATGGTGCGCTTCCTGAACCTCATCGCCGGTGAGCCGGATATCGCCCGGGTGCCTGTGATGATCGACTCCTCCAAGTGGGAGGTGCTGGAGGTGGGCCTCAAGTGCGTGCAGGGCAAGCCGGTGGTCAACTCCATCTCCATGAAAGAGGGGGAGGAGAAGTTTATCCAGCAGGCCAGATTGCTGCGTCGCTACGGCGCCGCCGTCATCGTGATGGCGTTCGATGAAGCGGGGCAGGCCGACACCCGCGCCCGCAAGTTCGAAATCTGCCAGCGTGCCTACCGGATCCTGGTGGATCAGGTCGGTTTCCCGCCGGAAGACATCATCTTCGATCCCAACATCTTCGCGGTGGCGACCGGCATCGACGAACACAACAACTACGCGGTGGACTTTATCGAGGCGGTGAAGGACATCAAGACGCACCTGCCCCATGCCATGATCTCCGGCGGCGTCTCCAACGTCTCGTTTTCGTTTCGCGGCAACGAGCCGGTGCGCGAAGCCATTCACGCCGTCTTCCTCTACCACGCCATCAAGAACGGCATGGACATGGGGATCGTCAACGCCGGTCAGCTCGCCATCTATGAAGACATTCCGGCGGAGCTGAAAGAGAAGGTCGAGGCGGTGGTGCTCAACCTCAATGACAATGCCACCGAGGAGCTGCTGGCCATCGCCGAGAAGTATCGCGGTGCCGGTGCCCAGGCTGAGGATCCGCGGGATCAGGAGTGGCGCAGCTGGCCGGTGGGCAAGCGGCTGGAGCACGCGCTGGTCAAGGGGATCACCGACTTTATCGAAGAGGATACCGAAGAGGCACGCGCTGGCGCCGAGAAGCCGCTGCACGTCATCGAAGGGCCGTTGATGGATGGCATGAACGTGGTCGGCGACCTGTTCGGCGCGGGCAAGATGTTCCTGCCGCAGGTGGTGAAATCGGCCCGGGTGATGAAGCGGGCGGTGGCCTATCTGCAGCCCTATATCGAGGCGGAAAAATCGGGCGGCTCCAGCAACGGCAAAATCGTGCTGGCGACCGTGAAGGGGGATGTGCACGACATCGGCAAGAACATCGTCGGGGTGGTGCTGCAGTGCAACAACTTCGAGATTGTCGACCTCGGGGTAATGGTCTCCTGCGAGACGATTCTCAAGACTGCGCGGGAGGTCGGCGCCGATATCATCGGGTTGTCGGGCCTTATCACTCCGTCGCTGGACGAGATGGTGCACGTGGCCAAAGAGATGGAGCGTCAAGGCTTCAAGCTGCCGTTGCTGATCGGCGGCGCTACCACCTCCAAGGCGCACACTGCGGTGAAGATCGAGCAGAACTACTCGGAGCCTGTGGTCTATGTCTCCAACGCCTCCCGCGCGGTGGGGGTGGCCCAGAGCCTGCTCAGCCCGGATCTGAAGGAGGCGTTTGTCGCCCGCATCGACAAGGAGTACGAGATCGCCCGGGATCAGCATGCCCGCAAGCAGCCGCGCTCCCGCCCGGTCAGTCTGGCCCATGCCCGCGCCAACCGGCACCAGCTGGATTGGGTTGGCTACCAGCCCCCCAAGCCCCGCGAGCTCGGGGTGCAGAAGTTCGAAGATGTGGCCATTTCGGTGCTGCGTCCCTACATCGACTGGACGCCGTTCTTCCTCAGCTGGGAGCTGGCGGGCAAGTATCCGCGCATCCTCGAGGACGAGATCATCGGCGAGGAGGCAACCAAACTGTTTGCCGATGCCAACGCCATGCTGGATCAGCTGGAAAAGGATCATAGCGTGCGCTGCGCTGGGGTGATCGGTCTGTTCCCGGCCAACGCGGTAGGAGACAGCATCGAGGTCTACAGCGACGAGTCGCGCACCGAGGTCATCAAGGTGCTGCACCACCTGCGCCAGCAGAGCGAGAAGCAGGGCTTCCCCAACTACTGTCTGGCGGACTATGTGGCGCCGAAAGAGAGCGGCAAGCCCGACTGGATCGGCGCCTTCGCGGTGACCGGCGGCATCGGTGAGGAGGCCATCGCCAAGGCCTACAAGGCGCAGCATGACGACTACAACGCCATCCTGATTCAGGCGGTGTGCGACCGTCTGGCCGAAGCCTTTGCCGAGTATCTGCACGAGCAGGTGCGCAAGGTACATTGGGGTTATGCTCCCGACGAGGCCCTCAGCAACGAGGAGCTCATTCGCGAGAACTATCAGGGTATCCGCCCGGCCCCCGGTTATCCGGCCTGCCCGGAGCACACCGAGAAGGGGAGCATCTGGGAGCTGCTGGAGGTGGAGCAGGCTATCGGCATGCAGCTCACCGAATCCTACGCCATGTGGCCGGGGGCGGCGGTGTCGGGCTGGTACTTCTCCCATCCCGAGAGCAAATACTTCGCGGTGGCGCAGATCCAGCAAGATCAGGTGGAAGATTACGCCGTTCGCAAGGGGATGACGCTGGCAGAGGCCGAACGCTGGTTGGGGCCAAACCTGAACTGACTCCCGCGTGACACCGGTTGATCTTTAACGAGAAACGGCGGCATCCTTGCACGGGTTGAACAACCTGCGCAGAGCCGCCGTTTAACCTGTTGGTCATAGTGACAGGTTAGAGTGCTGTTTGGTGTGGTTTGTCTTGTTGTCAGGATAAACAATTGGCGTTGTCTTGGCGCTGTGGCACCTTATACTCTCCCGCCCCATCCTGCCCAGGCACAGCCTTCTAGCGGAATTGTCATGAAGATCGCCATTTTATCCCGTGAGCCGAAAAACTACTCCACCCGCCGTCTGGTCGAGGTGGCACAGGCGCGCGGTCATCAGGTAGAGGTGCTCGACACCCTGCGCTGCTATATGAATATCGCTTCCCACAACCCCTCCATTCACTACGAGGGTGGGGAGCTGGGAAGTTATGACGCCGTGATCCCGCGGATCGGTGCCAGCATTACCGCCTACGGCACCGCCGTGCTGCGCCAGTTCGAGATGATGAACACCATGGCCCTCAACAGCTCGGTGGCCATCAGCCGTTCCCGCGATAAGCTGCGGGCGATGCAACTGCTCTCCCGCCACGGCATCGGCCTGCCCATCACCGGCTATGCCCACAGCACCCACGACGTGCCCGACCTCATCACCATGGTGGGCGGGGCGCCGCTGGTGGTGAAACTGCTGGAGGGAACCCAGGGGATTGGCGTGGTGCTCTGCGAGACTCAGAAGGCCGCCGAGAGCGTGATCGAGGCCTTTATCCAGACCAACAACAACATTCTGGTGCAAGAGTATATCCGCGAGGCCAATGGCGCCGATATCCGCTGTCTGGTGGTCAACGGCAAGGTGGTTGCCGCCATGCGCCGTCAGGCCCAGCCGGGGGAGTTTCGCTCCAACCTGCACCGTGGCGGCACCGCCGAGGCGATCAAGATCACCCCGGAAGAGCGCGCCACCGCGGTGCAGGCCGCCAAGATCATGGGGCTGGATGTGGCGGGGGTCGATATCCTGCGCAGCGCCCGTGGCCCGCTGGTGCTGGAGGTCAACTCCTCCCCCGGCCTGCAAGGGGTGGAAGCCGCCTCCGGCAAGGATGTGGCCGGCAAGATCATCGAGTTCCTCGAACTCAAGGCGAGCCGCAAGAACAAACCGGCGGAGTGAGCCTCGGGCTTGCATCCGTCAGATAGAAACAGGGCGCCCCCGGGCGCCTTGTTGCTATCTGGCTGGTGGGTTGGCGGTGCCACTGCGCCCTCACCCTAACCCTCTCCCCAAGGGAGAGGGAACTGTTCGGCAGTGATCATCGCCAGCCGGGCGCTAAATACGCCATCTTCCAGCCGGGTATCGATCTGCCAACCGAGTTTCTCGCAGATGCGCTGGATGATGGTGAGGCCACAGCCGTAACCGAGGATCTGATCCGGCGCCGCCGCCGTCGGGTTGCTGATGGTGAGCACCGGGCCGCACAGCTCGATGTCGATATGTCCCTCGGCATAGCTCAGGGCATTTTTCAGCAGATTGCCGAGGGCGATGGCGAGCAGGGAGAGGGGGGCGTTTACTTCGCTGCTCTCGTTCAGATTAAGCCGGATATCGAGGGCCTCCCGCTGCAACAGCGGAGCGAGGCGGGCCAGCTCCTGACGGATCAGCGGGGTGACCTGTTGCAGTGGCCTCTCCACCGCCTCCTTGCGGCCCAGCAGCAGGAAGGTCTCGGTGAGCAGCGCCATCTCGTCGGCGGCGGCGCGGATGCGGGTGGTGGCGCGGGCGGCTGGCGCGGGCAGATCCGTCACCTTGCCGAGCAGGGCCGCCGAGCCCTGGATCACCATGTTGGGGGTGCGCAGCTCGTGGCTGGCGAAGCGGCTGAACTCCTGCTCGCGAGCAAACACTGCGCTCACCTCCTGCTTGCCGGCCAGCAGCGCCAGCTCGATGTCCCGCAGCTCCTGCCAGGGGGCGTCGGGCTCGAAATCCGCCTGATCCGGGGTGAGGTGGGCGACCCTCTGTTGCAGCCGTTGCAGCGGTCCTGTGATATGGCGTACCAGCCAGATGCCGAAGCCGAGGCAGCCCAGCAGCAGGGTCACCCCGATCAGTCGGGTCGCCAGATGCAGCTTGTCTTCGTAGGGGTCTAGGTAGTCATCAGCGTCGTCATTGAACACCAGATAGAGCAGTCCCTCGCCGGAGGGGTGACGGGCCACCAGAAAGTGTTTGTCCTCCTTGCCCAGCTGATGCTCGAAAAAGCCGGGGGTCTGGTAGGGCTTCAGCCATTTCGGCAGGCGGCCCGCCTCGGTCCAGTAGCTGGAGAACTGTCTGGGGCTCGGGGCAGCGGCGGCCGGGCCGAGTCGCAGCCAGTCATCGCTGTAGCGGGTCACTTCGGCTTCCAGCCAGTGGCGCAGACTCAGCTCTTCCATCTTGTCCTCGGCCACCAGCATCAAGCCGGAGAGCAGGATCAGCAGCACCACCCCGGCGCCGCCGAGCGCCATGATCAGGCGGCGGCGCAGGCTCGGCAGGCTCATGCGCTCACCAGTCGATAGCCCTGACCGTGCAGGGTCTCCAGCATGGGAGTGGGGAAGGGTTTGTCGAGTGCGTTGCGCAGGGCATAGATATGGCTGCGCAGGGCATCGGAGTCGGGCTCCTCATCCCCCCAGACGGTGTCGAGCACCTCCTGACGGCTGACGATGGCGGGGGCGCGGCGGGCCAGCAGGGCGAGGATCCGGAACGGGATCTTGCCGAGCTTGAGGGGCTCACCGGCGCGGGTGGCGCGGCCGCTGGCGACATCGACCGTCAGATCGCCAAAGCTGATGGCCCCCACATCGCCGCGCGGGCCACGCAGGTTCAGAGCTTGCAGCCGTACCTCCAGCTCCTCCATGGCGAACGGCTTGACCAGATAGTCGTCGCCACCGGCCTTGAACCCCGCCAGCTTGTCCTCCAGGCTGTCGCGGGCGGTGAGAAACAGCACGGGAGTGGCAATCCCCTGCTCGCGCAGGCGCGCCACCGTGCTGAGGCCATCGAGGCGCGGCATCATCACATCCATGATGATGACGTCGAAACGCTGATCCTCCAGCAGTTGCAGCGCCGCCTGACCGTGATAGGCACAATCGAGGCGGTGACCGGCCAGCTCCAGATAATCCATGATGGTTTCCGCTACCTGAGGATTGTCTTCCACTACCAAAATCTTCATGCTTTGCTCTCCTGGTTGGCGAGCGTTTCACGCTCTTTTCACACCGGATTCGGCATCCTGTTTGCCAGTGTAACCCCGAGGATCCCTGATGAAGAAGTCTCTCTGCGCCCTCCTGCTGTTGATCTTGTTGCCACTTGGCACCGCACAGGCGACCGAATTCAAACTGACCGGCCGCACCACCTGGCAGCTTGGCCAGTTGATGGTCAACGGAATGCCGTTCGTGATCGACGACCAGACCCGCTTCAAGGATTGGCTCAACGAGGATGATCTCGGCGGTACCTGGGTCGAGATGAAGGGGGTGGTGGAGAACGGCGTGCGCTATGTGCGCAAGGTCGAGGCCCTCGACGAAGATGACAAGGACGAGATGGATCTGGAGGGGCCGGTCGAAGGGGGGCGGATCTGGGGCTACACCACCTCGGATAACAGTCTGGCGCCGTTCGAAGGGCGCTGGCTCGAGCTGGAGTGCAAGTTTGACGGCATGCGCCTGAGCCGCTGCCGTGAGGATGACTGATCCGATCTCTGCGTTCCGATTAGAAATGCTCCCGAATGAAGCCCATGCTTGTCCAGCATGGGCTTTTTGTTCAGGGACGAACGAAGATGGAACAATCGAGAAAGTGGTGTGCATGGATGCTGGGTCTGCCGCTCTGGGCGGCGCAGGCGGGAGCCGACGAATTGTGGCTGGTGGAGCTGGAGCACAGCGACGGCATCCGCCTGCAATTTCAGGGGGCCGAAGTGGAGCAGGGCAGTGCCGCCGTTTGGCGGCAGGGGGAGATTTGGCCGCAGCCACTCAAGCCCGGCGACCAGCTTGCTCTGCTGGTGGCTGATGGCGTTGCCACCCGGATTGAGCTGCTGGCCGCCAGAGCCCCGCTGGCCAATCAGCCCTGGCAGCGGGCGCAAGATCGCCTGCAATCCTTCGATGATCGGCAGCTCACGCTGGCCACCCTGGGCACAGTGCCACTCAATCCGCAGGTGCGCTGGGTCAACGGCTCGGTCGCCGATCTGCACGCCGGGAGCGAGCTGGTATTGATCCGTTCGGCGGATGGAATATTGCAGGGAATTGAAGTGATCAATCCGGAAGAGTAATTCAGTATCTTCTTATTTAATATGGTTTCACCATATTGTGGCAGCCATTAAATAATGACTGTCACAATATTTATGATTTATTCCTCAATAAAGTCATCACTCTAATTATTTTCTTATACCACCATTATTTTGTTTGTCATGAATGTTTTTTGGTGGTTTATTTTATTTGTGTCAGGTTTTGTCGGAGTCCATACCTGTCAAATGAAAAAGGATATTTCTACACAATAACAATTATCGTATGTCTGAAAGAGGGATAAATGATGAATAGAATAATTACCGCCAATCTGGCGTTTTTGGCGTCTTCATTGATGCTCGCTCAGGTGCAGGCGGCTGAACCTGTCTACCCTGATCAGGTCAAGTGGGCGGGTCTTGGGACGGGCGTCTGTGCCAGTGGTTATCGTCCTCTGACCCGCGATGAAGCCATGAGTATCAAGGGTAATCTGGTCAGCCGCATGGGGCAGTGGCAGATCACCGGGCTGGCGGATCGCTGGGTGATTATGGGGCCGGGATATAATGGCGAAATCAAACAGGGCACTGCCGGAGAAACCTGGTGCTATCCAAATTCACCGGTTTCCGGAGAAATACCAACACTCTCTGACTGGAATATTCCGGCGGGTGATGAGGTCGATGTGCAATGGAGGCTTGTCCACGACAATGATTATTTTATCAAGCCGGTCAGTTATCTCGCCCATTATTTGGGATACGCCTGGGTGGGTGGAAATCACAGCCCCTATGTCGGGGAGGATATGGATGTTACCCGGGTTGGCGATGGCTGGCTGATAAAGGGAAATAATGACGGCGGCTGCTCCGGATATCGTTGCGGGGAGAAGAGCTCCATCAAGGTAAGCAACTTCTCATATACTCTGGAACCCGACTCTTTCAGCCATGGTCAGGTCACCGAGAGCGGCAAGCAGCTGGTCAAGACCATCACGGCCAATGCGACCAACTACACCGACCTGCCCCAGCAGGTGGTGGTGACCCTGAAGTACGACAAGGCCACCAACTGGTCGAAGACCGACACCTACAGTCTGAGCGAGAAGGTGACCACCAAGAACAAGTTCCAGTGGCCGCTGGTGGGTGAGACCGAGCTTGCCATCGAGATTGCGGCGAGCCAGAGCTGGGCTTCCCAACACGGGGGCTCGACCACCGAGACCGTCTCGGTTGAAGCGCGTCCCACGGTGCCGCCTCACTCCAGCCTGCCGGTACGGGTTGCGCTCTACAAGTCCAACATCTCCTACCCCTACGAGTTCAAGGCCGAGGTCAATTATGACCTGACCATGAGGGGCTTCCTGCGCTGGGGCGGCAATGCCTGGTATACCCATCCGGAGAATCGTCCTACTTGGGAGCACACTTTTGCCGTCGGCCCGTTCCGCGACAAGGCGAGCAGCATCCGCTATCAGTGGGACAAGCGTTATATCCCGGGTGAAGTGAAGTGGTGGGACTGGAACTGGACCATCAGCGAGTATGGCTTGTCGACCATGCAGAATAACCTGGGTCGTGTGCTGCGCCCGATCCGTTCGGCAGTGACCGGTGACTTCTATGCCGAGAGCCAGTTTGCCGGCGATATCGAAATCGGTCAGCCCCAGATCCGTTCCGCGGCCTCTGCCCAGTTGCGTAACGCCTCTGCTGAAGGTGTGGCTCTGACCGGTGTGGATCTGGACAGCGAGGCCCTTGCCAACGAAGGGTTTGGCAACGTATCCCTGACCATAGTTCCGGTTCAATAACCTCACTCGCAGGCCCCTTTCATAGGGGCCTGTTTCTGTTTGCTCTGCGCCCCTCTTTTTCTCCTCTTGTCCCTGAATGATCACAACGGGAACCTGTGGCGTGCCAAGGTGATGCCAACGCAGGTTTGACCTCTGCCCGAGGTGGCCCCGTGAGCGAGGCATCGTTCACTCATTTGTTGAAAGAGGCGTGTTGGCCAGATTGTTAACGGCTTGTGCTTTAAATTTTCCCCCTTATACTGGCGCCATCTTGTCGGAGTGCTGACCGTCGAACGACGCGAAGCTGAGACCGTTAATTCGGGATCCGTGGAACCTGATCAGGTTAAAACCTGCGAAGGGAACAAGGGTAACTTGCGGGTTACCGCGCCGGAGGAGGAACAAGCCTCTTCCGCTCATCGAAGGGGTAACCCTGATGGGTCAGGGCGCACAGGAGGGAGTCTGTCCCGTCCGGTTGTCCAGCACGTGGGGTGCCTTGCCACAGCGTGCAGAGAGCGGAAAGCGGCAGAACAACAGCGCGGAGATCCATCCCGCACGCACTCCCTCCCGAGATAAACACCCCGCCGCAAGTTCATCTTCTCCTCGAACTCCAGACAAGCAAATACCCATAACTTCAACCAGTTAATGTGAGTTTTGCTATGTCTACTTCCGTATCTGATATCACCAAATCCAGCCGCCGCGAGCAGCGCTCCAGCGCTCAGGCCTTTATCGACAGCCTCAAGGGGATGGCTCACCCCAACTCCCGCCGCATCTTTATCGAAGGCTCCCGCGCCGATATTCGTGTCCCGCTGCGGGAGATCCAGCTGGCCGACACCTTCGTCGGCGGCACCAAAGAAGATCCCAAGTTCGAGCCCAACGAGCCGGTGCCGGTCTATGACACCTCTGGCCGTTACGGGGAGGAGGGGGTCGCCATCGACGTGCGCCGTGGCCTGCCGCGCCTGCGGGAGAACTGGGTGCTGGAGCGCGATGACACCGACGAACTGCCGGGGCTCAGCTCCACCTTCACTCAGGAGCGGCTGGCCGACGAGGGGCTGGATCACCTGCGCTTCGAGCATCTGCCCAAGCCGCGTCGTGCCAAGCCGGGTCGCCGGGTCACCCAACTGCACTACGCCCGTGCCGGCATAGTCACCCCCGAGATGGAATTTATCGCCATTCGCGAGAACATGGGGCGCGAGCGGGTGCGCTCCGAGCTCCTGCGCACCCAGCATCCGGGCCGTGATTTCGGTGCCCGCCTGCCGGAAAATATCACTCCCGAATTTGTGCGCGATGAGGTGGCGGCCGGTCGCGCCATCATCCCCAGCAACATCAACCACCCGGAAGCGGAGCCGATGATCATCGGCCGCAATTTTCTGGTGAAGATCAACGCCAACATCGGCAACTCGGCGGTCAGCTCCAGCATTGAGGAGGAGGTCGAAAAGCTGGTCTGGTCCACCCGCTGGGGCGCCGACACAGTGATGGATCTCTCCACCGGCCGCTACATCCATGAGACCCGCGAGTGGATCCTGCGCAACAGCCCGGTGCCCATCGGTACCGTGCCCATCTATCAGGCGCTGGAGAAGACCAACGGCATTGCCGAAGACCTCACCTGGGAGCTGTTCCGCGACACCCTGCTGGAGCAGGCCGAGCAGGGGGTGGACTACTTCACCATCCACGCTGGCGTCCTGCTGCGCTTCGTGCCGATGACCGCCAAGCGCCTCACCGGCATCGTCTCGCGCGGCGGCAGCATCATGGCCAAGTGGTGCCTGTCGCATCACAAGGAGAACTTCCTCTACCAGCACTTCCGCGAAATCTGCGAGATCTGCGCCGCCTATGACGTGGCCCTGTCGCTGGGCGACGGTCTACGCCCCGGCTCCGTCTATGACGCCAACGACGAGGCCCAGTTCGCCGAGCTGCGCACCCTGGGTGAGCTGACCAAGATCGCGTGGGAGTACGACGTACAGGTGATGATCGAGGGCCCCGGCCACGTGCCGATGCACATGATCGAGCGCAACATGACCGAGCAGCTGGAGCACTGCCACGAGGCGCCTTTCTACACCCTTGGCCCGCTCACCACCGACATCGCGCCCGGTTACGATCACTTCACCTCCGGCATCGGCGCCGCGCTCATCGGCTGGTATGGCTGCGCCATGCTCTGCTACGTCACCCCCAAGGAGCATCTGGGGCTGCCCAACAAGGAGGATGTGAAGCAGGGGCTGATTACCTACAAGATCGCCGCTCACGCCGCAGATCTGGCCAAGGGTCACCCGGGCGCCCAGATCCGCGACAACGCCATGTCCAAGGCGCGCTTCGAGTTCCGCTGGGAGGATCAGTTCAATCTGGCCCTCGACCCCGACACTGCCCGCGCCTATCACGACGAGACCCTACCGCAGGAGTCCGGCAAGGTGGCTCACTTCTGCTCCATGTGCGGGCCCAAGTTCTGCTCCATGAAGATCACCCAGGACGTGCGTGACTATGCGGCGAAGCTTGAAGCCGTTGAGATCAAGCTGGTCGGCATGGATGGCCAGCAGGAGCAGGTAGTGGCTCAGGTGGAGAGCGGCATGGCCCGCATGGCGGAGACCTTCAAGGAGACCGGTGGCGAGATCTACCATCAGGCGGCGGCGCTGAAACAGGCCGCAGGGGAGGAGGCGTGAGCAGCGCAAGCGGGGCTGTCAGCCCCGCCGACCTGTCGCCCGTGACCGACTCTCGCCCAGTTGTCTGGACCATCGCCGGTTCAGACTCCGGTGGCGGTGCCGGCATTCAGGCCGATTTGCACACATTGCACGACCTTGGCGTGCACGGTTGCTCGGTTATCTCCGCCATCACAGCCCAGAACTCGGTGGCGGTGAAGATGGTTGACCCCGTACTGATGCAGACCTTCACCGCCCAGATCGACGCCCTCGGCGTCGATCTGCCGCCCGCCGCCATCAAGATCGGTCTGCTGCCGACCCGGCTCCATGTGGAGGTACTGGCCCGCCGACTGGCAACAATCGAGGCCCCCTTCGTGGTCTACGACCCGGTGGCCATCGCCAGCTCCGGCACCCCGATGGCGGAGCCCAATATGCTGGCGGCGGTGCGCGAACAGTTGTTGCCACGTCTGTCGCTCATCACCCCCAACAGCCCCGAACTGGAAGCCCTGACCGGCATTCCTGCGACCAGCCCTGTGCTGGTGCGCTTCGCTGCCCAGCGGCTGCGCAAACTCGGCGCCAGCGCCGTGCTGGTCAAGGGCGGCCATCTGGGTTGGAGCGGTGAGCTCTGCCTCGACTACTACCAGGACGAGACCCGCGAATTCTGGCTGGCGGCGCCGCGCCTGAATACCCGCCACGGCCACGGCACCGGCTGCTGCTACGCCAGCGCCATCGCCGCCGTGGTGGCGCAGGATTATCCGGTGGAGGACGCCATCATCCTGGCGCGTGCCTACCTGCAACAGGGGTTGGCGGCGGCGCAGGGGGTGGGGGCAGGCCCGGGCCCCATCGCCCATCTTGGCTGGCCTGCCAATCTTGCTCACTTCCCCCGCGCCGTGTTGGCGGGGTCAACCCTCGATCGCCGCCTCGGACTTTATGAAACAAGCATCGCCCGCCTGCCACAGGGCCCCTTCGCGCCGACCGAACATAACCTCGGCCTCTATCCGGTGGTGGATTCGGTCAAGTGGCTGCGCCGCCTGCTGGGGCAGGGGGTCAAAACCATCCAACTGCGGATCAAGGATCTGCCCGCCGCAGAGGTGGCGCCGGCCATTCGTGATGCGGTAGCGCTTGGTCGCCGCCATGGGGCGCGGCTCTTTATCAACGACTACTGGCAGCAGGCCATCGAGGCGGGCGCCTGGGGCGTGCATCTGGGGCAGGAGGATATGGAGACCGCCGATCTCGCCGCCATTCAGGCGGCCGGGCTGCGCCTTGGCATCTCCACCCACGGCTACTTCGAGCTGATGCGGGCCCGCGAGCTGGCCCCCTCCTACATAGCGCTCGGCCATATCTTCCCGACCAACACCAAGGCGATGCCTTCGCGCCCGCAGGGGCTGGTGCGGCTGCACCGCTACCGCGCCCTGATGGCGGAGTGGCCGACGGTGGCCATCGGCGGCATCAGCGAGGAGCGGGTGGCGGCGGTCAAGGCAAGCGGGGTCGGCAGTATCGCGCTGGTCTCGGCCATCACTGCCAGCGATGACTGGCAGGGGGCGACCGAGCGGCTGCTCGCTGCCGTGGGGGCGGGGGATGAGCCGCGCTCGGCCACCGTTATACAGGAGGCAGAACATGCGCTCTGATGAGGCGTCTCTTAGTGACAAAGAGTATCTGAGATACGGCCGCCAGCTGATGCTGGCGGAAGTGGGGGAGGCGGGTCAGGCACGGCTCAAGGATAAATCGGTGCTGATCGTCGGTCTCGGCGGGCTCGGCTCGCCGCTGGCCCTCTATCTGGCCGGGGCCGGGGTGGGCACCTTGTGGCTGGCCGATGGCGATACGGTCGATTCCAGCAATCTGCCGCGCCAGATCCTGTTCGATAGCGAGGCGGTCAACCACTCCAAGGCGGAGCTGGCCCGCGAGCGGTTGGCGGCCCACAACCCGCTGGTGGAGCTGATCTCCATCAACCAGCGGCTCGATGCCGCCAACCTGCCGGAGTTTGTGGCCGAGGTAGATCTGGTGATCGACTGCTGCGACAACCTCGCCACCCGCCAGGCCATCAACGCCGCCTGCGTGGCTCAGGGCAAGCCCTGGATCTCCGCCGCCGCAGTAGGTTGGCAGGGGCAGCTGATGGCGCGCACCAGCAGCGATCACGCCTGCTACGCCTGCCTCTATCCGCTGGATACCAAGCTCGCCCAGAGCTGCGAGACCAGCGGCGTCACCGGCCCGCTGGTCGGGGTGATGGGTTCTTTGCAGGCGCTGGAGGCATTGAAGCTGCTGCTCGGGATGTCGAGCCCGGTCGCGGGCACATTGCGCCGCTTCGATGCTTTGACCCATCAGTGGCAGACCCTCACTCTGGCTCCCGACCCCGATTGCCTGGTCTGCGGGCAGCGCCGATGCCCGACACACGATAAGGAGACCACCCCATGACCCTCACCATTCGACTCAACGATAAAGCCCAGCCGCTGGCGGCAGAGCAGAGCGTGGCCGACCTGCTGGCGGCGCAAGATGTTAATCCACAGGGGGTGGCGGTGGCCCTTAACGGCGCCGTGCTGCCCCGTGGCCGCTGGGCCGAGACCCGTCTCAATGACGGGGACGAACTCCACCTCTTCACCGCTATTGCGGGAGGCTGACCCATGATGCTCGCAGTCCCATCTTCGCGTGTTCTGCCTTGCGGCGGAACCTCATCTCTTCTTATCGCAGTGGCCGGAGGCTGACATGCTCAAGATTGCCGATCACACCTTCTCATCGCGCCTCTTTACCGGCACCGGCAAGTTTGCCCGCCCTGACCTGATGGCCGCCGCCATCGAGGCGAGCGGCTCCCAACTGGTCACCATGGCTATCAAGCGGCTGGAACCGGGCAAGGCCCACGACGATATCCTGAGCCCCTTGCTGCAACTCGGGGTCAAGCTGCTGCCCAACACCTCAGGCGCCAAGACCGCCGCCGAGGCGGTATTTGCTGCCCACCTCGCCCGCGAGGCGCTGGGGACGAACTGGTTGAAGCTGGAGATCCACCCCGATCCGCGCTATCTGTTGCCCGATCCCATCGAGACACTGAAAGCCGCCGAGCAGCTGGTGAAAGAGGGCTTTGTGGTGCTGCCCTACTGCGGCGCCGACCCCGTGCTCTGCAAGCGGCTGGAAGAGGTGGGCTGCGCCGCCGTGATGCCGCTCGGCGCGCCGATTGGTTCGAATCAGGGGCTGGTAACCCGGGAGTTTCTCTCCATCATCGTCGAGCAGGCCAATGTGCCTGTGGTGGTGGATGCGGGGATCGGTGCGCCGAGCCACGCCGCCGCCGCCTTTGAGCTGGGTGCCGACGCCGTGCTGGTCAACACCGCCATTGCGGTGAGCGGCGACCCGGTCGCCATGGGCCGCGCCTTTGCGCTGGCCTGCACCGCCGGTCGCAGCGCTTATGAAGCTGGCCTTGGCGCCCGCGCCCTGCAGGCCCAAGCCTCCAGCCCGCTCACCGATTTTCTGGGGGCGTTATGAGTCATGATGCTGGCTCGGGGCAAGAGCCAATCGCCACGCCCTCTTTCTCGGTTTCTCACGAGGCCGATGTGTTTAGCCCCCCTCTCCCTCTGGGAGAGGGGCTGGGGGTGAGGGCACTGGGTGTAAGGGCTAAGGAGCCTTCTTTTCTCGACCGATGGCAGGAGCTGGAGTGGGACGATATCGGCATGCAGATCCGCGCCAAAACTGCCGCCGATGTGGCCCGCGCCCTGAGCGCACCCCGCCGCACCCTGGCCGATTTTATGGCGCTGATCTCCCCAGCCGCCGAAGCCTATCTGCCGCAGATGGCAGCCGAGGCCGAGCGGCTGACCCGCCAGCGCTTTGGCAACACCATCGGCTTCTATGTGCCGCTCTATCTGTCGAACCTCTGCGCCAACGACTGCACCTATTGCGGCTTCTCCATGAGCAACCGCCTCAAGCGCAAGACCTTGAATGCAGAGGAGATAGAGCGCGAGTGTCTGGCCATCAAGGCGCGCGGTTTTGACAGCGTGCTGCTGGTGACCGGCGAGCACGAGCACAAGGTGGGGCTCGCCTATTTTCGCGAGGTGATGCCCATCATCCGCCGCCACTTCAGCACGGTGGGGATGGAGGTGCAGCCCCTCTCGCAGGCCGACTATGCCGAGCTGAAAAGCCTCGGCCTTGACGCCGTCATGGTCTATCAGGAGACCTACCACGCCCCCACCTATGCCCGCCACCACCTGCGCGGCAACAAGCAGGACATCGCATGGCGCCTCGCCACACCGGATCGGCTGGGCCGCGCCGGTATCGACAAAATCGGGCTGGGGGCGCTGATCGGCCTCTCCTCGGACTGGCGCGCCGACAGCTACTTTGTCGCCGAGCATCTGAGCTGGCTTGAGCGTCACCACTGGCAGAGCCGCTATTCGCTCTCCTTCCCGCGCCTGCGCCCCTGCACAGGCGGACTGGAACCTGCCGTGGTCATGTCGGATCGCCAGCTGGCCCAGCTGATCTGCGCCTGGCGTCTCTTCTCGCCGACGCTGGACTTGTCCCTCTCCACCCGCGAGTCGGCTACGTTTCGCAACGGCGCGGTGCGCCTTGGCATCACCCAGATGTCGGCCGAGTCGCGCACCCAGCCGGGGGGCTATGCCGAGGGGGATGCGGAGGAGCTGGAGCAGTTCGCCATCCACGACGACCGTCCGATGGGGGAAGTGGCCGCCGCCGTGCGGCAGGCCGGGTTGCAGCCGGTGTTCAAAGATTGGGAGCCGTTTTTGGGTCGTTAACGACGTTTACAGCTGCGATAACAGACTGCGGCAAGCAGATCGGAGGGGCAGATCCCCGCCACTGCTTGCCGCTTTGCTTTGTTTGCTCAAATAGGATTGTTTCGTTGGTGCGACGATGATTCTTGATATCGTTTCGCCAGTGCAAAAATCGTGGCTGCAGCTCAGCTTATCGCATGGGTCATTGCGACCATTAGCAATGGCCGATTTGGGGGGTAAGGATGGGCCGGTTGCCGCTATGCAGGGCAAAGCGTATCTATGCGAGCAGTGGTAGGGTCGATTAGCCGCTAGGCGTAATCGTCCGTTTTGCAGGTTGGAAGGTGATGGTTAGGCTCCGTTCGCTCGACATCTGTCTCGCGGCCCGGACAAGCGGGTTCGTCTCAGCGAATAAGAGGGGGAATCAATACCATGCCCATCGTTGCTCCAGGGGCTGTCATAGGCTGTCTCTTGATCACAACTGTTTGTTGACGCTCAAGAGACAGGGGGAATTCACATCGTTTATTGTCCCCTACGGAATTTTTATTAAAAATATAATCTTTCCAACTTCACCTTAGATAACACACTGGTTACTTCAACTTGAAATCGCTCAAGCATAGATTCAAATCTATAAAGTGAGTCGTAATTCCGGATAAATGCATGAGAGTGTAGTTTTTTATACCAATTGAGTTCAGTTAAATGGTAGTTTTCGATTTGAGGTTGTATTAGTTGTGCACAATTGATTTGGAAAAGAATAGAAGATAGCTTTTCTATTGCCATATGGCCAAAAAAGTATTTTGATATATGGCTTTTAAGTTCGGCTTTGTCCATTGTGCTCACATCTTCAATGTGCTCTCTGGCTAATGAATAATAAATCTCTATGTATCTTTCTTGAGAGAGACACTCAATAAGTGCGGTAGCTTCTGCGATTTGCTCTTTTGTTAATGTAGTTAATAACTGCTCGCTCAATTCATTTTTCTTTTCCATTTCTTGTATTATTTTTTCGAAATCAGGATTATGTGAGGTAATGTCAATAATGGTCTTTTCCTGTTTGTACCTTGCCAGGTATTCCTCTTGTGTTACATATGTAAAATACGCATCAAATATTTTCTTGATGGCTTCTTCATTTAAATGGTTGAGGTTGTTGGTGATGTTTAGGCTATAATTTAAGTAGTGATTTGACTTTATTGATGCTATGGCTTTTGCATATGTGTTACTAGATAGGGAATATCTGTTTGTAACAGTTTTTTTTGCTTGTGCGGCGATCGATGTACCTTCAATGTCTTTGTATTTGGCTAAGTCCAAAGATATTGATTGGAGATCGTAATATGAAAGTTGGCTTGGTGTTTCAGTCCAAGAATATTCATATTTAATATCTTGAGTGATTTGCTCCTGAAAATCTAATAGTTTAAATAACATAGTGAATCTTAGCTCAAGTATTTCAATATTAATAAGTGGTGTTTCAGCTAAGTGAGTTTTACTGTCGTTGCTCGCAGGATATCTAAAAGTTTGACCTGTAGGGTCAATGTCGGCAATATCTTGAATGTATGAATCCAGTAATGGAATTAGCTTGCTAAATCGTGAGTCGATTATTGGAGCATACTCGGCTACTAGGCTCCATAGTTTAGATAAATCGTGTGTAGCAGCTTCATTTATTGTCGGGAAGGGTTCTAGTGTTCCTCTTAATGAATGATCTTTAGCTACTTTGGCATCTCTATGTTGCTTTAGTTTAATGTCTCTCTTTGGAGCTAAAACTCCTAAGTCTTTCCACCATTTTTTTAGTCGTAGTTCCACAGCATGTCTCATGTTGAAACAAATAGGATAAACTAAAAAGTCGAGGTGGGTTCTGAATTCAGAAGATTCCTTTGCTACTCTAATTAATTCTAGTGCGGCACTTGAAAAGCCCAGAGCATAATCTGTGTTTGAACGTGCTTCTCCTTCTGGAGAAAAACTACCATTATAACCAACAGTTGCATTCAAGGTGGTATTTTTTCCTCCTGAAAAAGTATCATTTTCAATTGTTTTCTTCATCGTTTTATCCTGAGGTTAGGCTAATGGTGTAATTAGGGTGGTACTATAGCTGAGTATCGAATTTTGTATAAATGATTTCATTGGCTGTCAATAGGCGTAAGTTTTAGTCAATCTTGGCTCGTACACATGATATTAAGAAAATGTGTCGATTGAATTGCCACCAGTAAAATGGTTGTAGGGTATACATCATTTGGCAGAGTTTTGGCATGCTGTTTGACTAAAGATATGAGCATAATATGTTTGCCAGAAACATCACCCATTTACGTCTACTACGTCAGCAGAATACGACCCATTACAAAGCACAGTCTATGGGAATAAGAGAGTAAATATGTGCATCCATAGGCTGGCCATGTAGGAAGATGCGATTTTTTGCCCGGCACTCAAAGGCGGCTCCGGCAGCGATGGCAACAGCTTCACTGGCGATGTTGCCAACCCCCATCACGATCTCCAGCCGAAATAGTCCCAACTGCTGAAAGCCAAAGTCACGGAGCAGGGCGACCGCCTGTCGGGCGATACCGCATCCTTGGCTGGATTGGCGTACCCAATAGCCGATATTGCCGTAGCGATGATGGGGTGACAGCTGGTTGATTCCTGCGCCACCCAGCAGTTGGCCGGTGGTGGCGCAGAAGATGCCCATGTCAAAGGCGCGTCCCGCCGCACAATCCTGCTCGCAGCTGGCAAACCACGCCAGCGCGCTCTCCCGAGTAAATGAACGGGAGCACCAGCTCATCCATTTGCCGACCGTCTCGATCGATTCGTGGGCCGCGCGGACAAACTCGTCGGCATCGCCCGCTTCGAACGGGCGGATTACGATCTGGGTGTTGGCAAGGGTAGTGAGTTGCATCGTGCTTCCTGCTTGATGGTGTCTATGGGACTGCGCTGCCCAGTTGCTTGAGGGAAGCCGTCAGCGAGAAAGGCAGAGCAAATTCCTTCATACCAGCCAACCTCTCCAGCTCTGCTTGGCCGACTTGCTGCAACTGGGTTTGCTGGGATGGCGTCAGGGTGGTGGCTCTCGCCTTGATCAAGGTGTCGAGAAAACTGCGGTCTCCCGCTACCGCCTGATGGAACGCCTTGATCGCCAGCGCATCCACTTCTGCTGCGGTGCAGCGCTCCATGCTTTTCTCATGCAGATAGATCAGCACTGTCGTCTGTTGTTCCCTCTCCAGTGACCAGAAGGGGTCGCTTTTTGCGGGCAGTGTGGCGCTGTGTTGTGACTTGATCGCTTCACATCGCTCAAATGCCGGATCCAGATCGTGTAGTGACAGGGCAAGGGTGCTGGAACTGGTTGCAAGCAGCGCAAAGAGCAAGGCAAGGCGTCTATAGAAGGAGAGACTCCAGCTACCCGGCGGCTTGTCTATTGCAGGGCTGTTGCGGCTGCTCATCGGCTTATGACTGCTTTTTCAGAAAGTAACTGATATGCCCCGGCGGCATATCGGGCAGCTGGCCAAAGACTTCGTAACCCTGCTTCTGATAGAAGGGGAGAGCCTGAAAACTGGTGGTTTCCAGATGGTAGTTGCTGATGCCCTTGCTTTGGGCGTACTGCTCCATGGCGCCGAGCAGGCGGCCGCCCCAGCCATCGCGGCGGATGCTTTCGTCGATCCAGAGCCAGTCGACGTGCAGCCAGCCCCACTTGATGTCGGCGATGATGCCGCCGTGTACCTTGCCCTCTTTATCCTTGATAAAGCTGGCGATCCGCTCGCGCAGATGGGTGCCGGCGTGACCCGTGTTGAAGCCAGAGAGACCAATGCGCAGCGCTTCGATCTCATCATCCTGAGGCGGTTGGGGTGGTGTGAGTTGCATAGTGCTTCCTGCTTGAGTGGTTGTCTCTAACGGGTTGCCGCTTCCAGCGCGGCTATCTCGCCGCCGCTGATAAGCGGCAGGTTGCGGCTGATCTGCTCCACCGGCCAGTCCCACCAGGCGATGGCGTTGAGACGGGCGATGGTGTCGTCGTCGAAGCGGTAGCGGATCACCTTGGCGGGGTTGCCGCCGACCACGGCGTAGGCGGGCACGTCACCGGTGACCACGGAGCGGGCGGCGATAATGGCGCCGTTGCCGACTTTTACTCCCGGCATGATCAGGGCGTCATAGCCAATCCAGACATCGTTGCCGATGACGGTGTCGCCCTTGTAGGGGAGGCTGCCCGGGGCGGGTGCGGCATGCTCCCAGCCGTTGCCGAAGATAAAGAAGGGGTAGGTGGAGAAGCCGGAGGTCTGGTGGTTGGCGCCGTTCATGATGAACTTCACCCCGCGGGCGATGGCGCAGAACTTGCCGATGATGAGCTTGTCGCCGATGAAGGGGAAGTGGTAGAGGACGTTGCGCTCGAAGCCCGCCGAATCTTCCGGGTCGTCGTAATAGGTGTAGTCACCCACCTCGATATTGAGCCCCTTGACGGTGTTCTTGATAAAGCACACCTGAGGGAAGCCGTTCATGGGGTGGGGATTGGCGGGATCGGGTCCGTGCATCTGGTCTCCTTGGAGTGACCGGGCTAGAGCGCCGGGAAGTAGCAGGCGCTCATGTCGATGGGGTGATCGGGGCAGCCTGGCAGATAGAATTGCCAGCCCGCATCGGAGAAAGCGCGCAGTTCGGTTTCGACAAACTTGATGGCGAGGCTCAGGGCCTGCAGGCTGTCGATGCCGTAGATAAAGGTCTTGTCGCTCAGCCCCTCCAGCTTCACCTTGCAGCGCCAGTCACCGCTGGCGGACTTGGGATCCGGCTCGGGGGCCTTGATGGCGATTTTGAGGACGAGCTGTTCCCCTTCGGTGCTGATAGCGTCGAAGCGGGCGGTAACGATGGCGTTTTTCATCTGGCGATTCCTTTTCCGTGGTACAGCCCCTGCGGTTGCGGGCGGCTGGCGTTCCTGATGGCTGATGAGGTGAAAACTGGACTCAGGACGGCCAGCGTAAATGAACTTGTGAGTTGAAACAATGGGATATGCGTGACCGGGTGAGGGGGCTTTCGCTACTGTGAGCGAGCGCAGTGGCGGGAGTTGCAACGCGCTGGCCACAGGTGGTGGCCGAGAGGCTGGCAGGCTGCTAGATGTAAAGGATTGTTGGCTGTGGCCGCAGATTTTTCTGCGCTGCCGGTGAGGGCGCGTGAGTCCTCTTGAGGCAGAATATCTCCCCCCTGTTTGACGTTGAAGTACAGGAGTCTCCGTGGCGCTTTCGGTAACCCAGCTTTATGAAGTGATGGCCCAGCTGCCAGATCCCGTCTTTATCCTCAGTGAAGATGGCTATTACGTGGAATATATCGGCGGCATGGAGCAGCAATCCTATCACGACGGCAATCCGCTGGCGGGCAAGCAGCTGGCCGATGTGCTGCCACCCGAGATGGCCATGTGGGTCAAGGCGCAGGTAGCCGAGTCGCTGGCGAGCGGTCAGGTGCGGGTGGTGGAGTATGAGCTCTCAGCAGCCGAGGTGGGGGGGATCAATGCCGCCGCCGGGCCGCAAGGGATACAGCGTTTTGAGGGCAAGATTGCGCCGCTGCCATCCCTCTATGATGGCAAGCGGGCGGTGGCCTGGGTGACCCGCAATATCACCCGCCAGTACGAGTTGCAGCAGCGACTGCTGCGCCAGAGTGAAACCGACCAGCTGACTGGCCTCCATAACCGCCGTTTCTTCTTCGAGCACTGCCAGCCGTTGCGGGCAGGAGATGCGCCCTGCGGTCTTATCATGCTCGACATCGATCACTTCAAGCAGATCAACGATCGTTACGGCCACCAGCAGGGAGATCGGGCCTTGCAGCGCTTCAGTAGTTGTATCGATGCCCTGTTGCGGGCGGATGACCTCTTTGTGCGCAGCGGTGGCGAGGAGTTTCTGATCCTGCTGCCGCGGATCGATGAAGCCGGTTTGCTGCAGATGGCGGAGCAGATCCGTGCCGCGGTCGAAGCGCTGCCTGCCGATCCGGTCGCCATCACGGTCAGCTTGGGCACAACCCTGGTGCAGCCGGAGGAGGAGATCAATCAGGCGCTGGCCCGGGCCGACGAGTGGCTCTATCGGGCCAAGCGGGCAGGGCGCAACCGGGTGGCGCACTGCTCGGCAGGTTGAAAGTGCCGCTCCGGTCGCTGTGGGAAATAGCCTGCGCTTTTACCCTGAATAAATTGGCTGACATCACTGTCAATTAGTAGAAAAGTTGGCCGTATTATTTAACTCATATTCCACAGCTTAAGGTGTTAATATTATCGGCCTGATCGCTGGTCTTATTTGTGCTGTTGGGCAACAGCATGAGGTTTTATCGGTATGTTATCAAACAGGCGTGAATCTGGTTTTGGGTGACGAATGTGATACATCCTGTTGTCTTTTGAAACATTCCGATTCAAACAGTCATGAATTATTAACCTTGACCCGGATAGCGATTTCAACGATGGTAGCGTGGCAGCTCCGTTTCTCTCCGGTGGCCCTGTTGGCCGCTGGCGGCGTTGTTTTTTCATGTGCCGGGTGATATGCAACGACATATCTCCAGCCTGTTATTCGGGCCAATAAAAATAATGATGACAGATTAATAAGGTATATATTGCAATGAGTGTTTCTATTGCTGAAAAGAGTAACCCTGTTTCAAAATTGAAATGGGAGAAAAGCGATTCGGTATGGACCATGGGCCTATATGCCACTGCTGTCGGTGCCGGTACGTTATTTCTTCCTATTACTGTTGGCAGTAATTCCCCGGTTATTTTGCTATTTATTTTATTGCTGGCTTTTCCGCTCTCTTATTATTCCCACCGGGCATTGAGCCGCTTTGTGCTCTCCAGCTCCCATCGGGAAGGGGATATCACCCATGTGGTGGAGGAGCACTTCGGTGCCAAGGCGGGCAAGCTGCTGATGCTGATCTATCTGATGGCCTTCTACCCCATCATTCTGGTCTACAGCATCTCCATCACCAACGCGATCCAGAGCTTCGTTGTTCACCAGCTGGGGGATGCCGAGCTGCCGCGCGGCTTGCTGGTGCTGGGGGTGATGCTGGGCCTGCATCTGGTGCTGCTGGCCGGCAAACAGATCGTAGTGTCGGCCATCAGCGTGCTGGCGCTACCGATGGTCGCCTTTCTGATTGGCCTCTCCATCTATCTGCTGCCCCAGTGGAGCCTCTCCTATTTCAGCGAGAGTCAGGCGGTGGACTGGCGTGATCCGGCGTTCTGGAAATCCCTCTGGCTGATCGTGCCGGTGATGGTCTTCTCCTTCAGCCATGCGCCCATTATTTCTTCCTTCAGCGCGGCGCAGAAAAAGCGTTGTCAGGAGAGTGCTGACCTGCGCGCCAAGCGGATCATCAAGTACAGCAGCATGCTGATTTGCGGCAGCGTGCTCTTTTTCGTGGTGAGCTGCGTGATGAGTCTGAGTCAGGCAGAGATGGCGCTGGCCCGCACCGACAATATCTCGGTGCTGTCGGCGTTGGCGAACAAGTTCTCCAACCCGCTGATCGCCTATGTGGGGCCACTCATCGCCATTCTGGCCATGTCCAAATCCTTCCTCGGCACCTCCATGGGGGTGAGCGAGGGGACGGTGAGCATGGTGAGCGGTGCCTGTCAGGGGCTGGGGCTCTCCCTCAAGGAGTCGACCATCGCCCGGGTGTCATCGGTGATCCTGTTTATGGTGACCGCCGTCATCACCTATCTGAACCCCAACGTGCTCGACATCATCGAGCGCGTCAGCGGCCCGCTGATCGCGGTGATCCTGTTTCTGCTGCCGGCCTGCTCTATCTATCGCTTGCCCGTACTCAAGCGTTATCGCGGGCCGAGTACCCTTTTTGTGTTGGTGATGGGGCTGCTTGCCATCTCGGCCCTTATCTACGATCTGCTTTGACCGGGCGGTATCCCGCACAAATCAAAAAGGGCGACCATCTGGTCGCCCTTTTTCTGTGCATCGGGGTTAGCCGAGCAGGCCGCTGGCGCTCTGGCCCGCCATCAGCAAGCCGATGGCCAGCACGCTGAACCAGACCAGGGTTGCGCTTACCAGCAGATAGCCGCTGGCGACGAACAGACCGTCCCGCTGCAACATGCCGGTGGCCAGCAGCAGGATGGCCCAGGCAGGCATGGCGTTGGTGAACGGGATGGCGCCCAGGGGCAGCATCAGCAGCAGGGCGGCCAGCATGATCAGCAGGCCGTTGCAGCGGTTGACCGTGTTGCTGCCGGTCAGCACCAGCAGGCGTGGGCGGATAACGCGATCGACCCGGGCCAGCAGATCCGCTCCCTTGTGAAGGGTCGGCTTGAGCTGGTCGGCAGCGAAGCGGCGCTCCATCAGCATGGCGGGCAGCCAGGGCACCCGATTGAGGGTGATGCCGATCCCGATAAAGAGGATCAACAGGCCAAACGGGGTGCTGACCCCGGGAATGGAGACCGGCAGCAGAAAGGGGACGGTGAGCAGCACGCAAAACAGCAGCATGCCCTGTTCGCCCACCAGCTCCAGCATCTGGCGCAGGCTGATGTGACTCTCGTCGATGGCATGCGCGGTGGCCCGCAGGGTATCCGCAAGGGTAGTTTTGGGGTCGTTGAGTTGCGCGGCAACCATTCCCTGATGTCCTTCTGAGTGGTGATAACGGGCCCCGATGACCCGATTTGGCGCCAGCATACGTGGCAGAGGTTAACCGTCGATGAATGGTGGCAGGGGCGCATAGCGGCGCCAGTGGGGCGGCTCGGCAGAGGTTCCGGCGAGAGGGAAATCCCGCGATGAAAGTGAGCCGGTACAGCCGCCGTTTAGGATGGGCCTAGGACGCCTCTGGTATGCTTTCTGCACAATCACACAGGGAGCAGGGGATGATGATGAAGAGAGTCAGGATAGTGATGATGGGGCTGTTGCTGCCACTGGGGCAGGCCTGGAGTAGCGAGGCCGCGACCACATCCGGTTGGCAGGTGACGCCATTTTTTGGCTACAGCTCAGCCATCGACTTCGAGAAGAGCGATGAGGTGCAGCCGGTGCCGCTTTCTGCATCGTTTGATTCACTGCAGGGGCAGAGCTCCGGCAGCTGGGGCTTCTTTATCAGCAAGGAGGTGGATGATCCCGGCATGATTGAGCTGCTCTACAGCCATCAGTCCACCACCCTCTCTCCCGATCAGCCGGATCGCCTGAGGGTGGATACTTTGCACTTTGCCGGTGCGCTGACCCTCTCTGACAACCTGATGGCGCCCTACATCGGCGCCGGGATCGGGGTGACCCGCTTTGCCGCCTACGACAGCGAGGTGACTCCTTCCATGTCGCTGGCGCTCGGGGTGCAACCGCGCCTCGCCGAGCATCTGGCCTTGCGGGCCGAGGTGCGCGGCTATGGTGCGCTGGTCAACGACAACAACCAGTTTCTCTGCAACCCGGAGCAGTGCGTGTTCAAGGTGCGCGGGGAGCTGGTAACCCAGTGGCAGGCCAATATCGGTCTTACCTTCCGCTTTTAGACGGGGGATTTTCCCCATGATACAGGGGCCCCTGGGCCCCTGTATCATCAGCAATCTTCCGCCGTGATCGGCAATCAATCGGCAGCTCTTCACGCCTCTTTATTAGTCGGCGTCGCCCATACCGCGCAGTTTCTGCCCGCCTCCTTGGCGCCATAAAGCGCCTGATCCACCCGTTTGAACAGCGAGACTGCCGGTTCCTTGGGCTCGCGGATCCCCACTCCCAGGCTGACCGTCATGGTATGGGTCGGGTCGGGGGCTATGGTGCGGGTCGCAGTGAGCAGGGTGTTGGCCAGTTGCTGCAGCTCGGCTTCGTGGGCGACGGGCAGCAGCAGGGCAAACTCTTCACCCCCGACACGGGCCGCCAGCGCACCGGGCGGGCAGTGCTGTTGCAACAGCTCGCCAAACTGCTGCAACACCCGATCCCCGATATCGTGGCCGTAGTTGTCATTGATCACCTTGAAGTGATCCAGATCCAGCAGGATGAGAGCGTGGCAAATCCCTTGTTCCAGAAACAGCTGCTGATGAAAGTAGCGCCGGTTTGGCAGCCGGGTCAGATCGTCGAACAGCGCCTGCTGTCTGAGCTGGGTATTGATGTGGAAGAGGTGGTGCATGGTGCTCAGGATACCGATGCTGCTGAGCAGGATGCCGCTGGAGCGCAGCAGATCCTCGGCATAGATGGCGAGCCAGAGTGGCTGTGCCACCAGCTCATCCATGATGTCGGCGGTGGCCCCCATGATCCACAACATCAGACCGCAGGAGAGCATGCGGTAGGTATGGGTGGGCAGGTGGGCGCACTGCACCACCCAGAACAGGAACAGCATGGTGAGCCAGTTGATCACCTCGAAGCCAAAGCTGACGGCGTAAAAGCGCTCGTAGGGGAAGTGGGGCAGCAGCAACAGATGAAGGGTCATGATGGCCAGCATCACTATCCCCAGCAGCGCGATGTGGGCGCGATGCTCCCGGTCGAGATGACGGTAGTGGGAGAGGCTGATGTCGAGACGATCGAACTGCATGGTGTTCCTCGGATTGGGACTGCCATCAGGTTGCAAACAAGAGGCTGCGTAATGGCATGCCGTGGTCGGATAACAGGAAACGGCTGGTCTGTCAGTGTAAACGAGCGGGCCCGCAGCGCGCGATATCGATGACGTCAGCTTGTGGGCTGGCTCAGGGTTTGCGCACTTCTGGTGCGTGAAGTATCGCCTGCCCTGTGACAGGGCGACCCTGGACAGGTTAGCGCAGCTCATGCGCCAAATTGGTGCGTTGATGATGCGTGATCTTACTAATGCAATGATTTAAAAGGATTTAAATTTGTGGCCCGTTTTATGCTTTTTATATGTCAGACGGTCTCTTGCGGTCATCGACGGCAGACGCAGTGATGAGGAAGTGGCAAGAGACATCCCCGTGCCGGGCGCGGGTGTGATTCTGGCGGGTTGCAGCAATACTTTGCGGTTCGCCACAGATTCAATCAGGGAAACGGAGCCGGTCTTGTACCGGTACGACAGGGAAGGAGAGTGCTCTATGGTCAAAAAATGGATGATGGCGGGTCTGACGATGTTGCCTGCCTTGCTGGTTACCCCAAGTTGGGCCGAAGAGGTCGCTCAGGTACAGGCGGCGGTGGCGCCGGTTGCCGCCATGACAATCAACAAGGGTGACAACACCTGGATGCTGCTCTCGGCGGCGCTGGTGATCCTGATGTCGATCCCCGGTCTGGCCCTCTTCTACGGTGGTCTGGTGCGGGCCAAAAACATGCTGAGCGTGCTGATGCAGGTCTTTACCCTGTTCTGCCTCATCTGCGTGCTCTGGGTGATCTACGGTTATTCGCTGGCCTTTACCGAGGGGGGCAATTTCTACGGCTCCTTCAGCAAGGTGCTGCTCAAGGGGGTGACCCCTGACTCCATCGCCGCCACCTTCAGCAAGGGTGTCGGGATCAGCGAGCTGATCTATGTGGTGTTCCAGGGGGCCTTTGCCGCCATCACCTGCGGCCTTATCGTGGGGGCGTTCGCCGAGCGCATCAAGTTTGCTGCCGTGCTGCTCTTCTCGGTGATCTGGTTCACCTTCGCCTATATCCCGCTGGCTCACATGGTGTGGTACTGGGCGGGTCCGGATGCCTATACCAGCGCCGAGGCTGCGGCCACAGCGACTGCAACGGCCGGTTATCTGTTCCAGCATGGTGCGCTGGATTTTGCAGGCGGCACAGTGGTGCACATCAACGCCGCCGTGGCGGGTCTGGTGGGTGCCTATCTGGTGGGCAAGCGTCTGGGCTACGGTCGTGATCCCATGACCCCCCACAGCCTGACCATGACCATGATCGGTGCCTCCCTGCTCTGGTTCGGCTGGTTCGGTTTCAACGCGGGCTCCGCGCTGGAAGCCAATGGTATCGCCGCGCTCGCCTTTATCAACACCTGGGTGGCGCCGGCTGCGGCCGCTCTGTCATGGACGCTGGCCGAGTGGGTGATGAAGGGACGTCCCTCCCTGCTGGGGGCCGCCTCTGGTGCGGTGTCCGGTCTGGTGGTGATCACCCCGGCAGCGGGTTTCGTCGGTGTGGGTGGTGGTCTGGTGATGGGCCTTATCAGTGGCGTGGCGGGTCTGTGGGGTGTCCACGGTCTCAAGCGTTTGCTGGGGGCCGATGACAGTCTCGATGTGTTTGGCTTGCACGGAGTGTGCGGCATTCTCGGTGCCCTGCTGACCGGCGTTTTTGCCAGCCCGGATCTGGGCGGCACCGGGGTGTGGGACTATGTCACCAATCAGGTTGCCGAGGGTTACTCCATTCTGACTCAGGTGAAGATCCAGGCCATCGGGGTCGGTGTCACCCTGCTCTGGTCCGGTGTCGTGGCGGCGATTGCCTTCAAGGCGGTCGACATGCTGGTGGGTCTGCGGGTGAATGGCGATGCCGAGCGGGAAGGGCTGGATGTCACCTCCCACGGCGAGAAGGCTTACAGCATGTAATCCCGAATGCCAGACAACAAAAAACCGCCGGGGTCGGCGGTTTTTTTATGGCTCGAGCGTGACGAAACCTGAATTCACACGCTTAATTCACGACGGCCACGTTGATGCTGCCGTTACCCTGGGTCATGCGCACGCGAGCACCCGGGGTGAAGGTGGGGCTGGCTTTCTGCACGACCACGATGGCTTCGCCGTTCTCTTTCTTGATCTCCAGCTCGACGCCGTCGACCTGATTCATCTTGTTGCCGATGGCGTTGCCTGCCGCTGCACCGGCGATGGCGCCGCCTGCGGCTGCGATGTCGCGTCCGGTGCCACCACCGACTGTGCTGCCCAGCAGGCCACCGACCACGGCGCCGCCAATGGTGCCAATCAGGGAGTTCTCATCGGCCTGGATCTTCACCGGGCGGGTGGAGATGATGGTGCCGTAGCTGACGGTCTGCACCTGTTTGGCGCGGTCTTTGGTGTAAACATCGCCAGAGTAAACGTCACTGTTGGCGCATCCGGTGATGGTGGTTGCTGCCAGCAGGGCAATAAGGGTCATACGCTTCAACATGGTGGGCCTCCTGGGCTGTACGTAATTTGAACAATCCGGTTGATGAGTGAACTTTACTCCAACCCCGTCACACATGAAATCGGCAAAATGTAACCAATTATGCGTTCTGTAACCGGTTTTGTCCTTGAATCGCAGCTGTACCGGAGAGGGTTTTAACCAGCAGCAGACGGTCTTCTCCGGGGCCGAAATAGTCGGCTACTTCCGCCTGCAATGTGTAACCGAGCCGGTAGTAGAGGCGCTGGGCCGGATTGGCCGGATCGACCGTGAGCCGCAGTTCGCTGATCTGCAGCGCCTGCTGGTTGGCCTCCATCTGGCGCATCATTCGCTCGGCCAGACCAAAACCGCGCGCCTCGGGCAGCACCGCCAGCGAGAGCACCCAGCCTTGCGACCGCTCCTGACCGAATCCCCCCAGTACATACCCCACCAGCTGCTCCTCGTATTCGGCCACCAGCAACAACTCGGGCCACAAATCCATCGCCTGACGGAAGAAGAAGGCGGGATAGACATCTTCGCCAAACACCTTGGCATCGATCTGCCAGATGGCGTGCATGTCATTGTGGGTAGCAGTGCGTAGCAGGGGCGGGTTGTGGTGCATCAGGACTCCATCGGCAGCAAACGGATCGGCAATACCGCTGACCTTGGGGTCAACGGCAAAAAAAGGAGTCATAGGGTAGTGGTCATCCCCTGCCGGATGCAAGGGATTGGCGGTTATGGCGGCAGGGGGCGGCTCTGGGGCAGTTTGGGAGCCTTGCGAAAGCCGTCGAGCAGGTGGCGGAGGGTGAGCCAGGGGTGGCGCAGCAACATGCGCGGGCCGCTCCACTTCATCACCTGCTGGATCTGTTTGCGCATCGCCGGGGCGTAGCAGTGGATATTGCAGTTGGCACAGGTGGGTTTGTGGCCGTGGCCATAACGGCAGCGACGAAGGCGCTGATGGGCGAACTCCCGCAACTGGCGACAGTGGCGGCAATGGGGATCCTGATGATGGTGCTGGCAGTAGAGGCGGATCATGGCGCTGACCGTCTGCTGCTCGCGCATGAGTCTGGGGTGGTCACTCGCCTTTTTGCTGGCTGCGGCGTGTGAGCCCCGGGCTGGGCTGGCATGATGACTTTTCATGGCCGCCATTCTCCTGACCTGCTCGCTTTGGGTGTTGATACAGGTCAAAAGGGGGATAAAAAACAGGGCCCGCAGGCCCTGTGTCATCAGATGAGGCTGGTTGCCTGCTCCAGCCAGGCGAGATCTTCGCCCTCGAGCAGCGGGCTCAGGCGGCGTAACACCTCGACATGGTATTCGTTGATCCAGCGGAATTCGGCCGGGCTCAGTAGGCTGCGGTCGATCAGGCGGGTATCGAACGGCACGTAGGTCAGCCGCTCGAAGCCCAGCATCGGCAGCTCGCCAACCTGTTCCAGCTCGGTCACGACTACCAGGTTTTCGCAACGGATGCCAAAGCCATCTTCACGGTAGTAGCCCGGCTCGTTGGAGAGCACCATGCCCGGTTGCAGGGCAACCATGCTCCCTTTCGGCGCGATGCGCTGGGGCCCTTCGTGGACACTCAGGAAGTGGCCGACGCCGTGGCCGGTGCCGTGGTCGTAGTTGTAACCGGCCTGCCACAGCGGCATGCGGGCCAGCACGTCGAGCTGGATGCCGGCGGTGCCACGGGGGAAGCGGGCCTGATCCAGCGCGATATGGCCCTGCAGTACCCGGGTAAACATCGCTTTCTGCTCGTCGCTCACCTCACCCACCTTGATGGTGCGGGTGATGTCGGTGGTGCCATCCATATACTGTGCGCCGGAGTCCAGCAGATAGAGGCTGTCCTGACCAAATGCACGCGGGGTGCCGTTGGTATGGTGGTAGTGGCACATGGCGGCGTTGGGGCCGAGCGCGGAGATGGTATCAAAGCTCGGCTCGACGTAGTGCTCCTGCTCGCGGCGGAACGCTTCCACCTG
The DNA here is from genome assembly GCF_054052385.1 of Aeromonas sp. 25-AL00135. NCBI lineage: Bacteria > Pseudomonadati > Pseudomonadota > Gammaproteobacteria > Aeromonadales > Aeromonadaceae > Aeromonas > Aeromonas sp. 25-AL00135. The sequence continues at coordinate 28,225 of NZ_JBSTYQ010000014.1, read as the reverse complement.
ATCGGCCAGGGTGCCTTCGTCCACCCCCTCGAACTCGCCGGAGGCGACCAGCCGATCCAGCCAGGCGAGGAAGCGGGTCATGGCCACGCCATCACGCAGGTGAGCTGCACGCATGCCGGTCAGCTCGATCTCGTTCTTGCACGCTTTCGGCAGCATGGTGGGGTCTTGCCCTGCCACCAGAATGGCGCCCGCCTCTTCCATGACGAGCTGGGTCCAGGCGTTGGCGCTGTCCGGATCGGCCAGCACCTTCTGCTGATCTTCACCGATGCGCTGCAACACGTCGCCCAGCTTGTCGATGGGGTAGACGGAGACATCCTGCCCAACGTGTTGGGTAAAGGCGAAGCAGTCAATTTTGTCGGTATCGACGAAGAAATCCATGCTGGTGTTGGCGTAGAGCACCGCAAAACCCAGCACCACCGGCAACCGGTCGATATCGCGGCCGCGCAGGTTGAGCAGCCAGTTGATGGGCTCGGCCTGGGTCAGCAGAACGGCATCCAGCCCGCGCTTGCGCAGGTCGGCCGCCAGCTGTTCACGTTTGGACTGGCTGGACTGGCCCGCCAGCTCCTCGCTGTAGAGGATGACCGGGCTCTTGGTCGGCTCCGGGCGATCGCTCCAGTTCAGGTCGATGGGGTTCTGCTCGACGCGGATCAGCTCGATACCGCGCTCGGCCAGCACCGCTTTGGCATTCTTGTACCAGGTCAGGCTGTGCAGGCGGGCATCGAAGCCAACCCGGGAGCCTGACGGCAGCTGCTCGGCCAGCCACTGCACATGAGGATTTTCAATGAGGTGGAGGAATTCGAACAGTTCGGCGGGGGTTTGCATCCGCGCCTGCACCGTATAGCGACCATCGACAAAGAGGGCTGCCCGCTGGGCCATGATGATGGCGACCCCGGCAGAGCCGTTGAAACCGGTGATCCAGTCAAGCCGCTCGGCATAGGCGGGGATGTACTCGCCGAGGTGCTCATCATCGTGGGGGACGATAAAGGCGTCCAACTCCTGCATGGCCAGCTCGGCCCTGACTTGGGCGACGCGGGTTTCAATTATCTCGAAATTATTCATGTCGTTAGTGCCAGATGGTTGCTATATGAGTGTTCAGTTTTTATGGCCGCTGGCCAGGATCCGCTTGATCGACTGACCCGCTGCTTCGATATGCTGCCTGAGCAGCACCACCGCCTCGTGCTTGCGCCGGGCGCGGCACAGTTCCAGCAATTGGGCGTGTTCACGCTCCGCCTTGTCCACCCCGTCGCTGGCAAACAGCAGCTCGAAGCGGACATAGCGGTCACAGCTCAGATTGATCTGGGCGATCAGTTCAAGTGCCTGGGGGCGACCGGCTGCCTGATAGAGGGTGGCGTGAAAGCTGTGGTTCAACTCGGCCCAATGTTCGATCTGGGTGCCTGACTCCAGGGCGTGATCAAACTGGGCGAGGATCGCCTCCGCTTGTGCGAAGGTGGCTTCCGTCATCTTGTCGACGGCGTGAAACAGGGTATCGGCTTCCAGCAGCGCTCGCAAATAAAAGAGCTCTTCAATGGCCGAGGCGTCCAGCATGGTGACCACGGCGCCGCGATGGGCTTCGAACTTCACCAGCCCCTGCGCTTCCAGCTGCATCAGGGCTTCGCGCACCGGGATGCGGCTCACGGCCAGCTCTTTGGCAATGGCATCCTGACGCAAGGGGGCGCCAGCGGGGAACTCCCCACGGAGGATCCGGCCACGGAGGTTTTCCATCACCATCTGGGTTCGGGTCTTGTAGGGTGGGGTCATGGTCGGGTCACGATTGGGCGTTACAGAATTGTATATTGTATAAAGTTTGGCTGAATCTAACCTGTCACAATGGGCAAAGGCAAGGTTTTGGCCCCTTTAACGGGGGCGATGGCGGCGTTCGGGGCTCCACAAAAACAAAAATGCCGGTCAGCGTGGCTGACCGGCATGATGTCACTGATACGAAGCGAGCCTGTTACAGCTGCGGGCCTGCCGCAACCAGACGTTTGCCTTCATCGTTATCGGTGAAGCGCTCGAAGTTCTTGATGAAGCGCCCTGCCAGATCGACGGCCTTGGCATCCCACTCGGCCTTGTCGGCGTAAGTGTCGCGCGGGTCGAGGATCGCCGGGTTCACATCGTGCAGCGCGGTCGGGATCTCCAGATTGAAGATCGGCAGCACCTTGGTCTCGGCCTTCTCGATGGAGCCATCCAGGATGGCGTCGATGATGGCGCGGGTATCCTTGATGGAGATGCGCTTGCCGGTGCCGTTCCAGCCGGTGTTGACCAGATAGGCCTCTGCACCTGCCGCTTCCATCCGTTTCACCAGCTCCTGACCGTACTTGGTCGGGTGCAGGGAGAGGAAGGCTGCGCCGAAGCAGGAGGAGAAGGTCGGAGTCGGCTCTGTGATGCCGCGCTCGGTACCGGCCAGTTTGGCGGTGAAGCCAGACAGGAAGTGGTACTTGGTCTGCTCCTTGGTCAGTTTGGAGACCGGGGGCAGCACGCCGAAGGCGTCGGCAGTCAGGAAGATCACCTTGGTGGCGTGACCTGCCTTGGAGACCGGCTTGACGATGTTGTCGATGTGATAGATGGGGTAGGAGACGCGGGTGTTCTCGGTTTTGGAGCCATCATCGAAGTCGATGGTGCCATCGGCGGCAACGGTCACGTTCTCCAGCAGCGCATCGCGGCGGATGGCGTGGTAGATGTCCGGCTCAGCCTCTTCGGAGAGCTTGATGGTCTTGGCGTAGCAGCCCCCTTCGAAGTTGAACACGCCGTGGTCATCCCAGCCGTGCTCGTCATCGCCGATCAGCTGACGCTTCGGATCGGTGGAGAGGGTGGTCTTGCCGGTACCGGAGAGGCCGAAGAAGATGGCGACGTCGCCGTCCTGACCCACGTTGGCGGAGCAGTGCATGGAGGCAATGCCGCGCAGGGGCAGGAAGTAGTTCATCATGGAGAACATGCCCTTCTTCATCTCGCCACCGTACCAGGTGCCACCGATGAGCTGCATCTTCTCGGTCATGTTGAAGGCAACGAAGTTCTCGGAGTTGAGACCCTGCTCCTTCCAGTTCGGGTTGGTGCACTTGGCACCGTTCATCACCACGAAGTCAGGCTTGAAGGTTTTCAGCTCTTCATCGCTCGGGCGGATGAACATGTTTTTCACGAAGTGTGCCTGCCAGGCCACCTCGGTGATGATGCGCACGGCCAGGCGGGTATCCGGGTTGGCACCGCAGAAACCGTCGACTACAAACAGGCGCTTGCCGGAGAGCTGTTTGGTGACCAGCCCTTTCAGATGTGACCACACTTCCGGGGTAATGGCTTTGTTATCGTTTTTACCCTGGTCAGACCACCACACAGTATCCTGGGTAGTGGCATCTTTGACGATATATTTATCTTTCGGGGAGCGACCGGTGAAGATACCGGTGTTGACGTTGACGGCGCCCAGCTCGGTCACCACACCGCGCTCGAACCCTTCCAGGTCAGGGCGTGTCTCTTCCGCGAAAAGCTGCTCGTAAGAGGGGTTGCGAACGATTTCTTGGCTGTTTTTGATGCCGTACTGGTCCAGTCCTAATTGTTGGGCCAGGGTGGGTTCTGCCACGATTGTCATTGTATTCTCCTGGGTTCAGAGGTTGGTAGGGTTCTATCTGACGGTCATCCTATCACTTAGGTGGTAGAGTTTAGCGATCGCCATCAAACTTTATAGAATAGGGTATTTTTTTGTTATTAAAGTTAAAGGCGGGTTTTGCCCGCCTTTAATTAGTGTAACTGGTTTGCATCATTGCCGGGAGCCCTGCTGAACAGGGTTTCGACATCGATCCCATTAAATTGGTACTGGGCGCCGCAATAATCACAGTGCATGTCGATCTTGCCGAGCTCCTGCACCATCTCCATGACCTCTTCCTTTTCTATCTGCAACAGGGCTCCTTCGCAGCGCTCGCGGGAGCAGGTGCAGCGGAACTCGACCGCCTGCGGATCGAACACCCGCACCTTGTCCTGATGGTAGAGACGGTAGAGGATCTCCTCGGCTTCCAGACCGAACAGCTCTTCATCCTTGATGGTGCTGGTGAGCTGGGTCAGGTGCTCGAAGTCGTTGCTGTGATCTTCGCTCTGGGCGGGCAGCTCCTGCAGCATGATGCCGGCAGCGCGCGGTTCGCCCTCGTGGTAACCGGTGCGGATCCACAGCTTGGTGGCCAGCTGCTCGGACTGGGCAAAGTAGTGCTCCAGACAGCCCGCCAGGGTATCGGCGTCCAGCGCGATGATGCCCTGATAGCGCTCGCCCTGCTCTGGGGTGATGGTGATGATCAGCTGGCCATTACCGATCAGGCTCTGCAGCTTGCCATCGCTCGGCAGCTCGCCTTCATAGCGGGCCACGCCGCGCAGCTGCTGGTTGTTGTCACCATTGATCACGGCCAGACGCACCGGGCCATCGCCCTGCAGTTGAACCGTGATGGAGCCTTCAAACTTGAGGGTGGCGGTCAGCAGGCTGGTGGCGACCAGCAGCTCGCCCAGCAGTTTTTGCACCTGCACCGGGTAGTTCTGGGCTTCCACCACATGGCGGTAGGTGTGATCCAGCTGGACCAGCTCGCCACGCACTTCGTACTCTTCAAACAGATAGCGATACAGCAGATCTTGGTTGCTCATCATGTATTCCTGGCTTTTCGGTGAGGTAAATCGGGCGGGCTGGGGTTGATGCCAGCCCGGTATCAAATCGGGGTCGGTCAGTACTGTTTGACCTTGAGCAACTGGCGTCGCTCCTGCTTGTCGGGGCGGCGCTCGGGGCTGGGGGCAAACTGGCTATTGAAGCGGCGCGCCTCGCTGTTCTCGGCCCGTTTTTTCAGGCTCTCGGCGGTCTCTTCATAGAGCTGCTGGGCCAGCGGGGCCGATTTGCGCTGCTCGCTCAAGGCCAGCACCCGCACTTCGCGTTCGTCCTGCCCCTGCCAGAAGCGGATCAGTGCCCCCACTTCCACCTGTTTGCCCGGTTTGCTGCGCTGACCATTGTAGTGCACCTTGCCCCCGTCTATCTGATCCCGCGCAATGGAGCGGGTCTTGTAGAAACGGGCCGCCCACAACCACTTGTCGAGACGAACCTCGAGGGCACTTTCTGCATGATTGGGCATGAACAGGCTCCATAACGGGGAAAAGAGGTGGTCGATTATACCAGAGCACGGGGTCGGGATAGAAACCGGGCCGCCGCCGCGCGGGGCGCAAACCATGTCAAGGTGATGCAACATATGGGCAGTTTGCTGATTCACAAGGGAAAGCCGCTGCTTTATCGGGTATCCATGGGGGCTGGGAAGGGCCTTCATACCGCGCATATAAAGCTGCCGCCCCGGTTGGGGGCGGCAGCGTTCAAATCCGTTGACCATGTCAGAGTCAGAAGTGATCGTGCTGATCCGGCTTCTTCTGGTCGTGCGGCCCTTCGCTGTGGGCGATGGCGGTACGGATGAGGTCAACCCCGGCACGGATAATCAGTACCCCCATGTTGACCAGCTTGACGCAGACCCACATGAAGGTGATGAGCAGGATCAGCTTGAGCACGGTCTGGAACGCTTCCAGGAAGTTCTGCTCCAGCTGGGCGGTCAGGCCGTTGGCGCTGGTCATCAGCCAAGTGTAGACCTCGCGCACGAACGGGATGCGGCTTGGCATCTCCAGTACATCCAGTGCGGCAGGAAGCGCCTGGAAGATGACGATGCTGCCGAACAGGATCAAAATGACACCGATGGCGATGCCGAGGAAAAAGCCGAACTGTCTCATGGAGGGCTCCAGCGTTTGCTGCATGAAATTGAAGATAGCCGCCAATAGTAGGGAGTGCCCTGCTTCATCGCAATCTTCCGTGCACCGCCAGCGCGGCGGGAACGGCGGCGATCCGGCCGCTACCGTTGCCCAACTATCTGATTTCTGGGAGGCTTGTCGCCATTGTGCATAGGGAAAGCAAATTGATGTCGAGAACCCTCTTTTTACTCTTGCTGGCGCTGTTTGCCGCTCTGCCAGCCCTGAGCGCCGAACCGGCAGCCCCCACGGCAGCGGCCTGCGCCATCCGCCATCAGGATCAACTGCTGCTGGTGCAGGATCGCATCTCCTCCCGCTACAGCCTGAGCGGTGGCTATATAGATGGCGGCGAGAGCGCGCAGCAGGCGGCACTGCGCGAACTCTATGAAGAGACCGGCTTGCGGGGGGAGGTGGTGCAGGAGTTGGGCCGCTGGCAGCGGGCGCTTATCTTCGCTTGTCGCACTCTGGAGCCTATCGTCGCCCAGCAAGATTCCGATTTTGTCTCTCTGCTGAAAGCTCCCAATCTGGGGGGAGAGATCCTTAACGCCCGGCTGATCGCCATCGACCAGCTCCCCCGCGAGCAGCGCCGTTTCCCGGATCAGCTCGACTGGCTGCAATCCCGACTGGATAAGGTGCCCGAGAGCGAGGTGCACTGGCAGGCTGATTTTGTGGCGCAGGGCAATGCGCTGCATCAGGTCGAGATCCCGCTGATGCTGCGCCTGCAGCAGTGGCTGGGGCCCGATGTGTGGTGGCTGTCGGTCAGCAATCTGTTTGGTTCAGGCGGCTTTCAGCTTGCCCTGATACCTTTGCTGCTCCCGCTGCTGGGATGGCCGCGGCTGCGCCAGTTGCTGTTCGCCATGCTCTGGCTCGGCTTGCTGGTGCAGGCAAGCAAGGAGGGGATCGGCTGGCCGCGTCCCTTCCATCTGCAACCGCTGCTGGCAACCCAGAGCGCGCAAGGCTTTGGCATGCCGAGCGGCCATACCGCTTCGGCCCTGCTGTTCTGGGGGGCGCTGCTTGGCTGGTTCTGGCCTGCCCGGCGCGGGCTGGCCTATTCGCTGGCCTTGCTGCTGGCGCTGACCACAGGTCTGGCGAGGGTCTGGCTCGGGGTGCACTTTATCTCCGACGTGGCGGCGGGGCTGCTGATTGGCGCCTTGCTGCTGGCGGTTCGCCCCTACTGGCGGCTGGATCAGCGTTCATCCGTGTGGGGCTTGCTGATCGCTGCAGCACTGGTTTGTGCGGGCCCGACCCAGTCGGCCCATCTGGCCGGGATCGGGCTGGCGGCCCTCGGGATCTGGGTTGGCGGTTTGCTTACCCTGACCCGCGGCGGTTATCCCTCCATTGTGACCGGTGCGGTCACGCTGGCGGGGGGCGCGGTGATAGGGGCAGGACTTTGGGCGCTGCCGCTGCTGACCAGCAGTTCGCTGGCCATCCTGCTTGGTCAGTTTGTGCTCTTTTTCGGGCTGGGGCTCTGGTTGAGCGCTGGCCTCTGGTGGATACTCTCTTTCTTGAAATGCGACACACGACCCAAGGGCAACGGCTCTGACAAGGGAACTCTATGAATGTGAAAAAAGTGGATTTGGCCAAGATAACCCTGGGGGTGCTGTTTCTCAGCATCCTGATTATCTCCTGTTTCCTGGTGCTGAAGCCCTTCCTGCCCGCGCTGGTATGGGCCACCATGATCACCATCGCTACCTGGCCGCTGATGCTGATGGTGCAGCGGCTGTTGTGGGGCAAGCGCACCCTGGCGGCCCTCTTTATGACGCTGGTGCTGCTGCTGATGTTTGTCATCCCGCTCTTTATGACGCTGGCCAATGTGGCGGAGAAGGCGCCCATGCTGATCGAGCTGGGAACCCATATCAGCCAGTCACCGCCGCCCGAGCTGCTCTGGCTGCAACAGATCCCGCTGGTAGGCGACAAGCTCTACGGCTTCTGGCAGCAAATTCTGGCGAGCGGTGGTCAGGTGCTGTTTGCCAAGCTGGCTCCCTACTTTGGCCAGACCGCCCGCTGGCTGGCCGCTCAGGCGGGCAATCTGGGGCTGCTGTTTGTTCACTTCCTGCTGACGGTCGGTATCTGCGGGGTGCTCTATCACTCGGGTGAAGTGGTGGCGGCCGGCATTCGCCGCTTTGCCCACCGTCTGGCAGGGCAACGGGGCGACAACGCCACCGTACTGGCCTCTCAGGCGATCCGTGCTGTAGCCATGGGGGTGGTGGTGACCGCGCTGGTGCAATCCTCGGTGGCCGGTGTCGGCCTGCTGATTGCCGGTATCCCCTATGCCATGGTGCTGGTGGTGGTGATGTTCTTGCTGATCGTCGCCCAGATCGGCCCCTTCCCGGTGCTGCTGGCCTGTATCGGCTATCTCTACTGGAGCGGCGACACCACCTGGGGTACCTTCCTGCTGGTCTGGTCACTGTTTGCGGGCACCATGGACAACTTCCTGCGCCCCTTCCTCATCAAGCGCGGCGCCAATCTGCCGCTCATCCTCATTCTGGTGGGGGTTATCGGTGGCTTGCTGGCGATGGGGATCATCGGTCTCTTTATCGGCCCCGTGGTGCTGGCGGTGGGCTACACCCTGCTGGATGCCTGGATCAAGGAAGATGACCAACCGGCGACCGCGGCGGTTGAAGCGCCCAAGGCCGAGTGACGATTCGGTAACAAGACGATTCAGCCATCCATCGCTGATACAAAGAGCCGCCCATAAGGGCGGCTCTGTTATTTGTGGTGATTCTGATTATGGCGATGGCGTCAGATTGGCAGATCCGCGCCAGCCTCCATATCCCACATATGACCGTCTCATGTAGGTTCGATTAGCGAAGCGTAATCGGACGATCGAGATGCCGCTGTCCCGGTTGTATCCATGAGTCAGCGGCATCTGGCAGAGGGGAAATTCGAGTAGCCGTTATAGCGGGGGGAATTGATTTACGCGAACGTCCGATTACGCCTGACGGCTAATCGAACCTACGGGTTTAAATGTTTTGTTATGCCGTAGATGCCAATATGGACACGTAGTTTTCAGCCGCCCAATACGCTAGCTTTTGACACATCCTCAATTTGTCATGCGATACCAGATGATCATTATGCGCCAATTCATTTCGTATATCAGCCAGATATACCATTTCATCTTTTTCAAATTCATTATTTAATGCTGACAGCAAATAGTATATTTTAGCTCTTTGGCTCCCCCGACTTAGCAGCTTGAAGCTAACCATTTCCTTTACAACTGAACTACTAGTTTCACAGTATTGAGTTGATGCTAGGTCATCAGCTACAATCTCCACTACTTTATAAAAGGACATAAAACTATAATTTGCAGAAATATCCTTCAGTTTCAGCCCCTCTTGTAAATACTTGCGTATATTTACAATCTTTTTTGCTTTCTTGGAGTTTAATGATTTTGCTGTTTCATATTTCTTTAAAAAAGCCTCAAAGTCCCTTTTAGGGAGGGCCTTATAACACGATTGAGAAGAAACCGAACACGCGCCACTAATACTTGGTAGCCAAGATCCTTCGTATTCTTCCCATGCTTCATAGGAAAGACCAATATCAAAATCAAACTCAAGCCAAGTAAGGATTTGATCTAGTATATTCTCGATATCGAAATTGCCGCCTCCTTGGTGCTGAGAGGGGCCCACAATAACTTCACATACAAACGCAGGGTCATATTTCATACCAAGTTCATGCGGGATTCTTTGATTAAAGCAAGAAGTTAATTTCACTTCATATGTTTCGAATTTAAAATTTAGATCTTGTTCGATCGAATTGCTGGAATATACAATAGTTCGACTTTTGTAGCGTGTAGGTTCGATTCCTCGATCTCTATATTCTAACCACTTACGTGCATTTTCTTTTGTAACCATATTGAACCTATTATTAAAATTAGGGCGAGGCATAACTAGTGTTGGATGGAAGGTGGTAGTAATCCATTAATAGAGCCTTCCATATAACTCTGCCTCGTCCTGCTTTCCGCAAAAAGTAATTTTAAATCACAACATTGCCGCCAATCTCAGGGGCTGAACGTGTTCGCTCAACATTCCCCTTTGGCTCTGCTTTTCGTTAGTGAGCAAAAATACACTTAAGGGGCGGCAATGGAAAGCGCCTCGCAGTCTCAGCTTCTTGAATAGCTCGGGAGTGTGATCGCGGTGATACCCCATATGGTATTGCTGGCCAATATGCGGAACGGTGGCAGGTCAGGGGCTTGTAGTTAACAAAAATTGACGTGGATAAATAACCCGGGGCGTGGCAACGCCCCGGGTTATCTGTCGGTAGGGGAGGGTCAGGCGGGCTGGTGCAGGGTGATGCAGCGAATTCCACCACTGGCGACGACCTTGTCGTCAAATTCGGAGGCGAACCCGACCAAGAGCAGAGCGGGCTTGCCACCCTCTGAGGCAGGTCACTGAATCGGGGGCGCTGGCGTGGTTAAATGGTCGGCTTACATCTTGCCGGATATTGCTGTGACCATGCCATCTGACCTTCAGCCGCTGCTCGCTTGGCCTGACTATTTGCAGGCATCCTGGCTGCGCTGCGCCCACCAGACCAGTGCCACCCTCTGGCATCCGCCCCACAGCGCCAAGGGGCAGACCTTGCAGAGCCTGCGCCAGCGCAAGCGCGACCTGCTCACCACCGGCGAGATGGCCCTCGAAGATCTCTACGAATTTATGGAGGGGCGCCCCTGCGTCCTGCTGCTCACCGACGAGAGCGGCTGCTTGCTGGCCCAAACCGGCCATCCCGACACCCTGCGCGAGTTGGCGGCACTGGGGTTTGGCCCCGGCGCCTTCTTCAGCGAGGGGCGCATCGGCACCAATGCCATCAATCTGGCGGCGCTGGAGGGAGTGCCGCTCTGCGTCAGCGGCCCCCAGCACTTCAATCAGACCCTCCACCCGTGGCACAGCTGCGCCAGCCCGGTCTACAACAGCAATGGCCGTCAGGTCGCCATCATTGCGTTGATTTGCAAGGTGGAGGAGGCGAGCGCCGGCGATCTGGCGCTCACCGTCAGTGCCGGGCGCGAGCTGGCCCATCTGCTGCAGATGGAGACCCTGATGCAGGAGTCCCAGCACCACTTGAGCGAACTTTACGCCCTGCTCGATGGCATGGATGACGGTGTGCTGGCCTGGGATCCGCAGGGCCGACTGCGCTATCTCAACGCTCTGGCGGCCAACCGGCTGCGGCTCGATCCCGCGCTCTGTCTCGGCCAACCGCTGGAGCAGCATCTGCTGCTACCCCAGCGGTTGCAGCTGGCCATCAGGGGGCAGACGCCGCTCAGCCATGTGGAGGTGACGCTGGAGCGGCTTGGCGCGCAGGAGGGGGAGTTTATCAATGCGCTGGTGAGCCTCAAGCCGCTGCCGGGGCCAGAGGGGGTCAGCTTTATCGCCCTGCTGCACCCGGTCGATCGGTTGCGGGCCATTCACCAGCTGCGCCAGACGGTGCCCGAGCTGTCGGCGCTGGTGGGGGAGTCGAGCGCCATGCGCAAGCTGCTGCGCTACGCCCGGCAGGCGGCCCAAAGTCAGGGGCCGATCCTGCTGCGTGGCGAGGAGGAGGTGGGCAAGGTCCAGCTGGCGGAGGCGATCCACTTTGGCAGCGAACGGGCCGCCGGGCCGCTCATTACCCTCAACTGCAAGGCGCTGCCGAGCGAGCGGATGGCGCTGGAGCTGATGGGCTCCGACGAGGCGGGGCAGGAGCGGGCGGGCAAGTTCGAGCTGGCTCACGGCGGCACCCTGGTGCTGGAGCAGGTGGAGTGTCTCTCCGCTCCCATGCAGGCGGCGCTGCTGCAACTGCTCAAAACCGGTCGCATCCAGCGCTTCGATTCGGCCCGCATTCTGCCGCTCAAGGTGCGGATCATCGCCACCAGCAGCGCCCCGCTGGAACAACTGGTGCAGGATGGGCTGTTTGGCCGCCAGCTCCTCTATGCCTTGCAGGCGTGCGAGCTGTGGCTGCCGGGGCTGCGGGAGCGCGCGGCGGATCTGCCGGGTCTTATCAGCCAGCAGCTAGGGGCGCAGGGGCGCGAACCGGTGCGCCAGTTCAGCCCGGCGGCCCTCGATTGTCTGCTTGCTTATCCCTGGCCCGGCAATCTGGGGGAGTTGCGCAGCGCCGTTGAGCATGCGCTGCTCCACGCCGGTCAGGGGCCGATCCCACCCGAGGCGCTGCCCGCCGCCATTCGGCACGGCTATCAGCGGGTGGCGGACGAGGTGGTGGGGCAACCGCTGCTCACGCTGGCGGAGCTGGAGCGGCAAGCCATCCTGCGCTGCGCCCACGCCTGCAAGGGGCAGGTGAGCCAGATGGCCCAGCATCTTGGCATCAGCCGCACCACCCTGTGGCGACGACTCAAGCTGCTCGAGATCGATCCCGCCGACTATCACGGCTGATGGCTATTGAAGCCGTTGCAAACCGGCCCGTAGAAAACGAAACGGCCCCGCAGTTGCGGGGCCGTTTTTATATGGCAAGGTCAGTGGTGGCGCTGCTACAGCCCCAGCTGGTGGGCGGTGACGATGGCCGCCAGCACATCCTCGGCAGTGACCTTGAACGGCATGTTGTGGATGGTTTCGCCCTCGGCGGTGGAGGCTTTGGCCACCTCCATCAGGCGCGCCATATCCAGCTCCTTGACCCCCATCATATGCAGGTTGGTCGGCAGGCCCACCGAGCGGCAGAAACCCAGCACCGTTTCGATCTCCGCCATCGGTGCATTCTCCAGCACCAGCTGCACCAGGGTACCGAACGCCACTTTTTCACCGTGATAGAGGTGGTGACACTCGGCGAGCTGGGTCAGGCCGTTGTGGATGGCGTGGGCGGCGGCCAGCCCGCTGCTCTCGAAGCCGATACCGCTCAGGTAGGTGTTGGCCTCGATGATGTTCTCCACTGCCTTGGTGCAGAGTCCCTGCTCCACCGCCAGCTTGGCCTTGTAGCCATCGGCCAGCAGGGTCTTGTAGCAGAGCTCGGCAATGGCCTGCGCCGCCAGCGTGGAGGCGCCACCGGCCATGGTCTGGCAACCGGAAACCTTGTTGGCGCGCGCCTCGAAGTAGGTGGAGAGCGCATCCCCCATGCCGGAGACCAACAGCCGTACCGGAGCGCGGGAGACCACGCCGGTATCCATGATGACCATGTTGGGGTTGGTCGGGATCATCAGGTATTCGCTGAACTGCCCCTCCGGGGTGTAGATGACCGCCAGCGCGCTGGTGGGGGCATCGGTGGAGGCGATGGTTGGCACTATGACCACCGGCACCTTCTGGTAGAAGGCGACCGACTTGGCGGTATCCAGCGTCTTGCCGCCGCCGATGCCGATGATGACGTCAAACGGGGTCTGGTTGCAGCGAGCTAGCAGGCGGTCGATCTCGGGGCGGGAGCATTCGCCGTTGAAGCAGTCGAACTCGGGCTGGATGCCTGCACCGTGGAAGCTGGTGGCCACGGTATCGCCCACCAGCTTGGTGACGAAGGCGTCGGCCAGAATGAGCGGCTTGCTGCCGAGCGATTTGACGTAGTTGCCGATATTGGCGAGGGCCCCGTTGCCTTGCACGTATTTGCTGGGGCTGATGATAATGCGGTCCATATTCTATCCCTCTCTCTTTACTAATTAAGAATCGGGGCGAAGGGGCGGCTGTGCCGAGACTCCTTCGTCTTGAATGAAGCTGCACAGGCTCAGCGAGCGAGTGCAGCCCCTTGAAACAGTGGTGTCAGTCGCCAAAGCGCTCGTCGGCCAGCTGCTGGAAGCAGGTCAGTGCGGCGGTGGCATCCTCGCCGCGCGCCAGCAGGGTGAGCTGGTCGCCCTGACGCACGTTGAGCATGGCGAGCCGGGTCAGGCTGCGGGGATTGGCCTCTTTATCCCCCTTTTGCAGCTTGAGCTCAGCGGCAAAGGGCTTGAGGGCGGCTACCAGCCGGGCGGCGGGGCGCACATGCAGGCCGTGGGGGTTATCCACCACCACCTCGCAGCGCAGCCATCCGTCGTCGGCAACGGGGGCTGTCTCGGTGGCGGCCTGCGCCGCGCTGGCAGGCAGCATCGCTTGTTTCGGGCCAAGGGCACCGAGCGCCTCGGCGGCCACCTCGTCCAGCGTCAGGCCGGAACCGGCCGCCACCACGGCGGCCAGAGTACCTTCGACCAGCGGTGCGGGGCAGAGTCGCACCCGGGCACTCAGCTCCGGGGGCAGCAGTTCGAGGGCGGTCTCGGCGCTCAAGAGGGCGCTGCCCAAATCCATCAGCACCAGCACGCCACTGCCGTCATCCGCCTCTTCAATCGCACTCATCACCGCGATGGCATCGGTGCCGATGGGGTGGTCGGGGTCATCGACCCCGGCCGCCAGCAGCAATCGGGCCGGGCTGCCGAGCTGGTCGGCCAGCGCTTTCAAACCGGCCGCCAGCATGGCGCTGTGAGAGACAACTACGATTCCGATCATGTCACAACCTCGCTCTGTCACGCAGGGCGGTCAGCAGCAGCAGGGTCGAGGTGGCCCCGGCATCCTGATGGCCGATGCTGCGCTCGCCAAGATAGCTGGCGCGCCCCTTGCGGGCCTGCATCTGGATGGTGGCCTCGGTACCGGCCGCGGCGGCTGCCACCGCCTTGTCCAGCGCTTCATTGAGCGACAACTCTTGCTGCTGCGCCTGTTGCAGGGCGGCCAGTGCTGGCCACCAGGCATCGCACATGGTCTTGTCGCCCGGCTCGGCGCGGCCGCGGGAGACGATCCCCTCGACCCCGTCGCTCAGCATTTTGCACAGCTGACTGAGGCTCAGGCTCTGGCAGGCGTCGGTGCTGGCCGCGGCCCGGATAAAGAAGGTGCCGTAGAGCGGGCCGCTGGCGCCACCGACCGAGGAGAGCAACGTCATGCCGGTGGTTTTCAGCACCTGACCGATATCCTTGTCCGCCACTGCTGGCAGCTTCTCGGCCACCTTGGCGAAGCCGCGCTGCATATTGAGGCCGTGGTCGCCGTCGCCGATGTCGGTATCCAGCGCGGTGAGGTAGTCACGCTGCTCGGTGAAGATATGCTCGCAGTCGAGCAGCCAGTTGACGATGTGATGCTTGCTTAACATGGGTTCTCCTTAGCAGCCGCGACGCAGGGCGGGGGTGTGAACGGGGGCATCCCACAGGGTCATCAGTTCATCATCCACCTTGAGCAATGTGATGGAGATGCCGGTCATGTCGAGGGAGGTGCAGTAGGGGCCGATCAGGTTGCGCACCAGATGGATGCCCGCCTCCTCGCACAGGGTGGCGAGGCGTCCATAGACGCCATAGAGCTCGGAGATGGGGGTGCCACCGAGGCTGTTGACCAGTGCGATAACCCGATCGCCCTTGTTGAGCGGCTCGATAAAGGTGTGCTCCTCCTGCCAACTGCCGCTGGTGCGATCCCAGTGGCGCAGGGTGCGGCCATAGGGGGTGTTGTCAGCCAGCTCGCTGAACATGTCGTCCACCAGGGTATTGAGGTCGGTGAAGGGGCGACGCTCGATGCCCGGCTCGCCGTGGATACCGACGCCGAACTCCAGCTCGTTGTCCGCCAGAGTGAAGGAGGGCTTGCCAGCGGCCGGCACGGTGCAGGCATGCATGGCCACGCCTATGGTGCGGCTCTGGTTGTTGATGCGACGGGCCAGCGCCTCGCAGCGCGCCAGATCGTAGCCCGCCTCGGCGGCGGCACCGACCAGCTTCTCGCACAGCACGGTCGTGGCGACGCCACGGCGACCTGCGGTGTAGAGGCTGTCTTTGACCGCCACGTCGTCATCGATGAGGGCGAAGCCCACCTTGACCCCGTCGCCGTGCAGCAGCTCGACCGCAGTTTCGAAGTTGAGTACGTCGCCGGTGTAGTTCTTCACCAGAAACAGCACGCCCGCGCCGCCATCAACGGCCTGACCGCACTCGTACATCTGATCCGGGGTCGGGGAGGTAAAAATCTCGCCGGGGCAGGCGCCATCCAGCATCCCTTTGCCCACCAGACCGCCGTGCATCGGCTCGTGGCCGCTGCCACCGCCGGAGACCAGCGCCACCTTGCCCATCACGGGGGAGTCGGCGCGAGTGATGTAGTGGGGTTCGATACGTACCTTGAGCTCGGGGTGGGCGGCTGCCATCCCCATCAGTTGTTCACGGACCACGGCATCGACGGCATTGATCAGTTTCTTCATGGCTCACTCCTTGGCTTGCCACCGCTCGGGTGGGCAAATGGTTGATGGAGCCAGTCTAACGACAGAAAAAGGGATAAAAATGACGGTCGATTTGGTTCGGATTTGAAACAGCAGAAGGGGGATGGACGTTTCAATCTGAAACGGCGCAGGGCAAGCGAGTGGGAAACTGTTAGCTGACTCACAGCCATGAAAAAGGGCCCCGCAGGGCCCTTCGCTATAACCGGAATATGCGGACGGGTTAGATGGCCCAGCCACCGGCGTAGAAGACCACCAGCGCCACGGCGATGATAACGGTGCCGACGTTCAGCTTCTTCCACTCGGCAGCGAACAGGCGACCGATGACCAGCGCCACGAAGCCCAGCATGATGCCGGTCACGATGTTGCAGGTGAGCACGATGAAGACGGCACACAGCATGCCGGAGAGCGCATCGACCGAGTCGCTGAAGTCCAGCTTGGTGACGTTGCCCAGCATCAGCAGACCGACGTACATCAGGGCCGGTGCGGTGGCGTAAGCCGGTACCAGATAGCTCAACGGGGAGAGGAAGATCATCAGCAGGAACAGCACGCCGACCAGCGCGGCAGTCAGGCCGGTCTTGCCACCGGCCGCGGTGCCTGCGGCAGATTCGATGTAGACGGCAGCCGGAGCACCACCGACGGCGCCTGCCACCATGCTGCTGACGGAGTCGGCAGTCAGGGCCTTGCCGCCGCTGATGATATGGCCACGTTCGTTGATGAGGCCCGCCTGACCGGCCACGGCACGGATGGTGCCGGTGGCGTCAAACACGGCGGTCATCACCAGCGCCAGCACGGTCGGAATGACCACCGGATTGAGGGCGCCCAGCAGATCCATGCTGCCCACCAGTGAACCTTTCTCGCCAGTCAGGCTCGGCATGGCGAAGAAGCCCTGCCAGGTCACTTTCGGGTCGAAGATAAGGCCGAGGATGGAGATGGCGATAATCACCATCAGGATGCCGCCCGGCACCTTGCGACGCTCCAGACCGAAGATGGCGGCCAGACCCAGCACCGTCATGATGACCGGGAAAGCGGTGACTTCACCCAGTTGCACCGGCAGACCGGCCCCTTCGTTCTTGATCACCATGCCGACGCCGTTGGTGGCGATCAGCAGCAGGAACAGACCGATACCGATACCGGTGCCGTGGGCGATGCCGGAGGGGAGGTTATCCAGGATCCATTGACGCACGCCGGTGACGCTGATCAGGGTGAACAGCACCCCCATCAGGAAGATGGCGCCCAGGGCGACCGGAATGCTCAGCCCCTGACCCAGTACCAGACTGAAGGCAGTAAAGGCGGTGAGGGAGATGGCGCAACCGATGGCCATCGGCAGCTTGGCCCACAGCCCCATCAGCAGGGAGCCGAAGGCGGCGATCAAACAGGTGGCCACAAACACCGGGCCCTGCTCAAAGCCGGCAGCACCCAGCATATTCGGCACCACTATGATGCTGTAGACCATCGCCAAGAAGGTGGTCAGCCCCGCGACCAGCTCCTGACGCACGCTGCTGCCGCGCGCAGAAATGGAAAAATAAGAGTCCAGAAAGCCGCCTGTCCCTGTTTGGGCGGCCATATCTTGCTTTGCCATAACTAATCCTGAAAGTGTGAAGGAAATCGTTTGCGTTGGTGGCGCGCAAAATAGCAAGAATTCGCGGCAAATACAGCGGATAACCTGACTTTTTCGTCACTATTTTACATTTTGAGTCCATTCGGAGCTCATTCTAAGACTCAAGCGGTGAGAGCGTGTAAGGGAGGGATCAAGCGGTCGGGCGAGGTGAGATCTGTGAGGAAAAAGCGGGGAAAAACAAAAAACCCGCCTAAGCGGGTTTTTTTAAATTCTTGCAGAGCTGTCAGCAGTTGGCATGAGCCATCAGCAGCATGCTCCGGCTTGAATTACAGACCAACTACGTTGGCAGCAGCCGGGCCTTTCTGGCCTTGCTCGATGGTGAACTCAACGCGCTGACCTTCGTCCAGGGTTTTGAAGCTGGTGGACTGGATAGCGGAGAAGTGTACGAACACGTCTTTGCTGCCGTCAGCAGGGGAGATGAAACCAAAACCTTTCTCAGCGTTGAAGAACTTAACGGTACCAGTCATTTTGTTAGACATAATAATTTCCTTAAATAGTGTTGAATGCCACCTAAATGGCAATTTTTGATTTTTCGTCAGCAATACGTATGGGGAGCACTAAAGAAGGAGAATTATTTGATAAGAATTATCCGAGGATAACGCTTATGCTAATCACTGCTTTACTAAAATGACTGCCTAACATAATCAGGTCTGAACTGCCGAACCATCGAGAAAGATTAAAACACGCTCTCATTTTTAAAGCAAACTTTATCTCGATATTAATGTTTTGTAACAGCCAAAAATATCATTTTTTATAGTAAACATGATGCATTTCAACGGCATAGAAAAATCAGTGCAGACTCATATCACCCTGTGGCAAGCCGGATTCGGCTTTTTTGTCCTGACTATGTAGCCAGTTCTGGCAAAAAATATGAGAAAAAATGAAAAGGTGGCGATAGATGGGGATTGTGAGTTGTCGTTCTCTCTAACTCACAATGTAAATCACTTCTTTGCTGCTGCGATTAGCTTCTGAGCTGCAAATCAATGGCAGCGCCAAATCTGGTTCATCGGGCATCGCCCAGACATGCAAACGCCCGCAGGCACCAAGTGCCAGCGGGAGTTTTGCAAGAAAGGATCAGCGCTTGCTGCGAAACTTGTTGCTGACCGAATCAATCCAGCTGAAGGTTTCCGGCAGTACCTGGTTCTTGGCACGCTCTTTGGCTTTCTCGCGAGCCAGCTTGGAGGCTGCCTTGGCTGCTTCGGCGCGGTCGGCCACAATTTTCAGGCGACCCTCTTCGCGGATCTTGTTCCGCTCTCCGTTGGTCAGCTGGTGGTCTGCATTGGCTTGTGCCTTTTGCAATAACAAGGCTATCTCGGCTTTTTCGGCCTCGGTCAGATCTTTCATTTCCAGCTTTTTCACGGCGCGCTCCTGCGGCAGGGTGGTTAGACACCCTAACACAGTTGTGCCGATCACTTCTTATGCAATCGGCTTTCCGGCAGTAAAAATGCGGGTTTGTGCCAACTTTCCGTTATTTCGCTGCCACTTTCCCGCCTGTTTGCCACATTTCAATTTATGGCGAGCGGTGAGGACAGCTCTTGCTCCTCCGGCTCGACGTGGATCAACACGATGGCGTGGGGCAGTTGCGCCATGATGGCGTGTTCGATGCGATCACAGATATCGTGGGCTTCGCCGATGCTCATCTCCGGGGGCAGGGTGAGGTGGAAGTCGATATGGCGGCGGCGTCCGGCACGACGGCTGCGCAGATCGTGAAAACCGCTGGCGGCAGGGCAGCATTCGGTGATGATGCGGCTGGTCATCGCCAGCTCTTCCGGGCTCATGCTCTGGTCGATCAGCGGCTGGAAGGCCTCGTTGAGCATGCTGATGGCCTCTCTGACAATAAAGATGGCGACCGCAATGGCGACCAGCGGATCTAGGATGGCGAGTGAATGGCCGAACAGACCGGCCAGCCAGATCCCGCCAAGACCGACGGCGACCCCGGCGGAGGTGAGTACATCCGCCTTGAGATGAAGCGCATCGGCAGCCAGCGCGACCGACTCCTCCTCTCGGGCCACCTTGTAGAGGTAGGCCGAGACACCGCTGTTGACCAGCGCCGAGATCACCATCACCAGTACGCCCCAGCCAATGCTCTCGATGGAGCTGGGGGTGATCAGCTTGTCGACGGCTTCGAAGATGATCCAGCCCGCGGCCAGCAAGATAAGCAGTGCTTCGATGACGCCGGAGACATTTTCAATCTTGTCGTGACCATAGGGGTGGCGTTCATCGGGCGGGAGATCGGACTTTTTCACCGCGAACAGGGCGATCAGGGCCGCCACCAGATCCATGGCGGAGTGGATCGCCTCCGAGATGATACTGACTGAGCCGCTGGCGAAACCGGCCACCATTTTCATGATGATCAGACTGATATTGGAGCAGACCGACACCATGGCGGCTCTGGTTTTTCTGTTCATGTCACAGCTTCCTGAATAAAAACGGATATTTCGGTGCGGCGCGCATTATATCCGGCTGACCGGAAATAACCTATTCGGTGTTGTAACCTGATGTTTTCGGTGATATTGCGAATGCTTATTAAAATGGTGGCCTCTTGCGCGGCAATAAATAATGAGAGGGATTTATATTTACCCGTGAAAATATCTAGCCTACGATGGCTTAATATAAGCGTGACAACATTTAATAATGCGAATTACTCTTTTTTGGTCTTTCCTGTCGAGGTCGTTTGGCCTCCCCGCTCAAGGGGCTGCGCGCGACATTTTTTGGACGAGAATGAGGCTGGATCCGGATGCCGCTGGAGGGTATGCTGGGTCTGGTGATGGTCTTGCACCATCCCACCAAGCGTACTGAAGTTGATGATTCGGATGGCATGCTGGCTCCCTCTGGGAACCAACTGTCTGGGTAACATTTTTGGAGTTTGATGATGAGTAACAAAGAACATCACAACGGCAAAGATGCCAAGAAAAAACCGCAGATGTCACTGAAAGAGAAACGCGAAGCCAAACGTCAGAAAGCAGAACTGAAAAACGGCAGCGCAATGAAGTAACGCTCCCCTACTGCTGTTCCTTCGGAGCCAGTACAAAGCCAGCCCTTACCGGCTGGCTTTTATGTTTGTGGCTCACGGCGTGGCGCCGTAAGCCGCGAAAATCTGGTGATAACGACCATCCTGACGCATCGCCTCAAGGCGCTTATCAAACAGATTGCGGGCATCGGCCGTTCGGAAGGCAAAGTGATAGACGGTGGGCGGGAAGAGGTCTGCTTGCCTGACCTGATTGCGCTCGTAGTGCTCGCCTGCCTGGGCGGTGGCAATCAGCTGGTCGAGGTAGTAGTAGAACACCCGCTCCTCCAGTACGACTGCATCCACCCTGCCGCGCATCAGCTGATGTACCTGCACCTGCTGCTTGGCTACCTCCTCATAGTGGGGATTCTGGTTGGCCATGGTGGCGAACGCGCCCCCCAGAATGATCCTTGCCCGTTGAAAGGCGGTAACCCGTTTTGAATGCAGGTCGTCCAGAGTGCTGATGTGGGTGCTGCGCAGGGTGAAGATCCGGTTATGGAAGGTGATAACGGGCTGGGTCAGAACGTGAGGATCAACCATACCGGGTCTGACGTTGATGATGGCATCCAGCTTTCCTGACTCGAACAGGCGGAAGGTACGCTCCAGCGGCAGAAATTCAAAGCTGGGCTCATAGTCGCTGCCAGCGAACGCCTCTTTCAGCAGATCCAGCTCGATGCCGCGATTTTCGCCTTCGATGACATAAGGGGGGATGGCAAAGCTGACCCCGACCTTGAGTGGCGTTGCCTGCAACTGGCCGGAGAGCATGCTGGTCAGCATTAGCAATAAAGGGGTGAGCAGTTTCATTGCACTTTTCACAAAGCGATCCTGTGGAGAATATCCATCAATGTAGGGGAGGCAGTCATAAAACGTCTTATCCCTTTCGGGGCTGAGTGCATAAAAAAAGACCCTGAGTTATCAGGGCCTTTTCAATATTCTGTTCTTAGAACGGGATATCGTCGTCGAAATCCATCGGCGGCTCGTTATATACCGGCGGCGCAGATTGCGGCTGCTGGGCAGGACGGCCATAACCGCCTTGCGGCTGCATGTTCTGCTGCGGAGCTGGCGCCGGGCGCTGCTGATTCATCGGCTGCTGGGCAGGCATGCTCTGCTGCGGCTGACCCCAGTTACCCTGGGATTGGCCACCCATGTTTTGGCCCATACCCTGACCGCCTTGCGGACGACCACCCAGCATCTGCATCACGCCAGTGAAGCTGTCGACCAGCACTTCAGTGGTGTAGCGCTCCTGGCCGCTCTGATCTTGCCATTTGCGGGTTTGCAGTTTGCCTTCCACATAGACCTGGGAGCCCTTCTTCAGGTACTCGCCAGCCACTTCGGCCAGCTTGCCCATGAAGACAACTCGGTGCCATTCGGTACGCTCTTTCTGCTCACCGGTCTGCTTGTCGCGCCAGGTTTCAGAGGTGGCCAGAGTAATGTTGGTCACAGCACCGCCACTCGGCATGTAGCGTACTTCCGGGTCTTGCCCGAGGTTACCGATCAGAATGACTTTATTGATGCCTCGACTGGCCATAATCTCTCTTCCACCTTTATATTCCGGTCAGGCAAGGCCTGGACCCACTAAATAAGTTACCGCGCTTTTTTCATGATCATGTCGTTATCATATTGAACAGCATGGTTTTTCTATAACCGTTGCAGCAATCAGAGTGCTCGTTTCGCCTGTTCTGATTCAGGTTTAGCCCCCAATAGTAACAGTTGATCACTCTGCGGGCGAGCGCTTGCTGGTGTGGATGGTGGGCAAACTCGTCGCCTTGGTCAGGGTGTGACGAAGGGGCTAGCCATCGTAAAAAAGGATAACGGCGATAGATAATGCCTGTCTATTCATCCAGTAGTCTCTATGCCATACTGACTCGCTCAGGTTTCTGTATCGAGCGTGCAACAAGATGGAAAAGATCGTGGTCCGGGGTGCTCGCACCCACAACCTCAAGAACATCAATCTGACCCTGCCCCGCGACAAGCTGATCGTGGTCACCGGCCTCTCCGGTTCGGGCAAATCCTCTCTGGCGTTCGATACCCTCTATGCCGAGGGGCAGCGCCGCTATGTGGAGTCCCTCTCCGCCTATGCCCGCCAGTTCCTCTCCCTGATGGAGAAGCCGGACGTCGACCATATCGAGGGGCTCTCGCCCGCCATCTCCATCGAACAGAAGTCCACCTCCCACAACCCGCGCTCGACCGTCGGTACCATCACCGAGATCTACGACTACCTGCGTCTGCTGTTTGCCCGGGTTGGTGAGCCGCGCTGCCCGACCCACGCCATTCCGCTCGCCGCCCAGACCATCAGCCAGATGGTGGATCAGGTGCTGGCCCAGCCGGAGGGGAGCAAGCTGATGCTGCTGGCCCCGGTGGTGCGCGATCGCAAGGGGGAGCACACCAAGCTGCTGGAGAACCTGGCGGCCCAGGGCTACATCCGTGCCCGTATCGACGGCGAGGTGTGCGATCTCTCCGACCCTCCGACTCTGGAGCTGCACAAGAAGCACACCATCGAGGTGGTGGTGGATCGCTTCAAGGTACGCGAGGACCTTGCCTTGCGTTTGGCCGAGTCGTTCGAGACGGCGCTGACCCTCTCCGGCGGCATCGTACTGGTAGTGCCGATGGATGGTGAAGAGGGGGTTGCCCCCATGACTTTCTCCGCCAACTTCGCCTGCCCGGAGTGTGGTTACTCCATGTCGGAGCTGGAGCCGCGCATCTTCTCCTTCAACAACCCGGCAGGTGCCTGCCCGACTTGTGACGGCCTCGGGGTGCAGCAATATTTCGATCCGGCCAAGGTGATCGGCGATCCGGCCATCAGTCTGGCCAACGGCGCGATTCGCGGCTGGGACAAACGCAGCTTCTACTACTTCCAGATGCTCAAATCCCTCTCCGAGCACTACAAGTTCGATCTGGAGACTCCGTGGGAAGATCTGCCACTGAAGACCCAGGAGGTGATCCTGCGCGGCTCCGGTCGCACCGAGATCGAGTTCCGTTACATGAACGATCGCGGCGATGTGGTGGTGCGCAAGCACCCGTTCGAGGGGATCCTGCACAACATGGAGCGGCGCTACCGGGAGACCGAATCCAACTCGGTGCGTGAAGAGCTCTCCAAATACATCGCCAACAAATCCTGTACCAGCTGCGGTGGCAGCCGACTGCGGGAAGAGGCGCGCCACGTTTTCGTCGACAACCGCAATCTGCCGGCCATTGCCGAGCAGTCCATCGGGGATGCACTGGCCTTCTTCGAAGGGTTGAACCTGACCGGCCAGCGCGCCCAGATTGCCGAGAAGATCTTGAAAGAGATCGTCGAACGGCTCGGCTTCCTGGTTAACGTCGGCCTCAACTACCTGAGCCTGTCGCGCAGCGCAGAGACCCTCTCAGGCGGCGAAGCGCAGCGGATCCGACTGGCCAGCCAGATCGGTGCCGGTCTGGTAGGTGTCATGTATGTGCTGGACGAGCCCTCCATCGGCCTGCACCAACGCGACAATGAACGCCTGCTCAAGACCCTCACTCACCTGCGCGATCTCGGTAACACAGTGATCGTGGTGGAGCACGACGAGGACGCCATCCGCCTCGCCGACCATGTGCTGGATATCGGCCCGGGGGCTGGCGTGCACGGTGGCGAGATTGTTGCGCAGGGCACCCCCCAGCAGATCATCGACAATCCGGAATCGCTGACCGGTGACTACCTCTCCGGTCGCAAGCAGATCGCCATTCCCGCCAAGCGCACGCCGCTCACCGGCAAGTGGTTGAAACTCAAGGGGGCAAGCGGCAACAACCTGCGCAACGTCAATCTTGATCTGCCCATCGGGGTGATGACCTGCGTCACTGGCGTCTCCGGCTCCGGCAAGTCGACCCTGATCAACGACACCCTGTTTCGCATCGCCCACCGCGAGCTTAACAAGGCCACCGAGTCCACCCCGGCGCCCTATCGCAGCGTCGAGGGGCTGGAGCATCTGGACAAGGTGGTGGATATCGACCAGAGCCCCATCGGTCGTACCCCGCGCTCCAACCCGGCCACCTATACCGGTCTGTTCACTCCGATCCGCGAGCTGCTCTCCGGCACCCAGGAGGCGCGTTCGCGCGGCTACCAGCCGGGCCGCTTCTCCTTCAACGTGAAGGGGGGCCGCTGCGAGGCGTGTCAGGGGGATGGCGTCATCAAGGTAGAGATGCACTTCCTGCCGGATGTCTACGTGCCGTGCGATGTCTGCAAGGGCAAGCGCTACAACCGCGAGACCCTGGAGGTGAAGTACAAGGGCAAGAATATCCACGAAATCCTCGAGATGACGGTGGAAGATGCCCGCGAGTTCTTCGATCCGGTGCCGGCGGTGGCGCGCAAGCTGCAGACCCTGATGGACGTGGGCCTCTCCTATATCCGTCTCGGCCAGTCTGCTACTACCTTGTCGGGCGGGGAGGCGCAGCGGGTCAAGCTGGCGCGGGAGCTCTCCAAGCGGGATACCGGTCAGACCCTCTATATTCTGGATGAGCCGACCACCGGCCTGCACTTCCACGACATCCAGCAACTGCTCAAGGTGTTGCACCAGCTGCGGGATCGCGGTAACACCATCGTCATCATCGAGCACAACCTTGATGTGGTAAAAACTGCCGACTGGATTGTCGATTTGGGGCCAGAGGGAGGCGCCGGTGGTGGCCGCATTCTGGTGACGGGGACGCCGGAGGAGATTTGCGCTAATAAAGAGTCTCATACAGCTCGTTTTTTACGACCGCTATTGGCGCGATAAGCCGTTATAATCGAGGGGCCTTTGGCCCCTTTTTGTTATAAAAATCGGGAGCATAGGGGGAAGCTCGTCAAGTGTGGGCAGGCTTGGCATCTCAGCATCATGGTAATGGATATATCGGGTTATGGCTCAGGCTCCGCGCACGATTGATCATCAGTTGGCTTACTCCATGTTCCCCATCTGGCTGGGGGCGATCCTGCTATTGCTGGTCCTGCTGGCGTGGGCCCAAATCCCGGCTGCCAGCCGGATTGAAGAGCAGCGAATGAAGGAGCATCTGCTGCGCGTGACCAAGGCGGTGCAGGCGGATGTGGCCGCTCTGGATGCATTCAGTCGGGATTGGGGCATCTGGGATGACAGTCACCGTTTTATGGACAACAAAAGCAGGTCGTACATCGAATCCAACCTGTTCAGTGATATGCCGATGCGGGATTTTAGTCTCAACCTGATGAGCTTCATGGATCTCACCGGCTACGAAATCTGGACGCGCACCCTGCTACCCGATGCGCCGGGGATCAATCCGGACCAGTTTCCCTACTTCCTTGATGAACTGAAAAAGCAGTTAAGGGCGCGCTCGGTGGCGCAAGGGGGCATCAATCTGCACGGGATCCGTGCTTCCCAGTGGGGGCCGCTGATGTACTCGTGGCAGCCGATCAGAAACAGTGACGAGTCGGCACCGTTCAACGGTTTCTTGCTGGTTGTACGTTGGCTCGACAAGGCCTATCTCGAGCAGGTATCGGAGCGTACCGCACTGCCTCTGGCGATTTCCCACGCCAATCTGGATGTCACCGCTACCTTCAAACCACTGAAACCGCAAATAACGTATCGCCTGATCGACCTTGGGCTCACCCGGCTCAGGGGAGAGGTGCGACTGCTCAACAGCGATAACCAGCCGGTGCTGACTCTGGTGATTGAGGAGGAGAGAAAGATCTTGAGTTGCGTCATGGAGGGGGCGCTCTGGACCTTTATCGGCATGCTGTTTATTAGTTTTATCTGCGTCATGATCGCCATGTATCGGCTCAACAGCATTGTGCTTACTCCGTTGCAGCAGCTGGTGTCGGCGCTGCAACGCTTTGGCGATCGGCCAGATGCCACCTTGATCCCCTATATCGACAGCAGCGCCGAGATGGCGACCCTGAGTGGCAAGTTCAGGGAGATGGCCGGCAAGGTCAGTCAGCAACACGATGATTTGTTGGAAAAATCCAGCCAGATGGAGGTGGCTGCATTCACCGACCCCTTGACCCGTTGTTTCAATCGTCGCTATCTCGATGGTTGGTTGCAGGCCAACCGGGCCAAACCTTGTCTGTTATTGCTGCTGGATCTGGATCATTTCAAGCGGATCAATGATCGCCTTGGCCATGACATCGGGGATCTGGTGCTGAAACAGCTGGCGGATCTGCTGCGCAAGGTGGTGACAGGAGAGCGCGAGCCGATCATCCTGTTGGGCGGGGAGGAGTTCTTGTTGCTGCTACAAGTGGATGACGAGCAAGAGTTGGCGTTGCGGGTCGAATATCTGCGCCAGCGTGTCGCTCAGCACCGCTTTGGCAGAGAGGATGCGCCACTCTGGTTGACGGTGTCGCTGGGGTTCTGCCGCTATCCGTTGCACCCGGAGTGTCCGGATTCATTCTGGAGTCACAGCTTCAAACTGGCGGACATGGCGCTGTACCAGGCCAAAGTCGGCGGGCGAAATCGGTGGTTTGGCTATGCTGGTACCCTCTCTGCGGAGGGCATGGGCCAGACTCCGGAACAGCTTGCCGAAGGGGGAGATATCACCCTGCTGCACTCTGTCAATCCGGATTAGCCCTGCCGTACCAATACCAGATAGGCCAGGGCGACAATAAAACCGAGCAGGATAAAGAGAAAGGATCCGATTCCCCACACGGCCGCGAGAAAGGCTCCCACCTTTTGCCATTTCGACTCATTTTTCATAAATAAACCATTACTTCCCAGTAACTTGTATGGCGCAAAAAATACGCTGATTTGCCCATGTTAACAACAATTAATAGCCGCTCTGTCGCGCAATAAGGTGTGGTTTGTTTGCTCCTTTTGGCGCTGAATGCGGGTAGTTACAACCTGTCGAAACAGGTATTTCGGCTTGTTGTCTGGGGACTTAACGAGATTGGGATGGCGAGCAAAGATGTCACACCAATCGATTTATTTCTGTGCAACCTTTGCTCCAAGTCAATAACTTTGCATTTACAAGGGCATATAGTCAGCGGGCTTACAGCATCAAATGAAAACAAAAAAAGGGATTACGTGATGAAAAAATTACTTCCTCTGATGATTGCCGCTGCAGTGACCTCTCCTTTCGCCATGGCCCATCAGGCTGGTGATATTCTGGTTCGTGGTGGTTTGGCATTTGTATCGCCGCAGGAAAGCAGCACGCCTGTAGAGCTGGAAATTAATGACAACATGCAATTGGGATTGACTCTCTCTTACATGATTACTGATAACTGGGGTGTCGAATTGCTGGCTGCAACCCCCTTCTCTCATTCAGTCAAACTGGGTGGCGCTGAAGTTGCCAAGATCAAGCATTTGCCGCCGACTCTGATGGGTCAGTACTATTTTGGCGATGCTCAAAGCAAGGTTCGCCCGTATGTCGGTATTGGCGTGAACTACACCACCTTCTTTGATGAAGAGGGTCGTGGTGCGCTGTCAGGAACCGATGTCAAAGTCGATGACTCCTGGGGAGTTGCCGGACAAGTTGGTATCGATATGGCGATCACTGACCGCTGGTTTGTCAACGGTTCAGCCTGGATCATGGATATCGATACCGATGTGCATACAGCGATTGGCACCATTAATACCAAGGTCGACCCGATGGCCTTTATGGTGGGTGTTGGCTACCGCTTCTAATGATTCTGACTGCGGTTCTGAACGGACCGCGGAAGATAGCAAAGTACGTCTCTTTCAGCCCGGCTTGTGCCGGGCTTTTTTCGTATGGCTGTCCCGTCCTGAATATGGTTTACACCTTTCCCCCCAATAAATGGAGAACCCGATGGGACAAGGTGTGAAACGGACACAGCGCGATTACTC
>NZ_JBSTYQ010000013.1:0-148018 GCF_054052385.1 Aeromonas sp. 25-AL00135 | reverse complement strand
TTTCCCGCTGCCGCTCGACTTGCATGTGTTAGGCCTGCCGCCAGCGTTCAATCTGAGCCATGATCAAACTCTTCAATTTAAGTTTGGTTGCTTCGAAAAGCGGCTCAATGAATTGCTGAAATAAACTGTTCGATTTCTTATTGCTAAGAAATCGTCTTGGTCACTTCACCAGACATTGAAAATCAAAAATTGTTTTTGATGTTCGATGCTGTGAGTGCCCACACAGATTGCTTGATTCAAATTGTTAAAGAGCGACGCAACAGTGTGTTGCTGCGGGAGTGGAATTCTACTCAACCGCCTTCTCGAGTCAAGCCTTATTTTCGAAGGTTTTTCGAGGTTATCGACCAGGTTGTTTGCGTTGCCGCTTGCCCTGTCGATGGAGGCGCATTATAGAGATCCAGCTCACATTGGCAAGGCTTTACCGCAATAAAATTGCAAAAAAGTGCAATTTATTAGTTATTCATATCAACACACAGTCTTTATACAGACTTATCCACAGGAGTGGATGAAATGCGGGGTTTTGTCTCAGGATAAGTGCCTAACAAGGGGACAGGCACTCATCCATCATCGCCGCACCGTCGCGTCCGACGCACTGCACCACCGGCCGCTTCTATATAAAGAGGCGTATATAGCAGCGCTTATCCCAATCCAGCCTCTTTGACCCAGCACGCCATCAGCTCGGTTGCAGGAAGATCCCGGCAGCCCGATACATTCTGGCCAGCCCAGAGCGGAGAGAAGCCACTGTCCCCCGCCTTCTCGGCGGCGGCACGCAGCGGTGCCAGTGCGCCACTGGCATAGGGGAAGTGAGGGGCAAGATCCGAGAGCGGGCCCAGCTCACGCATCAGACGGTTGACGATACCCCGCGCCGGACGGCCACTGAACAGATTGGTCAGTGCCGTCTGCTGGCCCTCTGGTGAATGGATGGCGGCGCGATGCAGCGCCGAGGTGGCCGCTTCATGGCAGCAGAGAAAGGCGGTGCCCATCTGCACGGCGCTCGCCCCCATTGCCAGCGCGTTGGCGATCCCCTTGCCATCGACGATACCGCCAGCGGCAATCACCGGCAGATCGGTCACCGCGAGGATCTGCACCAGCAGGGTCAGGGTGCTCTGCTGCAAGGCGAGATCATCAGAGAGGAAATGACCGCGATGACCGCCCGCCTCCAATCCCTGAGCGATGATGGCATCGGCGCCGTGTTGAGCGAGCCATACGGCCTCCGCAACCATTGTGGCACTGGCAAATACCTTGGCCCCCGCAGCCTTCACTTGGACAAGCAGCTCAGGCGCGGGTAAGCCGAAGTGAAAGCTGACCACCGCCGGTCTGAACTCAGCCACCATGGCGGCATGCACCTCATTGAAAGGTGCACGGCTTGGCGCCGTCGTGACCGCTGGGGGAAGTAGGCCGAACTCGGCGTAGTAGGGAGCAAGGCGCTGCTGCCAACTGGCCAGTGCAACGGGATCCGGTTCCCGTTGCAGGTGGCAGAAGAAGTTGATGTTAAATGGCCCAAGGCCGCTTTGGGTAAGTCGTCCCAGTTCGCTGCGCAGCTCCGCTGGCGTGAGCATGGCGGCAGGCAAGGAGCCCAAGCCGCCCGCACGGGTCACGGCCAGCGCCAGCTCGCTTCCCTGCACACCGGCCATCGGCGCCTGAATAATGGGATAACGCATCCCCAGTTCGGTAAAGAGGCTCATCCATTCACCCCGTTTGTCGCATCCGCCGCCAGATGTGCGCGGGCCAGCGCAATGGCGCTATCGATGGCACTGCGCGCCTGCGGGCTGTTCTGCCAGCAGGTCGAGCCCAGCATGCTGGCCACCAGCTGGACGATATGGGTGGTGTCGGCCTCGGCCAATCCGGCCAGAGTATGATAGCCCAGCTGTTCGAGCCGCCCGATAACGCTCGGCCCTACCCCTTTCACGCCGAGCAGCAGGGCCCGCTCTTGCGGGCCAAACCGGTTGTTGCCATCCATCTGTCAGACTCCTTTCCAATAACCGTGGTTACACATCAGGCCCGCAAGGGGCCCGATGAAGAGAGTGGAGGCTTAACGCACGCTGCGCAGCAGGAAATCCGGCTGACCACAGGAGCGACGCTCACGCTTTTGCATCTCGGCGGAGCAGGTGACCGCATCCGTCCCCTCTTTATTGACGCAGATGTAGATCTCCCGCAGGAAGCGGCCACCATCGGCGCAAGCCACCGTGATGCTGTCGGGAGCCAGCCACTGGTTGGCGCTCGCCAGATCGGCCTTGAGCTGGAAACTGGTTTTGCGCAGAGGCTCTTCCGGGGATTGATAAGCCGCCGGGATCTTCACCTTCTGGCGCAGATCGCTTGCCAGCTGATGGAAGGCCTGCTGGCTCAGGCCGGAGCAGGTACCGTGCTTCTCCCACTCATGGCGATAGAGGAAACGGCTGGGGTAGAGGTCGGCAAACTCGCTCTCCATATCGGGATCGAGCCGTTCGCGAGTGCAGTTGCTGGGGTAACCGCGATCGTACTGGGGCCAAAGACCGTGCAGCACAAAGCCCAGCTTGCGGGAACACTGGTCCCGATCGGCCGGTTTGACGGCGCAATGCTCGGGCGACCAGGAGAGCGCCATGGCGTAATAGTCAAACTCCCCCGCCTCCCCTTTGGCCTGCACGGCCGAGGAGAGCAATAAACCACCCGCCAACAGGGCAATCATCTTCTTCATCTTTATATGTCCATCTAACGCGACTCGGGATAACAGCCATGCTCCCATATTCTGGCGACCGGAAACAGCCATGCCGAAACGGCATACGACAAGGGTCAGACCAGTCAGGGGTTTCACCAGAGGGCGAGCAGGGGTAAGCTGACCGACCGGTAGGCTCCTCGTCCACCACCAGATAATCCCTCTTGGCAACCACAGGATGTAACATGATCCGCAAGAATCCCTCCGGCCATCTGCCTGTCATCGACGAATCCGCCTATATCGACAAGACCGCCATCATCTGCGGCAAGGTGATCATCAAAGAGAATGTCTTTGTCGGCCCCTATGCGGTGATCCGCGCCGACGAAGTGGATGCCAACGGCGAGATGGAACCCATCGTCATCGGCGCCAACTCCAACATCCAAGATGGCGTGGTGATCCACTCCAAATCCGGCGCCGCCGTCACTATCGGCGAGTACACCTCCATCGCCCACCGCTCTATCGTCCACGGGCCGTGCGAAGTGGGGAACCGGGTCTTTATCGGCTTCAACAGCGTGCTGTTCAACTGCCATATCGGTGACGGTGCCGTGGTGCGTCACAACTCGGTGATTGATGGCTGCGATCTGCCGCCGGAGTTCTACGTCCCCTCCACCACCCGCATCAACCAGCAGAGCGATCTGACCCATATCCCGCGGGTTTCGGTAGATGCCGCCGAGTTCTCCGAGGACGTGGCCCACACCAATATCGACCTGGTCAAAGGGTACAAGGCACTCTCCAACGAGTTCTGATCCCTTTCTTTATTACCAGAGAACAAAACGGGCGCCGAGGCGCCCGTTTTTCATCTGACTCTATATGAAGGCTAGATGGCCCTGACGCAGGTGGCGGCATGAGCCTCGTCCGCCAGATCCCACAACAGGTCGCCGGTGCTCAGGTCGAGCAGCGGCAGCTCACCATCATCATTGGCAGTCGCATCGCTGCTCCAGTAGCGGTTGTAGAGCGGCCACCCCTGCTGCTGAAGCAACTGATCCGTCGCGCCATCCTTGTTGTAAGCGGCAAACAGCACCTCCAGCTCGGCCCGGGTCGGCAGACGCCAGTCATCATGACCGCGTGCCACCAGCTGCTGGCAGTAATCCCGCGCCCGCGCCTGACCCATGGTCACATACTCCAGCGGGAAGGGATTGTAGTCGCCATCACTGTCACTGCTCACACCGTCATAGGAGATGGACAGACGCTCCGCCTCGTCCCTGGTCAACTGGCAGACAAAGGCCAGCTTGCCCGCCACCAGCTCGGGTTGACGACAGCCCCGGGCAAAATCGGGCTGGGCATCCACCACCTGCACCGTCACGGTCAACGTGTGACGAGCCGTGGTCGCCACCAGTCGTGCCGTGCCGACCGTCACACCGCGTAACTCGCCCTGCGGACTCACGGTGGCGAACTCCGGCTGTTCGCTGCGCCACTCAACAGGCCCATCGAGCGGGCCGAGAGAGCCATCGCTCAGTTGCCACTGCAGTTGCAGAGGAAGCGTCCGCCCCATTTCCAGCTGAGGCTGGGCAGGCAGCACCGCCAAGCCGGTGATCACCGCTCCCACCGGAGCCGGGTCATCCACCTCACTCACCCCCAGCTCGGCAACCGTGGCCGGAGTGCGGCGCGGCTCGCCCGAGGCACTGCGCAAAAACTCGCCGATGGCATCGAGCTCGTCATTGCTGAGGCCAAGGGCATGCAGGTGATCGGAGGCTTTGGGGAAGAAGGGATCATATTGATCCGCACCGGTCGGGAAGCCGACCCCGCTGCTCCACTTGGTCACGCCAAAGTTGTACATGGCCACCACCCCCTGCACCGAGCCGCCGATACGCTGAGCCAGGATCGGGAAGATGCCGTTGTGCATATAGGGGCCGGTAAAAGCGACGTCCCGCAAGCTGGGGGTCTTGAAGCGACCGATGTCCGCCTTGTTGCGGGTCTGCAGGAAGCGCCCGCGATCTTCCAGCTTGCCACGACCGTAATAGGTGAGCCCCACACTCTCGAACCCGTGCTGACTCAGCAGCGGGCCGGAGTGGCAGTTCATGCAGCGGCCATCGGTGCGGTAGAGGTGCATCCCCCACAGCGCCTTGTCACTGAGCGCCTGACTATCCCCTTTGACGAAGCGCTCAAAATCGCTGTCGCGGCTGATGATGGTGCGCTCGAAGGTAGCGATAGCCTTGGCGATCCGCTCCAGCGTGATCCCCTGATCGCCAAAGGCAGTGGCAAAAGCAGCCTGATAGTCGGGGCTGGCCTGCAAACGGGCCAGCAGCTCGTCATGACTCAGCGCCATTTCGATGGGGTTCTGGATCGGGTGAAGCGACTGCTCCTCCAGCGTGGCGACCCGCCCGTCCCAGAACTGGGTAGAGCTGAAGGCGCTGTTGAGTATGGAAGGAGCGTTGCGATTGCCCTTCTGACCCAGATGACCGACCGACACGCTCAGGCCGTCGCTCCACCCCTTTTGCGGATCGTGGCAACTGGCACAGCTGATGTCCCGCCCCTTGGAGAGCTGTTTGTCGAAAAAGAGCTGCTGACCCAGCACCACCTTGGCCCGGCTATAGGGGTTGTCGGCCGGGAAGGGAACCGCCGGCAGCGGCCCCAACTCCTGCCATTCCACCCCGTCATCCACCCGGGCGGCAGGCCATTGGGCCGATGAACCGCTATATTGGGCGCGCAGAACCGCCATGTCCGGCTTGCTGCTGTCGCGCACCACGGAGGGACGCACCGGATAGGGTGCCAGCGCATACCAGAGCAGACTCCCCTCCCCCTCATCCAGCCAGGTTCGGGTCGCCAGTTGATAGAGATGGGGTTGACCCGCACCATCCTGCAGCCAGATCTGGGCAGGCAGGCCAACAGCAAAGGTATTGGGATAGCGCCATGCCGACTTGTCACTGCTCAGCAATCTCTCGAACTCGGTGAGGGTCGGCAGGCGCCAGTTGCTGCGGCCGCAAGCGGTCAGCCCCGCAGCCAGTTGTGGCTGGCTGGCAACCTTCAACGCACTGGTGTCACTGCCATACAGCCAGTACTGGCTACCCTTGACCCCGCTGACCGTGCGCACATCGTGCAGGCACTGCCAGAGGCCACGCACCACCAGCAGCCCATGCTCATCGAGGCGCAGCAGATCTGCCGTCTCCGGCTCGTCCGGCTGGCTGGGGTTGGCGGGATAGAGCTGGGTGCGGGCGGACTGGATCTGGGCACTGTTGCTGCGCTGATACCAGCTGCGCGCCTGCTTGTCATCGCGCAGGGCCAACAGCATCTGCCAACTGTCGGCATAGTCGAGCACGGCACCCGGCTGGCGCTGAGCCAGCAGGAAGGCTGCATAATCCTGAAGAGCCGCCTGTTGTTGCAGGCGGATCTCCTCTGCCCTGCCCCACTCGGCCTGACTGAGGGAACCATCCCCGCTCTGATCCGCCAGCAGGAAGAGCGCCGTCTCCTCCTCGTTCAATCCCAGCCGCGGCACGCTGTTGCGGCGCGCAAGCGTGATCCCGGCCGAGAGATCCGCCACCCGCACCGATACCGCGCGCAGCAGATAGCCCTCGTCGCTGCCAAGCAGCTCCAGCGGCTGATCCAGTTGCAGACCTTCAGGCAAGGTGATGCGGGCAAGCTGGCCCGGTTCGATGGCCTGTTGCACGCGGATCCCGGTGGCGACCTGTCTCACCTCAAGCTGTGCTCCCGCCCCCAGTCGATCAGCCACATTGACCTCAATGGTCAGAGGAACCCGGGTATGAGTTTCCGGCGGCACTGTTGGCGGCGTGATGGGCGGTTCGGTCGGCTTGACGACCGGCGGGGTCACCTCGGGTGAGGGGGTCACCGACGTATTGCTGTGATTGTCATTGCATGCGGTCAGAGCCAACAGGCTGAGCAGTAAAAGGCTGGTTTTCATTCGGTATGGTTGAGTGGTCAGACAAGTGCGCGATTATCCAACCAAATACCAATCATTATCAATTGCATTCAATTAATATGCTTTTTGACAACAACTTCTTATCAGCACGCCTTACCACCCGATGAGAGAGGGCTGCCTCTTTGGCTGCCCTCTCTTGCTTCAAACCCGCTTGTCGAAAGCCCGACAATCTTCAGGAGCACTTCTTCAGGCTGATATGCCAGTTGGCGCCGGATTGCACCTGATGCTTGGCGGCGAAGCTGTCCATGTTCAGCGCCACTGACACCTGCAGCAGACTGTTGAGGTAGACCAGCGGCTGGCCTTCCGGCACGTCACCGAAGCTGCTGACGTAAGGGGCCTTGCCGTCATATTTGACCACATCCCCTTCGCGGATCTTGATGCAGGCGTTATCCCCCTTGTTGATCCCCGCCTTGGTCAGCAGGGCATCGTCGATATTGGTCCAGACGTTGCCGTACTGCACATCGAGGATCGGGATGGTGCCCTTGAGGGTGCCATCCTTCTCTGCTACCGCAGGCTGATAGGGGATCTTCACCACTTCGGCGGGCAGCAGCGGGCCGACCTGCTCGTAGCTGATGGCGCCGGAGGCGAGCCGTGCGCCGGTGTAGGCGTACACATCACGGCCATGGAAGGTGTAGGACTTCTCGGAGCCCTTGAGGCGGTTGAGCTTCTCATCGATCTGGCGCACCGCCTCGATGCCGAAGTGCTCGGCCACCAGAGTCAACGTGCCGTTGTCCGGAGTCACGATGTAGTGACCGCTCTTGGTCTTGAGCACCACAGACTTGCGCTCGGTGCCGACACCCGGATCCACCACGCTGACAAACACAGTGCCCTTGGGCCAATACTGCAGGGTCTGGTAGAGGCGGTAGGAGGCTTCCCAGATGTTGTAAGCCGGGATCTCGTGGGTCAGGTCATAGAGCGGCAGGGTGCGATCCACCCCGAAGGCAACCCCCTTCATGGCCGACACGGCGCCATCTTTGAGGCCAAAGTCGGTCTGGATCACCAGCGCTTCGTTGGCGGCGGCGATGCCGCTTGCCAGCATGAGGGCGAGCGCAATGGCGCGGGGAGCGGTGCGAATATCCATATCTGAACTCCTGAATCATCTGAGGATAACGAAACGGCGACAGCCATTTAGACATCCAGACTGCCACTAATGGATTTTTTTGCAAGGGGTTTGCAACAAAGTGAGGGACGACTCGCAGAAATTGTGCTCGCCAAACGGCGATAGCGGGGGTATCAAAGGCAGAATGGGAAAACGTTTACAATACAGGAGCGCAGCACCATGACACAACCCGTACCGGAGATGATGACCCTGCTGCTGGAGATTGGTGAACAGAGCAGTCAGCTCTGGCTGAGCCAGCCAGATGCGGCCTCGTCACACTACCCGCTGGCCTTTGGCACCCACGCCATCCAGCCCGGACCGTTTCGCAATGCGCCACCCACCCCGCTCGAACTGGAGCGGGCCATCATGGTGGTGGAAGATGAGCTGATGCGCATCGCCCCGCAGATCCCGCCCGGCTTGCAGCTGACTCTGCGCAGCCAGCCATCACTGGCCGAAGCGCTGGGGGACAACCAGCTCGACCGGGATCTGGTGGAGCAAGCCTTTGGCCAGCTGGCCGCGATGGCGGAAGGGGATCCCCTCGCCGCCAGCTTGCTGCCCCGCGACGAGCAATTTGCCGCCGTGCTGCTGATCGTCAGGGAGTGGCTGCACCATCTGGCCAGCGAGAGCGTGCTGATCGTGGAGTAGGGATAAATAAGTGGTGAGGTCTTCAGCTTCAGGCAAGGTTTGTCGGTGGATCCTGTCGGGATTTCATTCGCGTATACTTTGCCCGTATGGCGCCCACGCCCCTATCGGTACTCTAACCAGACACCTATGACCTTATTTTCAGGTAACCCCCCAGCCTTGCGCTGGCCACCGGCGTTTGCTCGCCAGTTCATCGTCAAAGTGGCCGGATTGACCCTGCTCGCCCTGACCGGGCTGGGCACTGTCTTCTACTACACCTATCTCACTATCCAGCACGACATGGATCTCATCACCGCCAAACAGAAGAACGTGTTCGAGGTCTTCTACCAGCGAGCCAAGATCCTCAAGGTGGAGAACATCACCAGCTATCTGGCACAGCACCATCTGCTCGATCAGCCACCGCCCCCGAATAGCGTCGGCAGCGACTATCTCTACGGGTATGACCTCAAAAGCAAATACCGCTTTGCCGATATTCCACTGCAATACCCGGCAGCCAATATCCTCAACACCTTCCGCTATGCCCTCTCCTATCCGGAGGTGATCAATATCTACACCATCTGGAATGACTACCGGCTGATCGGCATGGTGGCCGACAACAATGTGCTGCCCGCCAGACTGGCGCCGATCAAGGTGGATCTGATGACACTGCCCGCCTGGTATCACTACTTCGGTTGCGCCAGCTTTGCCCCCGGCCGCCCCTTGTGCAGCGCCGATGAGGCCTTTGTCTCCGATATCGAGATCGACAGCTTCAGCATGCGCAACACCATAGTGATGTACTTCCCCTTCATCCATCAGTCGGGGCGCGGCGGTTACAAATACGGGCTGCTCGGTATCGATATCGCCGTCGATGAAGCATTTAACGATGTGCTGCGACCCTTCGACACCATCAACCCGACCCGCACCAACATATCGTTTGAAGCCGCCGAGCCCTGCCGCCCGAGGCATCTCTGCCTGAGCAAACCCTTTATGCGCACCAAGGCGGGGGATGATCTCTATCTGAAGTGGTCCTACAGCTGGTTCGATTTCGTCAAGCTGGCCCTGCAAAGTGCAGCCTTCAAGGTCTATCTCATCGTGCTGTTGCTGGACATGGTGGCCTGGAAGCAGATCTACCTGCGGCTGCGCACCCTGGCGCACACCGACCACCTGACCCGACTGCCACGCCGGGATGTGCTCTGCCAGAGTCTGCTCCACGAGCACGACTACCTGATGATCCTCGATATCGACAACTTCAAATCGATCAACGACACCTATGGCCATGGCGTCGGGGATCTGGCACTGGTCGCCTTTGCCCGCCACCTCAGAAACAATATCCGCAAGGTGGACAGCGCCATCCGTTGGGGCGGCGAAGAGTTTATCGTGCTGTTCAAGGGGATGGAGGATGACGAGATGATGATCCACTCCGCTGGCCGCCTGCTGGATCGCCCATTGGGGATCCCCGAGCTGCCCACCCCCATCACCTTCTCCGCCGGGGTGATCCGCATTCGCGACTACCTCACCGTAACCGAGGCGGTGCATCTGGCCGACGAGCTGCTCTATCACGTCAAACAGCACGGCAAGCACAACATCGCCTGCTACGAGGGCAAAGCGATCCGGCTGATCCGCCCGTTGCCAGACGACGCAGAGGCATAGCCGCCTTCTGCCGCTCCCCCTGCTTCTGTTACCATCGCGGCCACGATCACTCACTGCATCGTGGCCGCAGGCCGCGATAACCCCGACTGGTGCCCCTATGTCCACAGCCTCCTTTACCGAACTGGCCCTCTCCCCCCGCTTGCAGCAGACCCTGACCGAACTGGGCTATGCCGCCCCCACCCCCATTCAGGCTCGCGCCATCCCGGTCATTCTGGCGGGGCGGGATCTGATGGCGGGTGCCCAGACCGGCACCGGCAAGACCGCCGCCTTTGTGCTGCCGCTGCTGGAGCAGTTGCTACAACAGCCACAAGCAGAGCTCCGCCCGATCCGCGCGCTGGTGCTGGTGCCGACCCGCGAGCTGGCGGTACAGGTCGCCGAGAGCGTGGCGCGCTACGGCCAGGGGACAGGTCTCACCAGCACGCTGGTCTACGGCGGGGTGAGCATCGCGGCTCAGGTAGAGGCGCTTCAAGCCGGGGTGGATATCCTGATCGCCACCCCGGGCCGCCTGCTCGACCATCTGCGTCAGGGGGCATTGAGCCTGGATAGCCTGCGCCATCTGGTGTTTGACGAGGCGGATCGCATGCTCGACATGGGCTTTATGGACGAGATCAAGTCGCTGCTAAAACAGCTCCCGGTGGATCGCCAGACACTGCTCTTCTCCGCCACCTGCGACGACAACCTGTTTGCCCTCTGCAAGGTGCTGCTGCGCGACCCCGAGTTGATTGAAGTAGCGCCGCGCAACACCACGGCGGCCGAGGTGGAGCAGCGAGTCTACACGGTGGACAGCGATCGCAAGCTGGCGCTGGTCGAACATATGCTGAAAGTGAAGGGGTGGGCACCGGCGCTTATCTTCAGCCGCACCCGTCAGGGGGCCGACAAACTGGCCCAGCAGCTTGGCAAGGCGGGCATCAATGCGCTCGCCTTCCACGGCGACCTGTCGCAAAGCGCGCGGGAGAAGGTGCTGCTGGAGTTTCGCGCCGGCACCTTGCAGGCGCTGGTCGCCACCGACGTGGCAGCCCGCGGCCTCGACATCAGCGATCTCAACTATGTGATTAACCTCGAATTCCCGTTTGTGGCCGAGGACTACGTCCACCGCATCGGTCGTACCGGTCGCGCCGGCAACAAGGGGCTCGCCATTACCCTGTTCAGCCCGGAAGATGCGCCCCTGCTGGAGAAGGTGGAAGCGGTGCTCGACACCCGCTTGCCCCAGCAGTGGTTTCCCGGTTTTGAGCCGGATCTCACCCGCTTCGAGCCCGAGCCGCGCCGCAACAGCAAGGCAGCCCAGAAGCAGCGCGCCAGAAAGCAGGCCCTCGCTGGCAACAAGGGTGGCAAGGGCAAACGCTAAGCCGCCCAGCACCGCCAATAAAAAAACGCCCGCACGGGCGTTTTTTGTTATCTGGCAGGGGTCAGCTCTTGGCGAGTCACGCCCTAACGGGTCGCCAGCACCAGTGGCAGGGTACGCAGGATCTGCCGCTCTGCCAGGGTCGAGAGAATAAACATCACCATATAGCCAAGCCCCAGCGCTACGATAATCGCCACCACGTTGGCAGTGAACTCGGCCACCAGATAGTAGGCGGCGACCAGCGCCACTATGCCCGCCAGCCGGATCAGCAGGCTCTGGGTAAAGTGGCCGTGAGCTTTGATGTAGGCGAGCTGATAGCCGTTGAGCATCATAAAGATGAAGAAGATGGAGAAGTGGAACAGCACAGGCACCGCCCCCACGTAGTCGGCGGGGAAGAACAGCAACACCAGCGGTTTGCCCGCCAGCAGCATCAAGCCAAAGAAGGCCAGACTGACGATGGCGGAGAGGCGGAAGATCCAGCGGCGAATAAGCCTTATCTGGCGGTGATCGCCATTGCGCAGATTGACCGCCAGCTCCGGCAGCACAAAGCGGTAGATGGGGAAGACGAACAAGGTGGTCATATAGGTGAAGATGGGACGCACCACCACCTGAAAATCCCCCAGCTCGTCGATGCTGAAGTGGCGGATGGTGAGCAGCACAGTGATGTAGATCATCAGGATGCTGGCTCCCGCCTCCAGCGAGGCGGTAAAGCTCTTCTTCACATAGCTCACCATCTCGGGGCCGAGCGTCACCTTGGCGAGCGGCTTGGTGGCGATGGCCCGACGGCGCGAAACATACATATAACCGGCGATGGCGAGCGACGAGAAGGTCAGCCCGTAGAAGAGCGAAGGGAACGCATCCATCCCCAGCCCGAAATAGCAGGCCATAAACAGCAGACCGTTGGCCAGCGGCTCCAGCCAGGTGACCCGGTTGGAGAGCTGATACATCCGGTACATGGCCACCAGATTGGTGAAATAGACCTTGAGCCCCAGCCCGAAGATCACCCCCACCAGTTGCAGATACTCCACCCGGATATGGAGCCCGTGCTTGATATAGGGGATCACCGCCCCCCAAGTGAGCAGCACGATGCCGATCAGGAAGTAGCGGAAGATATTGATGATGTCCCGATCGTTTTTGGTCTGGGAGTAACTCACCACCATGGAGGAGCGAAAACCTGTCATCAGGATAAAGGAGAGGGAGATGAGGTCCACCACGCTGTTGAACAGCGCCAGCTCCCCTTTGGCGACCCACTGCGCCAGCCACACCTTGAAGGCGAAGCCGATAACGATGCTGACCAGCGAGGCCCACATCCCGGTGATAAAGGCCTGCTTGAGGCGCGCAAGAGAGGCGTATTGCATAACGAAAATGGATAACTTTCAGGGAAAAGAGAGAAGGCCATCTTATGAAAGCCTCCCTCCCTTGAACAGCCTTAATCTCGCCGTGCCAACCCCGCAATAAGTGGCCGCAGAAAAGCCGCAACAGCAAAACCCCCGCTCATTTCCTGAAAGCGGGCGTTTTGTGGTGTGTCGTTATGGCGAATGATTGCAGCAATGGCAAGGCTTGCAGGCTGTCTGCCACGCAGCAGCTATGACTGCGGCGCCGCCTTGATCAGCTCCTCGTAGTGATCAATCAGCTCGGGCCCGTGCAGCGGTGAGTCGTGACCGCCGATCACCGTCTTGATCGGCAACTTCATCGCTTTCAGTCGCTCGATGGTCTGCGGATAGGCCTTCACATTGGCAAAGCTCAGGTTGCCCAGCTTCTCCTTGAGGATGCAGTTGCCATAGAGCACCTGCTCGTCGGGGAAGTAGACAAAGATGCCGTCCGGCGTATGGGCCGGGCCCGCGTAGAAGGCGCGCACCTTGCCCTCTTGCAGGGTGAAGTCGCCATCGTGCACCACGTTGGGCAGCACCAGCGGCAGATCCGGGTACTCCGGCAGCCCCTTGCGGGTAAAGGCGACAATCTCGGCCCAGTCGCTCTTCATCAGATCCCTGGTCTGGCGCGTCGCCACCACCTTGGCCCCGATGGACTTCCAGTAGGCGTTACCGCCCGCCCGATCGGTGTGGTAGTTGGTGTTGATCACCTCCAGCACCGGCTTGCTGCTGACCCGCTTGATCAGCTTGTGCAGCTCGCGGGCGGTATCCGGCGTCCAGGTCGCCCCCACCACCGTCACCCCCTTGGCCCCGAAATAGATCATGGAGTTTTCCTTTACGTAGTAGTTATCTTCAACCACGTAAACAGGGCCGCTCACCTGCTTAAGGGAGATCCCCGCCGCCCGCACGCTGCCACCCCAGAAACTCGCCATCAGCACCACGGCCCCGGCCAATCCACACTTCATCCAACTTTTCATCATCTTGCTCCCTCGAACCAACTGCCCCCTCGCCACCCCTGTGGCAAGCCGGGCCTTTTAAGCAGTGGGCAGAAGATACGGGGGATTTGTGAGGGGAAAATGAGGTTGTGTGAAGAGAAGGTGAAGTCAGGGGGAAGTCCGGAAAAAATCGGCAGCGACCTCCTGTTCGCGAACGTCCGAATACGCTTCGCTATTCGAACCTACAGCCTGGCATATAAACATGGGCTTCAATCTAACCCAAAAGAAAGATTATACTAACTAAGAAAGTATTAAACTTATTATTGGAGATTCAAAGTTGAGCATCACTTTTGAACATATTGATGATACCTTGCAGGTCTACTTAGATGGCAATTTACTCACATCCATCAGCAAAGATGAAACCAGTGAATACAGTTACATTTGGGAACCAAGAGATAAAGGATATGTCATAAACAAATTATCAGATATAACTGTAGATTCATTCCCTGATAATTTCATGATCTCTGACTTCTATAAATCACAGTCTTTTAAATATTTAGAAATGGTTGTATTAAACAAAAAGAACAACCACATAGAAGTAGAATATTCTTTGATTTTCAATTACAAGGACTGGTCTGAACTTGTCCCGCCAGCATATATATCGCAACACTATGAGTCAAAGCTCACTGGTTTTTTTGAAAGTGTCTGTTTAATTGACGACGATGGCTACGGATTAATTTTTGAAGTTAAGGACGTTATTGAAAATGGTAATATCATTGATGAAATTGAACGTTTTGCAAATGCAGCAAAATTAAAACTAATAGAGCTAGAAAAAGAACTATTAATGAACGTAAAATCAGATTTAATAGTTAAAATTTTCAAATTCCCAATCGGTTATGAAGTGATCTGCTCCCAATATGTTTTATGGTTCGGCGAACTTCTGAAACAAATTGGGATTAATGCTGACGTATCGACTGAAAACAAAGAAGGATACACTTTTCTAACCATTACTAAAAACGACGAAAGTGCATTTAAGGAAAATATAGAAAAAGCTTTGTATTTATACCTATCCCTTCCTTATTCAGAACACATTCCAGTAAGTCAAACAAAAAATGATATTGAATCAAAAATATTTATTCAATCTCTCCAACAACAGGTAATTTTTTTCACTCAACAATGTGATATGAAGAGCTCTATTATAGAGCTTCAAAATAT
Source organism: Aeromonas sp. 25-AL00135 (assembly GCF_054052385.1). Lineage (NCBI taxonomy): Bacteria > Pseudomonadati > Pseudomonadota > Gammaproteobacteria > Aeromonadales > Aeromonadaceae > Aeromonas > Aeromonas sp. 25-AL00135. The sequence goes on along the minus strand of NZ_JBSTYQ010000013.1, from coordinate 133,220 downwards.
ATCTAATGGTAAATTAAAAGAACAATTGCAATCAGCGAATGCAAAAATATCTTTATTGGAAAGTTTACAAAATGACAGATTGGATTTATTAGATGGCGCAATATCACTAGTAGAATATAAAATAGGCCCTCTAGTATTCAACCCTAAGCGGATACTTAAAAAAATAATAAATGAGAAATAAATGTTTTATACATCAAAATTAATAGGCATGGAATATCTATATAAAAACCACCTGCATAACGGGTGGTTTTTTTCATTTTCTTCGGACACACAGAGAGATTTAACTCCCAACAGCAATCACCCCAACGGCGGCGTCTGTGGCGGCACCATACGCTTGCTGCCGGTGGACTCAACGCCGAGGCAACACAGCAAACTGTTCCCCTCTCACCCACGACCAGTACAGACACGCCCCAAACTAAAATAGTGCAACCATGGCTAATAAACGGCGTTTTCACTGACGGGTATGATGCAAGCCAGATGTATCGCTTGTTAGTGAGATAAGGAACCAAGGTCATGGCTATTCATGGAGCTACCCCGGTGATGTTGAAGGCTATCGACAGCCTGCAGCTCGCCAGCGTCAATCCCGGCAGCAATCAGAAGCTTGCCCTTCATCTGGGTGAAGGTAAGGAGTACACCATTCATATCGGCAAGAGTGGGGATGTCTCCGTACAACGGGACTTGGCCCATTTAAGCACGCTGGGCCGCATCAAAAATGCGGTGGTCGACTTCTTTAGCCGCGCCACCACCAAGGGGGAGAGTGCGCTCACCACCCGGGCCACTCAAATTCAGTCCGAGGTGCAGCGGCAGCTGACCGAACTTGGCCAAGTCAAGAAGATTGTGCAGCAAGCCTTTAACCAGCCCGTCAGCGAGTTCAAGAACGATGCCCAATATCTGAAGCCGGGTAGCGACCCCAAAACGGCGACCATGGCCGACATCACAGATGCCAACAAGAAGCGCCTCGGTCTGGAGACGCTGGATAAGGACTCCCTGAGCTTTGTGCAACAGCACTTCTCCAGCTTTATCAACGGTAAAGATGCCATCTTCAGCATGCTGAGCAGTCGGGTGATCGAGCGGACGATCGCCCTGCACGAGTCACTCTCGGGTGAGGCACTCAGTTCGGCGTTGAATACCCTGGGCCATGAATCGGAGGCGTTCAACGCCAAGGTCAATGCCGAGTTCAATCGCAGCTTCGTCCAGCTGTTTGAGCAAAGAGCCACCGCCGAACTGGACGCCCTGACCAAGGCAAACACCCGCGCCAACAAGACCTCACCGCTGGTCGAAGAGCACACTGGCTCATCGGACGGGGAGAACGTCGCCGCCAAGATGAAGAAAAGCGTGCGCTTTAACGACAATCCGGTGAGCGATGTCCGGGTGTTCGAGCTGGAAGAGGGACGAGCACTCAATATCAAGGTGTAACCCTTGCCATGAATATGGATGACGGCCAAGCCCGCTCGATGGCGGGCCGTCTCTTTGTGATCGTGCCCTGCCCCTTCGAAGACGACCGGGCAACCGGACTGGAGTGTTGTGTTGGATATCTATCAGAAAATCGTGGCCGAGCTGTCGGTCGAACCGCTGGCCTTCGATGAAAACGGCGTCTGCACGTTCGAGATCCAGCGAACAGCAGAGGAAGCGAGCGCCCCCTTTGTGGTCAATATCGTGGCTCAACCCGACGAGATGGCACTGGTGCTCTCGGTGACCACGGCGAGCGATCTTCCCGAGCGCCTGTCGCGCGAATTGTTCCTGCGCTTTGGCGAGCATGCCCTCGCCCCCTTGCGCCATGGCTACGGGGTCGGCATCTATCCGGGCACCGAGCGGGTATCGTTTTTCTCCCAGCTCGCGTTGGGGAACTATCGTCCGCAGCAGATCAGGGAGAGCCTCGCCGATCTGCTGGAGAAGGCCCACGAGTGGGAGGCCAGCTTGTCCCAGGATGAGCAGACCCCGCCTGTGACAAAAAGCGAAATGGGTGCGGGCCAGAACATCCGGGTGTGATGGCCAAAGCCAGAACATGGACGAAAAAAGAGGGAGGCATGATGCCTCCCTCTCTCTTTGTGCCTGACCTAACAACTATCAGGCCAGCGGCGACGCTCAAGCCAACGGCGGCGTGCGTGGCGGCACCATACGCTTACTGCCAGTGGACTCGAAGGCCGAGGCGAAGCGCAGCAGGTTGTTGTCGTCATAGGCGCGACCGGCGAAGGTCAGCCCCACCGGCATACCGATATCGGCCATCACCCCCATCGGGACGGTGACGGTCGGCACGCCGAGGTGACGGATAGCGAGGTTGCCGTTGGCAACCCAGATGCCATTGCTCCAGGCGATATCGGCGGAGGCCGGATTCACATCCGCATCAGCCGGGGCGACGTCGGCGACGGTCGGGAACAGCACGGCGTCGAGCTTGAGCCCGTCCATCCAGTCCTCCAGATCCAGCTTGCGGGTCTTTTCCAGAGCGCGCAGGCCGTCCGGCACTGTAGCGATCTCGTCCCAGGATTTCAGGCCGCGCTTGGCCATATTGACGTACTCGTCCATGCCCGCCGCCAGATCACCCTCGCGGTTCGGCAGGGTGCCCGGATCGTGGGGGAAGATCTTCGGCCCATCGACATCGGCCAGCTTGTTGAGCTTGGGATCGCCATTGGCGCGCAGGAAGTCGTCGAACGCCCAGCCGGAGAGCTCCCACAGCTCGTCGTTGAGAAACTCCGGGCTCACGATGCCGCGATTGAACACGGTCGGCGCACCGGGTCGGTCCCCTTCGCAGTTGGAGACCAGCGGGAAGTCCACTTCGATGACTTCGGCGCCAGCGGCTTCCAGCGCCTGACGGGCCTCTTCCCAGAGGGCGATCACGGTCTCGCGGGTATGGATGCGCTGACCGGTCGGGCCGCCGATGCCGGGGTTTTCGCTGGTGCCGGCCAGTTCATCCTTGTTGATAAACATGCGCGGCACGCCGAGGCGCTTGCCCTTGAGGGCATCGGCCTTGGCAGCGAGCTCCAGATAGGAGGCCGGACGCACCTCGGAGGCCTTGGGCAGCTGCACCCAGGGCTGCATGCGCCACAGATCGCCACGGGTGTCGGCATCGTCAGCCACTACCACGTCGAGCACTTCCAAGAGGTCGTTCATGGTGCGGGCATAAGGCACCACCACATCCATGGTCGGAGTCAGCGGCCAGTTGCCGCGCACCGAGATGACGCCACGGGACGGGGTGTAGGCGCACAGGCCGTTGTTGGAGGCAGGGCCACGGCCACTCGACCAGGTCTCTTCGGCAAGGCCGAAGGCGGAGAAGCTGGCGGCGGTGGCAGTACCGGCGCCGTTGGAGGAGCCGGAAGCAAACGGCGCAGTCAGGTAGTCGGCGTTGTAGGGGCTCTCGGCACGGCCATAGACGCCGCGCTGCATACCGCCATTGGCCATCGGCGGCATATTGGTTTTGCCAAGGCAGATGGCACCGGCGGCGCGCAGGCGCTCAGCGGTAAAGGCATCGCGCTGGGCCACCAGATCCTTGAAGGCCGGGCTGCCGGAGGCAGCGGTCAGCCCCTTGACCAGATAGCTGTCTTTGGCGGTGTAGGGGATGCCGTCGAGCGGGCTCAGGGTCTCGCCACGAGCGCGGCGGGCATCAGAATCTTGCGCCTCTTTCAGCGCATCGGGATTGGCGACCACCACGGCGTTGAGTTTGGTGGCAGTCTCGGGGCCGTTGTAGGCCTCGATCCGGGCCAGATAGGCCTTGACCAGTTCGACCGCTGTGGTGCGGCCTGATTCGAGCGCGGCACGCAGCTCGGCAATGGAAACCTCGGTCACTTCGATCATGGGGATCTCCTGTAAAAGGGTGACTGTTTGTCATGATGATCGCCGCATCAGCGCCTGCGACCATCACACCATCAAGAGAGAAAACCCCGCGGCGTGGGGTTTTGAATACTCACCGGAACCGGTTCTTATTTGCCGGAGGGGATCTGCTGGGTAATGCAGTGAATATTGCCACCGCCCAGCAGGATCTCGCGGGCCGGTACGCCGACCACGGTGTGATCCGGGAAGATCTCTTCCAGAATGCGCTGGGCTTCGCCATCGGTGGCGGCATCCAGCAGCGGGTAGACGATGCGATCGTTGGTGATCAGGAAGTTCACGTAGGAACCGGCCAGACGGCCTTCTGCCTCGCGCGGCACACCGGTACCGCTCTCGACCCCGGCAGACTCCTCTTCGGTGCAGAACAGCGGGCCCGGCTGGGGCAGCTTCCACACTTTCAGCTTGCGCCCCTTGGCATCGACCGCCGCTTCCAGCACCTTGAGGGCGGTCACGGAGCGGGCGTACTGGGGATCGTTCTGGTCATCAGTCCAGTGCAGGGCCACTTCACCCGGACGCACGAAGCAGCACATGTTGTCGATGTGGCCGTCGGTTTCATCCATATAGACGCCTTCGTCCAGCCAGATAAAGCTGGTGACGCCCAGATAGTCGCGCAGGTAAGCTTCGATCTGCTCTTTGGTCAGGTGCGGGTTGCGGTTTTCGTTGAGCAGGCACTCGGCGGTGGTCAGGCAGGTGCCTTCGCCATCAACATGGATGGAGCCCCCTTCCAGAATCAGCGGCGCGTCGTAACGAGCCATGCCGTGCTGGGCCAGCATCTGGGCAGCGACCTCTTCATCCTGATTCCACGGGTAGTAGAGACCGCCCTTGTGACCACCCCAGGCGTTGAAGCCCCAATCCACCCCACGGCACTCGCCGGCCGCGTTGGTGACGATGGTCGGGCCGGTATCGCGGGCCCAGCAGTCATCGCTGTCCATTTCGACCAAAGTGACGTGGGCGGGCATGATGGCACGGGCCTGCTCCATAAACTGGGCCGGTACACCCATAAAGACCGGGGTGGCACCACCGATGGCATCGGCCACCTTGGCGAAGGTCTCTTGCGCGAAGCGACCGGCTACGCGCCAGTTGTCCGGGCGAAACGGCCAGATCATCCAGACGGCCTGCTGGTGCGCCCACTCGGCGGGCATGGTGAAGCCGTCGGCGGCCGGCGTGGAGTTAATGGTCTTGATGCTCATCGCAAGGCTCCTTGCATGGATTGAGGCCCCCCGTTTACGCCAGATGCGGCGCGGGAACCCGGAAAAATAAGAGTGGGTCGCAGATTAAGACGTTGCGCCCCCATCCATCAAATGAATAGGATGGATTGTCCCATAAACACGGCGAATAATCCCCCCATGAAACTGCACCAGCTCGACCTCAATCTGCTGCTCGCTTTTGACGCCCTGATGACGCAAGGGAGCGTCACCCGCGCCGCCGAGGCGCTCTTTATCAGCCAGCCCGCCATGAGCCACTCCCTTAACCGGCTGCGCACCTTTCTCGGCGACCCGCTGCTGGTGCGCACCCCGCAGGGGATGCTGCCGACCCCGCGCGCCCAGCGGCTGCATCTCGGGGTGCAGCAGGCGCTGCGGCTGCTGGAGCAGCAGCTCACCGAGGAAGAAGAGTTCGAGCCGAGCCAGTCGAAGCGGCGCTTCGTGCTCTGCACCACAGATTACGTGGAGTGCGTGCTGATCCCGCCGCTTATTCAGCGGCTCAGACGGCTGGCGCCGGGGGTCACCATCGAGATCCGCATCCTGCGCGACACCCTGCCCGAAGCCGAGCTGGCGAGCGGCGAGATCGATCTGGTGCTGGGCTTTGACGAGTACATGCAGGTGCCGGGGTATCTCGGCAAGGAGACCTGGCTCACCGAGCCGCTGGCCGGACTGGTGCGCGCCGATCTGCCCATTGCCAAATCGGCCCCCGCCGGGGCCGAGGATGATCCCTCCCAGTGGATGGAGCGCATCACCTTGCCGCAGCTCATCGCCATGCCCCATGTGTTCCACTCGCCGCTGGGTACCTCGGAGGCGAGCCTCGACCGCTATCTGAAGAGTCAGGGCTTTAGCCGCACCATCTCGGTCAACAGCCAGAGCTATATGTCCGCCGCCGCCATCGTCAGCCAGAGCGATCACCTGCTGGTGCTGCCCAGCATGGTAGCCGAGCTGCTCGCCACCCACTGGCCGCTGAAAAGCCTGCCGCTACCCGAAGACGTGCCGGATTACCACTTAAACTGCGTCTGGCACCCCGTGCACGCGCAGCAACCGGCGCTGGTATGGCTGAAAGATTTGATGAAAGAACTGGTGGGGCCGAGGTAACCCTCCCGCAAACAACAGTGGCTCCCGAGGGAGCCACTGTTGTTTCTGCGGTATCGCGTTACGCCCGCAGGGCCCGCATCAGCTGGGCGACTACGTCATCGAGCAGGGGGCGATCGGGGCGGCACTGGGCGAAGGTGACCAACCCTTGCAGGTTGATCAGCAGCAGTGCTGTGAGGGTGTGGATATTGCTATCCGGCGCCAGCTCGCCCTTGGCCTGCGCCTGCGTCAGCAACTCGGCCAGATCCTGCTCCAGCTCGCCATAGATCCCCTTGACCCGCTGGGTCAGCTCCTCATCCTGCTCGCTCAGCTCCATCATGGTGCGAGTCACCAGACAGGAGCCGCAGAGCGCCTCCCCCACAATCCGGTCGAGATAGGCCGCAAGGCCCGCCAGCGGGCTCGGGTTGTCGAGCAGGGAGCGGCGCAGGGTGCGTTTGCCCTCGACATAGTGATCCACCGCCGCCAGCAGCAGGCCGCGCTTGTTACCAAAGGCGCCGTAAATGCTGCCCGGGTGCAGGCCGGTGGCAGCCACCAGCTCCTGCATGGTGGTCTTGGCATATCCCTTGGCGCGAAACGCTTCCATGGCATTTCGCAGTACCTCGTCCCGATCAAACTCGGCTATGCGCATGGTTCCTCCCGTGGGAAATGGTTCACCGGCAAGGGGCAACAGGGCCCGCCGATAAAGAGTGGCTGGAAAGGGCGGCAAGTTTACCCCAGCCGCCCGCTCGGGCCAACCTTCTTGAACGCGCATTCAAAAAAAGCTTGCGCCTGACGCAAAAAACGTCTTGAATGCACGTTCAAGAATAACCCGTTCAGGACAACCTATCATGAATACCCTGTTTCAGCCGTATCGACTCAATGACACTCTGACCCTGGCCAACCGTTTCATGATGGCCCCGCTCACCCGCTGCATGGCAGGCCCAGGTCTGGTGCCGACCGAGCAGATGGCTGCCTATTACGGCCGCCGCGCCGACATCGGCCTGATTGTTTCCGAGGCCGTCATCATCCGCCCCGATGCGCAGGGCTACCCCAATACCCCGGGCCTCTTCACCCAGGCGCAGATCGATGGCTGGAAGAAAGTGACCAGCGCCGTACACGCCAAAGGCGGCAAGATCTTCGCCCAGCTGTGGCACGTCGGCCGCCTCTCCCACCCCTTCTTCCATCAGGCTGAAGTGTTGGCCCCCTCAGCCGTGGCACACGAGGGCACTGTGCCCCGCATGCGCGAGCTGACCTATCAGGTGCCGCGCGCCCTGACCGAGGCCGAAATCGCCCAGCTGGTGCTGGATTACGCCCAAGCCGCAGCCAACGCCATCGAGGCGGGCTTTGACGGGGTGGAGATCCACGGTGCCAACGGCTACCTGATCGACCAGTTCCTGCACCACTCCACCAACCTGCGCACCGACAACTACGGTGGCAGCCCGGAAAAGATGAGCCGCTTCGCTCTGGAAGTGGTCGATGCCATCAGCGCCCGTATCGGCGGTGATCGGGTTGGTATTCGCCTCTCCCCGGGTGCCTATGTCCATCTGGCGGGCAGCCCGGAAGATCGCGCCGTGTTCGACTATCTGCTGGGCAAGCTCAACGAGCGCCCGCTGGCCTATATCCATCTCGGCATCTTTGATGACAACCTCACCTTCGATTATCTGGGTGGCCGCGCCTCCGACTATCTGCGCGCCCACTACAAGGGCAATCTGGTCGGTGTGGGCAACTACGACGCCGAGCGCGCCGCTGCGGCCATCGAGGCTAACCGCTTCGATCTGGTGGCCATCGGCCGTCCGCTTATCGCCAACCCGGACTACCTCACCAAGGTGAAGAAGGGCGAAGCGCTGGTGCCCTACGCCGACACCATGCTGGCCGAGCTGGTATAACCACGAAGCCATCGCCAGACGACAGGCAATAAAAAACGAGGGGAGCTGTTGCTCCCCTCGTGCTATCTGGCTGATGCGCTGATCAGCTGGTGCAGACTTAATTGGTGCGGATGCTTAATTGGTACGAAATAGCGCCTCGATGGAGAGCCCCTGACTCAGCAGGATCTCCCGCAGACGGCGCAGCCCCTCCACCTGGATCTGGCGTACCCGCTCGCGGGTCAGGCCAATCTCGGCCCCCACATCCTCAAGGGTGGCAGGCTCATAACCCAACAGACCAAAACGACGGGCCAGCACTTCCCGCTGCTTGGGATTGAGCTCCTCCAGCCAGTGCACGATGCTGCTGCGCATATCATCTTCCTGAGACTCCAGCTCAGGCCCCATGCCGCGCTCGTCGGAGAGCACATCCAGCAGCGCCTTGTCGCGATCGCCACCGATGGGGGTGTCCACCGAGGTGATCTTCTCGTTGAGTTTGAGCATGCGGTTCACGTCATCCACCGAACGATCCAGCGCGAAGGCGATATCCTCGGCGGTCGGTTCATGATCGAGACGGTGAGAGAGTTCGCGCGCGGTGCGCAGGTAAACGTTTAACTCTTTGACCACATGAATGGGCAGACGGATGGTGCGGGTCTGGTTCATGATGGCCCGCTCGATGGTCTGGCGGATCCACTAGGTGGCATAGGTGGAGAAACGGAAGCCGCGCTCGGGGTCGAACTTCTCGACCGCACGGATAAGACCGAGGTTGCCCTCTTCGATAAGATCCAGCAGCACCAGGCCGCGGTTGTTGTAACGACGGGCGATTTTCACCACCAGTCGCAGGTTGGACTCGATCATGCGCTTGCGGGCGGCTTTGTCACCCCGCAAGGCACGACGGGCGTAGTAGACTTCCTCTTCGGCAGTGAGCAGCGGGGAGAAACCTATCTCCCCCAGATAGAGTTGCGTGGCATCCATCACCTTATTCAGCTCAGGTGCCAGCAACTCATCGGAGATAGTCTCGTCCGCCTCGGCGGCTACCTCCTGCAACTCTTCTACCTCGTGAGATTCGGGTTCAGCGTCAAACTCTAACTCTGCATCCTGCATTACCAGTTGTTCTTGGCTCATGGTGTGTCTCCCTGACGTTACCAGAGTAAGACGGTCTCTCTGGGGTTAACGCTTTGGCAAATAGCTCATCGGATTGATCGACTTGCCTCTGTACCGGATCTCGAAATGCAATCGCACATCCGGCGCGTCCGTGCTACCCATGTTGGCAATGACCGAGCCCCCCTTGACGCTGTCCCCTTCCTTCACCCGCAACTCGTCGTTGTGTGCGTAAGCGGAGAGATAGTCATCATCATGCTTGAGGATAATCAGCTTGCCGTACCCCCTTAAAGCACTGCCAGCGTATACCACTTTACCGCTGCTGGCGGCGTAGACGGGTTGCCCCTTCTGGCCGGCTATGTCGATCCCCTTGTTACCCTGTTCTGCAACAGAGAACCCCTCGACAATCCGGCCTTTTGCGGGCCAGTGCCAAGCAAGTCTCGACTGGGAGTTGTTTATTTTTTGTTCTTTGGACTGAGCGTATTCCTTCGGTGCTGCCGGAGCAACGGATTTCTGAGAGATGAACGGCGTGGTCTGACCAGATCCACTCGGCTCGGCCAACGGACGCGGACCGCTGCTCGGACGGCTCACGGCCACCGGTGTCACGGTTGCCGGACGAGTCGCAGCCACCATCTGGGTCGAACCGCCGCCTGCGATCTGGACATTGAGCACCTGACCCGGTTGCAGCGCATAGGGGGCGCTCAGGTTGTTGCTCTGGGCCAGCGCCTGCGGTGTCATGCCGAACTGGCGGCCGATGCTGCTCAGGGTATCGCCGCGGCGCACCTCATAGGTACCGGCACTGCGGCTGCTGCCAACACTGGCGCTGGAACCATCGAGTCGCAGTCGCTGCCCCGGATAGATGTTGTAGGGCGGGCTGATGTTGTTGAGGCTGGCCAGCGACGGCACATCGTTGCCGGAGTTGAAGGCGATGGAGTAGAGGGTATCGCCCCGTTTCACCACATAGCTGCCGCCCTGAATGGGGGCGCTGACCTGGGCACCGCTTTGGCGAGCCGGAATGGTCGAGACAAACTGCCCCTCATCAACACCATCTACCGGAGCTGCATTTTTACTGGAGGAGCAGGCAAGCAGCAGCCATGACAACACCACGACACTGCTTCCTTGCCAAATACGCGAACGCATAATGGATCCTTAACGACTAAACCAGAAATAGGCCACCACGGCCAGACCAATACAGAGCCAACCGAGCACATCTACGTAGTGCATCAGTTTGCGTTCCATCTTCTCGCCACCCCAGCGCATCAGGCCCGCAACTAGGAAAAAGCGCATGCCACGACCGATGAGGGAGGTGATGATGAAGGGCAGCAGAGCCATTTGCAACAACCCTGCCGTCACGGTAAACACCTTGTAGGGGATAGGGGTGAAGCTGGCAATGAAAATGACCCAGATCCCCCACTGCTCAAACCAGTTGCGAGCAATCTCGATCTTGTCCTGATAGCCCACAGACTCCACCAGTGGCAGCACGACCGGATCCCACAGGGCATAGCCAAGGGCATAGCCAAACAGGGCCCCCAGCACAGAGAAGACAGTAGCCAGCGTGGCGTAGTGCCACGCCTTGTGGGGCTTGGCGAGCGCCATCGGCGCCAGCATCACATCCACCGGGATCGGCCAGAATACCGACTCGATGAAAGCGGTGATGGAGAGATACCAGGGGGCATGCTTGTGGCGGGCCCACTGCATCACCAGTACGTACAAACGGGAAAACAACTTCACTCAACATCTCCGTCAATCAGGGGAACAAAACGTACCGGCTCCAGAATACGGCTGGTCAGCTGGGATCCGGATCGTTCGATCAGTTGCAGGGTCTGCTGGCTGTCACCCACGGGCAACACCAGTCGGCCCCCTTCGGCCAGCTGATCGGTGAGCGCCGTCGGGATCTCGCTTGCCGCGGCTGTCACCAGAATGGCGTCATAAGGCCCCTTGTTGGGCCACCCCAGCCAGCCGTTGCCGTGCTTGGCCGAGACATTGTGCAGATCGAGCTGGCGCAGTCGGCGCCGGGCCTGGAACTGCAGCGACTTGATCCGCTCCACGGTATACACATGCTCCACCAGATGGGCGAGGATCGCCGTCTGGTAGCCCGAGCCAGTGCCAATCTCCAGCACATGGGCCGGATTGTTTTGCATCAGCAACTCGGTCATTCGCGCCACCATATAGGGCTGCGAAATGGTCTGGCCGTGGCCAATGGGCAGGGCGGTGTTATCCCACGCCTTGTGCGCCATGGCCTCGTCCACGAACAGCTGGCGCGGCACTTTCGCGATGGTCGCCAGCACGCGAAAATCGCGAATATCCTGCGCAATGAGCTGATTTAACAGGCGCTGTACTATCACACCACCCTCATCCCTGCAGATCTAACCAGGCCCCCAGACCGGCGAGACTGTCATAGGCAGTCATGTCGATGGTCAGAGGGGTAATCGAGACATAGCCCTGCTCGATGGCAGCAAAATCGGTGCCTTCACCGGCATCCTGCTGGCTACCGGGGGGGCCGATCCAGTAGATGGGCTGGCCACGGGGATCCTCGGTGCAGATCACCGACTCCGCCCGGTGGCGATTGCCAAGGCGGGTGGTCTTGATCCCCTTGATCTGCTTGAGGGGCAAGTCCGGCACGTTGACGTTGAGGATCTGATCAGCAGGCAAGGGGTGTTTCATCAGCCCCTTCACCAGCAGGGCCGCATAGTGGGCCGCCGTGGCGAAGTGGGTCTTGCCTACCAGCGAAATGGCGATGGAGGGGTAGCCAAGATGGCGCCCCTCGGTGGCCGCGGCGACTGTGCCCGAGTAGATGACATCATCCCCCAGGTTGGCACCGTGGTTGATGCCGGCCACCACCATGTCGGGTTCAGGGCGCACCAGCTCGTTGACCGCCAGATGCACGCAGTCGGTCGGCGTCCCCTTCACCGCATAGCTCTCGCACCCATTAAAGCCGTTTTCTGCAATGCGGGTAACCCGCAGCGGTACTTCCAGCGTCAGGGAGTGACTCGCGCCGCTGCGGTTACGATCCGGCGCCACCACAATGACCTCGCCGCAGGCGCGCAGCGCCTCGCTGAGGGCACGAATGCCCTCGGCATGCACACCATCATCATTACTGACCAGAATTCGCATCGGTCTGATTCCTGAAACCGTGATCGGCCTCTTCGGCCTGCATTAACTCGCGCACCACGCTGGTGGCAAACGCGCCCGCCGGCAGGAAGAAGGAGAGGGTCAGCGCCTCGCCGTCCAGCTGCCAGCTCATCTGCTCCGGCTTGAGCAGCAGCGGGCGCCTGTCCTGATCCAGCCCGGCTTTCTCCAGCCCGTCACACCAATCGCTGTAAGGAGCCAGCACGCCCTGTTCGAACTCGGCAGCGGCGCCCTGACTGGCCAAGCGGCCACGGCCCCACTGGGGCGCGGTCAGCTGCACGTCGCCGGAGGCAAGACGCGCTTCCAGCTCGGGGGTCACGCTCTCTTCGCTGAAGATGGAGTGGCTACCCTTGAGCATCACGCAATCACCGGCCAGCAGTTGATGAGCCAGCCCCTGCTCGATACGGGCGCTGACAATGGCGTTGAACAGCATGCTGCGGGCGGCAGAGAGGTAGAGGGAGCGCTTGTTGCGATCCTTGATCCGCTTGCCGGCAAACATCGCCTTGGCCGCTTCCAGGTTGTTGCCATCGCGGCCAAAACGCTGCTCACCATAGTAATTGGGTACACCCTGAGTGGCGATGGCCTGCAGGCGCGCTTCCAGCCCGTCGGCCTGTTCCAGACCGGTGAGACGCAGGGTGAAGTGGTTGCCCTTGAGGTAGCCGACCCGCAGCTTCTTGTTGTGGCGCTTCACCTCGAGGATCCGGATGCTGTCGCTCTCGATAACCGACAAGTCCGGCTCGGCCTTGCCCGGCAGGTGAATGCCGAACCACTGCTCGGTCACCGCGTGACGATCTTTCAGGCCCGCCCAGGTCACCGCATTGCGGTTGACTCCGGCCGCATCGGCCAGCAGACCCGCTACCCAGGCGGTGTTTTCGCCGGTTTTGCGCACCCGGACGAAGATGTGTTCCCCTTCACCGCAAGGCTCGAAGCCGAGATCTTCATTCACCAGGAAGTCGGCGGCCTCGGCCTTGAGGATACCGCGGGCGGTGGGCGCCCCGTGCAGATAGGCAAGTTGTTCCAGCATTATTGTTTCACCAGTAGGACGACGGCTTCGGTGGCGATCCCTTCCTTGCGCCCCGTAAACCCAAGCTGTTCGGTGGTGGTCGCCTTGACGTTCACCCGGTTCAAATCACATTGCAGATCGGCGGCCAGCACGGCGCACATGGCGTCGATATGGGGGGCCATTTTGGGGGCCTGGGCGATGATGGTCACATCCAGGTTGCCGATGGCATAACCCGCCTTCTGTACCCGGGCAAAGACATCCCGCAGCAGGATGCGACTGTCGATCCCCTTGAACTCGGCAGCGGTATCGGGGAAGTGGCGACCGATGTCACCGGCACCGATGGCCCCCAGCAGGGCATCGCTCACCGCGTGCAGCACCACATCGCCGTCAGAGTGGGCAACCAGCCCCTGCTCGTAGGGAACCGGCACGCCACCCAGCATGCAGGGGCCAACACCACCAAATTTATGAACATCAAAACCATGACCAATGCGCATCATCAGCGGCAACCTCCCAACATGCTGAAACCAACCCCATCAATTTTGTGTACGTCCACACCATGTCCAATCCGGATCATGCTAACTCCTTGTTCGGGCCTGTTTGTTCGAGACACTCTGCTCTGAACGGTCTGTTCTGACTGAGGGGCTTATGCCTGCTGGCTTAAAAACAGCCCCGCCAGCGACAAGTCTTCCGGCCGGGTCACTTTGATATTGTCGGCGCGCCCCTCCACCATCCGCACCGTGAATCCGGCCCGCTCCATGGCGGAGGCCTCGTCGGTGATGGTGGCGCCCAGCAGCAGCCCCTCTTCCAGCGCCCGCTTCAGGGTACGGGTCGGGAACATCTGCGGCGTCAGGGCATGCCAGAGCTGCTCGCGCTCGACGGTGGCAATGATATTGCCCTCCCCATCGGAGCGCTTCATGGTATCGCGCACCCGACTGCCGAGAATGGCACCGCCGCAGTTCATGGCCGCGGCAATCAGCGCATCGAGATCGCCGTGAGTCAGGCAGGGACGGGCCGCATCGTGCACCAGCACCCACTCCCCTTGCGCCACATGGAGACCATTGAGGACGGAAAAGGCGCGCTCGGCGCCTCCCTCTACCCGCACAATCCGCGGGTCGGCCGCCACGGGCAGGGCCTCGAACCAGCGGTCATGGGGCGCCAGCGCCACGATCACCTGGGCGATGGCCGGGTGGGAGAGCAGCCGCTCCAGGGTATGTTCGAGAATGGTTTTACCCGCCAGTTGCAGGTACTGCTTGGGGCAATCGGCCCCCATCCGGCTGCCGATACCGGCGGCAGGGACGATCGCCGTCAGGCCGGATACCCGGCAGGCATCAGTCATCGTAGGGCTCATCGTCCGGCGCTGTCTCTTTGTCTTTCTCTTTGGGGATGATCCGGTAGAAGGTCTCCCCCTGCTTGATGTAACCCAGATCGTTGCGCGACAACTCCTCGATGGCCTCGAGGCCAGAGGTGAGATCATCTATCTCGCGGTAAATGAGGTCGTTACGATCCTTGAGAGTCTGGTTGTCCCGCTGTTGCTGCGAGATGGCCTCCGACAGGTTCTGATAATCGGATAGCCCGTTCTTCCCCAGCCAGAGGTCATATTGCAGTCCCCCCAGCAGGAGGATAAGGATCAGGGTGAATAGCCGCATGCACTAGGTCTCCTTCAGGCGGCCTAGTGTCCCATATTCGGTGCCAAGACAAAAGAAAGCGAGCACCCGGGAGCCACCGGCCGAACATAAAAAAGTGCCCAAGAGTGAATCAGATAGCACAAAGCCCCGCCAAACCGGTGCAAGGATGGCCAACCAGGGCGCTCCTTGTCCGGGGGCGGGGCTCTCAATCAGAAAGCGGTAAGGGGGATCAGTTCACCACGACCGGCTCTCCCGCGCTCTCGGCCGGAGTGTTGTACTCCTCCTCGGCATCGCGGAAACGCTCCAGCATCGCTTTTGAGGGCGCTTCGCCCAGAAGACTGCCCACCACGATGGCCAGCAGTGCGAACAGGAAGCCCGGAATGATCTCATACAGCCCCAGCCAGCCGAACTGCTTCCAGACGATAACGGTGATGGCACCGACCAGCATGCCGGCCAGCGCGCCGTTGCGGGTCATCCGCGGCCACAGCACCGAGAGCAGCACCACGGGACCAAAGGCGGCACCGAAACCGGCCCAGGCGTAGCTCACCAGCCCCAGCACCCGGTTTTCCGGATTCATGGCGACGGCGATGGCAATCACCGCGATCAGCAGCACCATCAGGCGACCCACCCATACCAGCTCACGCTGGGAGGCGTTCTTGCGCAGGAAAGGCTTGTAAAGATCCTCTGTGATGGCGCTGGAGCAGACCAGTAATTGACAACTTAGAGTGCTCATCACCGCCGCCAGAATGGCGGAGAGCAGCACACCGGCGATCCAGGGGTTGAACAGGATCTTGGAGAGCTCGATAAAGACCCGCTCCGGGTTGCCGGTCACTCCAGCCGCCACTTCCGGGAAGCGGGCGAAGTAGGCCAGACCGAAGAAACCGATGGCCACCGCACCAGCGAGGCAGAACACCATCCAGGTCATGCTGATGCGACGGGCATTGGCCATGGAGTGGTGGGAATCCGCCGCCATGAAGCGGGCCAGAATGTGGGGCTGACCGAAGTAACCAAGGCCCCAGGCCATCAGCGAGACAATGGCGATCACATCCAGATTCTTGAACATGTCGAGGTTGGTGGCGCTCTTGGCAGCCACCTCGATCATGGCGCTGTCCACCCCGCCGACGGCGATGATGACGAAGACCGGGGTCAGGATCAGGGCGAAGATCATCAGGGTTGCCTGCACCGTATCGGTCCAGCTCACCGCGAGGAAGCCGCCGAAGAAGGTGTAGGTGATAGTGGCGGCGGCACCAACCCAGAGGGCGGTGTTGTAATCCATGCCGAAGGTGCTCTCAAACAGGCGGGCACCGGCCACCACACCGGAGGCGCAATAGATGGTGAAGAAGAGCAGGATCACCAGCGCCGAGAGAATGCGCAGCACCTTGCTGTGATCTTCAAAGCGGTAGGTGAAATAGTCCGGCAGGGTCAGGGCGTTGCGGTTCTTCTCGGTATGTACCCGCAGGCGACCCGCTACCCAGCGCCAGTTGAGGTAGGCGCCGATGACCAGACCGATGGCGATCCAGCTCTCGGAGATGCCGCTGACGAAGACAGCGCCGGGCAGGCCCATCAGCAGCCAGCCGCTCATGTCGGAGGCGCCGGCAGAGAGAGCGGTCACCCAGCTCCCCATCCGGCGGCCGCCCAGAATGTAGTCATCAAAGTTGCGGGTGGCGCGATAGGCGACGAAGCCGATCAACACCATCCCGAGGATATACACCAGGAAGGTGATTAACATGGGTGTGCTAGCTGTCATGCAAAACTCCGTTTTGTGTCATTTTCTGCCCGCTCTGGTGACGGGCTCATCCCTAAAAAACCGGCCTAGCTTAATCAGCCGTTCGCGCCAGCTCAACCACTTTTAACAAACACAAAACACAATAAAAACCTTTGCGCATCAAATCATCTGCCGCATCAAGAGGATGGCGCCAGATTTCCTGCCGTGGCCGTGACGGCCATATCGTCGCAACGGCGACTATTGAGCGTTATGTTTTCACATTTTGTTACTATCCATTTTTTTACAAGCCAGCGCCCCGCTCCTACACTCCCCGCCCTGTCTCATCACACCAGTCAGAGGTCGGCACCATGTCATCTCATCTGTCACACCTGCGAACCCTCGCCCGCCGCCTTCACCCGGTGGAGGAGTCGGGTCATCTCATCCGACGGGCCAAGTATGTGGGGCGTCTCTGGCTCAATCCCGGCGCCCGCGCCCTCTATCGCCAGCAGCAGGAGCAACCGCTGCTGGCGCAGGCGATCAGCCGCTTCCCCGATATTCTGGAAAAGCCGATCCACCCCTATCGCCACAAGGGGCTCCGCAAGCGCCTGCGAGCCGGGCTTATCAGCGGCCACTACCAGCAGCTGGCACGTCAGCTGCCCAAGGCGCAACAACTGGCAATCTACAGCGGGCGCGGCCTGCTGCTGGCCCAGTGGCAGAGCGACAAGCTGACGGCCCCCCTCACCCTGCAACTGGATTACCAAACCCACATGGGCAAAGAGGGGGAGATGAGCCTGACCCTCAAGCTGGGTGACGCTGCGCTCTATTACATGGCCCTCAATCTGCGTCCCGCGCCAAACCCGACCCTCGAGATCTGTTCGCTGCAGGGCGGCAAGGGGCAGAGCGAGGAGATCAAGCTGGTCACCAAGGCGTGCGGCGGGCTGCGCCCTATGTCCCTGCTGGTCTATATGGCCGCCGAGCTGGCCCGAGGATTGGCGTGCAAGAGCCTGCTCGGGATCCGCACCCAAAGCCACGTCTATCAGTGCAGCAAGCGCACCGCCGATCGGGTCAAGTTCGATCTCGACGGCTTGTGGCAGGAGCATCAGGGCTGCGTGCAAGATGAACTCTGGATGAGCCTGCCGCTGGAGGTACCCCGCAAGACGCTGGAGGAGATCCCCTCCCGCAAGCGGGCCAGCTACAAGGCGCGCTACCAGCTGCTCGATCAGCTCGGCAGCGAGCTGCAGGCAAATCTGCTGCGAAGCTGAGTCAGCGCAGCAGAAACACAAAGGGCGAACAGCATGCTGTTCGCCCTTTGTCGTGACGGGGATTTGCCGTTAGCGGTTGATCGCCATCGGCATGCCGTTGCGCTGCTCCAGCGCCTGCTTCACCAGTTGGGAGTCGCTGTCGGCGTGGGCAATGAAGCGGGTCACCGCCGGGGTCATCGGCAGCGGTGCCGGCAGCTTGGAGTTGAACTCCTCTTCGCTGCGCGACAGCGGCTGGTGCACTTCCAGATAGCGGACACCGTTAGGCTCGAGAGAGGCCTTGATCGGCTGGTTGACGAACTGGACGCGAGTACCGACCGGTACCTGCTTGAACAGGTAGGCGATGTCGTCGTTGCGCAGACGCACACAGCCGTGGCTCACCCGCAGGCCGATGCCGAAGTTGGCGTTGGTACCGTGGATGGCGTACATCTTGCCGATGTAGAGGGCGAACAGACCCATGGGGTTGTCCGGACCGGCCGGCCATACCGCAGGCAGGCTCTCGCCACGGGCGGCATATTCGGCATGCATCTTGGCGGTCGGGGTCCAGGTCGGGCCCGCTTTCTTGCGCTGCACGCTGGTCACCCAGTTCTCCGGGGTGTCGGTGCCGAGTTGGCCGATGCCGATGGGCAGCACTTCCACCACTTTTTTACCCTTGGGGTAGTAGTAGAGGCGCATCTCGGCCACGTTCAGCACAATCCCTTCACGGGGTGCATCCGGCAGGATCAGTTGCTGGGGGATCACCAGCTTCTCGCCGGTCTGTACCAGCAGGGGATCCACATCGGGGTTGGCTTCGGTCATGTTGGTGAGCCCCAGCTGGAATTTGGCCGCAATGGCCTCCAGCGGCTGGCCGTTCTCTTCGGCCGGAACCACATATTCCAGATTCTCCCCTACCAGACGGCTGTTGGCCGCAGGCAGAGCATATTCAACAGCGAAAACCGGCGCAGCGGTCAGCAGCAGGCTGTAGCAGAGTGTTGCCACACTATTGCGAAGGAGCTTCATAACTTTCCCATGATGATGACTTGAAGTGACGTCTCTGGGCTGGCAGCTGATCAAGAGGGGATCAGGGGCGCGAAGAGAAGGCCGCCATTTTTCTCCTCTGCACGGCAAATTTCAACTGACAAGTGGCGACGGGTCGATGATTAATATGCGGTTTTTCCCGCGCCCCCGACCCGTCCGGTTTCCCTGTTTATCCCCGTTGCCAGGCACGCATATCGTAACCTGTGGGAGATTGATGCAACCGCAGATGAAATTGCTCAATGATGGCGAAGATATGGTCGAAAATATCGGCCTGGATCCCTTCGTAATCGGCCCATGCGGTAGTCGCGGTAAAGCAGTAAATTTCCAGCGGCAGACCGTCTGACGTGGGTGCCAGCTGGCGCACCATCAGGGTCATGTCCTTGCGAATGCCGGGGTGGGCACGCAGGTAGGCATCCAGATAGGCGCGCAGGGTGCCGAGGTTGGTGAGGTGACGGCCGTTGATGGGGCAGCTCAGGGCATCGCTCAGCTGCTGGTTGTAGGCACTCAGCTCCTGCTCCTTGCGGCTGAGATAGGGAGCCAACAGTTGCGCCTGCTTGAGCTGCAACTGCTCCTCGGCCGTCAGAAAGCGCACGCTGGTCATGTCGATATTGACGCTGCGCTTGATGCGGCGCCCCCCCGACTCGGTCATCCCCTGCCAGTTCTTGAAAGAGTCGGAGATCAGGGCATAGGTGGGAATGGTGGTGATGGTCTTGTCCCAGTTCGACACCTTGACCGTGGTGAGGCCGATGTCGGTCACCTCGCCATCGGCGCCGTACTTGTCCATCTGCAGCCAGTCACCGACGCTCAGCATCCGGTTGGCGGAGAGCTGGATCCCCGCCACCAGCCCGAGGATGGGGTCCTTGAACACCAGCATCAGCACTGCGGTCATGGCACCCAGACCGCTGAACAGGAACAGCGGCGACTTGCCGAGCAGCAGGGCGATCATCAGGATGCCCACCAGAATGCTGCCTACCAGCTTGGCCCCCTGGAAGATGCCACGCAGGGGCAAATCCCGACCAAGGCGGGTGTAACGGCTCACCGACAACAGGCAATCGAGCAGGGCGAAGAAGGCCAGCAGCAGGAACAGCAAAATCCAGAGCTGGGCCACCATCTCGATAAGTTTGAGGCTATCCGATTGACGGGGCAGCCAGATCTCCGCCTGACCGAGCAGCACGGCCCCCTGCAGCACGAAGGCGAGCCGGTTGAAGAGACGCTGTTGCAGCTGGGGCGGCAGCCATACCTGCTTGGCCTTGCCGAGGATCCCCACCAGCCTGACCAGCAACACCCGGTGCAGCGCCATATGCAGCAGCAGCGAGGTGATGACGATAAAGCCCAGCGCGATCACCAGCGCCATCAGGCTGGTCACTTCCACCCCAAGGCCCGACAACCAGTTAAAAAACGCCTCTTTCATTGCTTTCTCCCGAACCGGGCAGCCCGCTGGCTGCAAAAACAGTAGTGGTCAGGGTACCGCTCCCCTCCCCCATGTCAAATCGGCGTACGCCAGAAATGACAACGCCCGGCACAGGCCGGGCGTTGTTTCAAAGCGAGGTTGACTTAGCAGACCAGGCTCAGGGCATCGCGAGCGATGACCAGCTCTTCGTTGGTCGGGATCACCATGGCGCAACGGCTGTCGGCGGTGGTGATGCGACCTTCGCCACCCAGTACCGCGGCGTTGTTGGCCTCTTTGTCCACCTTGAAGCCGAACAGAGCCAGACGGTTCAGCACCATCTCGCGCACCATCGCGGCGTTCTCACCGATACCACCGGTGAAGACCACGGCGTCCAGACGACCGTCCATCGCAGCGGCATAGGCGCCGACATACTTGGCCACACGGTAGGTGAAGACATCCAGCGCACGCTTGGCACCGGCGTCGGTAGCATAGTTGGTGGTGACGTAGCGGCAGTCGCTGCTCGCTTCGGTCATCCCCAGCAGACCGGACTCACGGGTCAGGGTGTGGTTGATCTGCTCAACGCTGTAACCGAGCTGGTCGTGCATGAAGAAGACCACGGCCGGATCGATATCGCCGGAGCGAGTACCCATCGCCAGACCTTCCAGCGGAGTCAGACCCATGGAGGTGTCAACGGATTCGCCGTTCTTGATGGCGCAGACAGAGGCACCGTTACCCAGGTGGCAGTTGATGATGTTCAGTTCATTCAACGGCTTGCCCAGCTCTTTTGCGGCTTCTTCCGCAATGTAGCGGTGAGAAGTACCGTGGGCACCGTAACGACGGATGCCGTGTTCGCGGTAGAGCTTGTGCGGCAGCGCATAGAGGTAGGCCTCTTGCGGCAGGGTCTGGTGGAACGCGGTGTCGAAGACGGCCACGTTCTTCTCGGACAGCTGCGGGAACACTTTCAGCGCGGCGCGAATACCGATGAGGTGGGCCGGGTTGTGCAGCGGGGCGAACGGAATGGCGGCTTCGATACCGGCGATCACGCCGTCATCGATACGCACGGAGCGGGAGAACTGCTCGCCACCGTGTACGATTCGGTGACCGATGGCCACCAGTTGCTCGGCAAGAGTCGGATCCTGCGGCAGGATGTGACCCACGATATGGTCGAGGGCCTCCTGGTGAGCGGCACCCGCTCCCAGCATGGCTTCGCCCTTGACCCCGTGGAGTTTCCATTTGATACGTGCATCATCCAGATTGAAGCATTCGGCCAGGCCGGACAGCATGTCCTCACCTGTTTCGGCGTCCATTACGGCAAATTTCAGGGAAGAGCTACCGCAGTTAAGGATCAATACCAACTTGCTCATTTTCTACATCTTCCTGTGCTTCGGCTTTATGCCGACAGTGTCGTGTCATCCAAAAGAGGATGGGATTCCCCTGCCGGGGGCTTATGGTCGCAGGAGGGTGCGTCCAATTTTTCAATTCTTGCTCTTGAAAGAGTCATCGCAACCTGTGGTGCGTATCACTGGTTTCAATTCTTGCTCTTGAAAGAGCGATCGCAACTTGTGGTGCGTATCACTGGTTTCAATGCTTGCGAGCCTCAACGCATCAGCTGCGCAGGGCTCGCCTCAATGGGAGTGCTCAGGCGATAGCCAGCAGATCCTTGTGTACCTTGACCACCAGCTTCTTCACCTTGGCGGGCTGGTTGAAGGTACAGAGCGGGCGGTGCAGCTCGCCCGGCCAGAAGATGGCGAAATCGCCCGGTTGCAGCGCCAGATAGCTGGTCTGCTCGTCATCGACAAACCAGAGGTCAGGATGGGGATGGTCGGCGCCGTCGCTCACGTAGTCGTGGGGGCCCACACCTATCCACTCTTCACCGCGCAGCAGCAACTGGATATCGAGATACTGCTGATGGAATTCGCCACGGCGATCCGCGACTGGCTCGGTCAGATCCTCGCTCACCAGACAGAACAGGTTGAGGCCATCAATCTCGGTCTTGCCGAGCGGAGCGTCACCCCAGTGAGCCACGCTCTTCACCACCTCGGCCATAATGCGGGCCAGCGGGGCGGGCAGCGGCGTCCGCTGCAGGGTGTTCAGGCTACCGGTGATCATGGCGTCTGCTTCCTGTTAGGTATATCTGGGCGGCATCTTTGCCAGCCAATGAAAAAGGACCTGTGATAGGTCCTTCAATAATGCCGTCTGCAATCCGTGCAAACCGGTTTAGAGCTTTTGCTCATGTTCAGCTATATGGGCACTGTTACACACTCGTCAGCACCTTGCCAAGAGACATAATCCCATTTTCATAGTGATCGTACCAGCTGAAACCATATTATTCACCACCCTTTCCCCCTCGACTTTGACCAGACGCAAAAACGGGCGCATCAGCGCCCGTTTTTTTCGCAAAACCGTTTAACAACCGGTTTCATTCAAGCCTTTTTGGCGTTTTCCACCGGTTTTGCGTACATGGCTCGCCAGATCGCCTTGTGCTCTTCCGGCACCTCTGACTGACGGGTCAGGAAGGCCGCCTGCTCGATGGTGTTGGCCTTGCCGGAGACATCAGCCGCCAGATAGTTGCTGGGGAAGAGGTGGTAGCTGCTCCAGATCGCCTTGTCGATCAGCGCGGCCAGTTCGTCCGGATCGCTGAAGCCCTCGGTAATGGGGGCGCCGAAGGAGACGTGTACCCGCCCCTTCATGCCGACGATACCGGCGACAATACTCTCGATATCCTCGAACTCGCCCTTCTCGTAACTGCCGTTGACCGACTTCTCGTAAAGCTCGCGCGCCTTCGCCTTGTCGGTGGGGTCGAGCTCATAGCTGATGCTGACCGGCACGATATTGAGGCTGCGCATGTAGTCGACGAAGTCGATCTTCTGCTTCTTGCCGTCGACGTAGAACATCTTGAGGATGGCGGGATCTGTCTTGTCATCGCCATTCTTGGCGCGCCCTTCCTTCTGGGCGATCCAGATGGAGTGACCTTCGTGAACCGAGTTGCCAATATAGGCAGACAGCTCGCCGAGCGCCTTCATCATCTCCCGCGGCCCCTTGGCGGAGCGTTTGACGATAAAGCTCTTGTTGAGCTTCATCAGCTCGGTAGCGCAGGGTTTGCGCAGCAGGTTGTCACCGATGGCGATGCGCACGGTATCGAAACCGTGGGTGTGCAGCCCCCAGTTGACGAACGCCGGGTCCATGGCGATGTCTCTGTGGTTGGAGACAAACAGATAGCCCTGCTCTTTCTTCAGATGCTCGATCCCGGAGAAGGTCACCCCCTTGGTGGAGGTGGCGATCATGCGGGACATATACCGGGTAACCCCCATCTGGACCTGATGCACTGTGGTCACTTTTGACCATTTGCGGCGCAGGAACAGGCGGATCATCGGGCGGATGGCCCAACCCAGCCAGCTCATCAGGGAACCAAAACGATACTTGGCGATGGCGCCGATAAATTCATCATCCTGGATCAGCCGTTCGATGGCTGCCGGCACTTCTTCATCGCGGTAGGGGCGAATATCCGCGAATCTATCTACTTCAGTCACAATGTCAGCCTTGCATGCTAGGAAACCGCAGCCAACCCGCGTTGGCCGGGGAAAATTCAGGGCGCAATTTTACACGCTTTTATGGCAAGGGGTATGAGACAAGCATGAATAGTGAGATCTGACCAGTTTATTAATCAGCTGCCAGTGCCAGCGCGACCGCCGCTTCGGCATGGATGGCAGTGGTGTCGTAGAGCGGCACCGCCGCCCGGGCATCCCCCACCAGCAGGGCAATCTCGGTGCAGCCGAGGATCACCGCCTCGGCACCCGCAGCCGCCAGCCCCTCGATAATGGCCAGATACTCGGCCCGCGATGATTCGCGGATATCCCCCAGACAGAGCTCGTCATAAATGATCCTGTGTACCCGCTCCCGCCCGGCCTCATCGGGTACCAGCACCGCCAACCCGAAGCGCTCCTGCAAGCGCCCCTTGTAAAAATCCTGCTCCATGGTGAAGCGGGTGCCGAGCAGGCCGACCCGGGTTATCCCGTCCGCCCGCAATTTGGCCGCGGTGGCATCGGCGATATGGAGCAGCGGGATATCGATGGCCGCCTCAATCTCGGGGGCCACCTTGTGCATGGTGTTGGTGCCGATCAGCAAGAAATCGGCGCCGCCATCCTGCAACTTGCGCGCCTCCGCCGCCAGCAGGCGGGCAGTAGCGGGCCAGTCACCGGCATGCTGCAACCGCTCGATAGCGGCAAAGTCGACGCTGTTGAGCAGCACCCGCGCCGAGTGCAAGCCGCCAAGCTGCGCCCGCACCCCGCGATTGAGCGCCTGATAGTAACTGACGGTGGACTCCCAGCTCATGCCACCCAGCAGACCGATACATTTCATATGAACTCCTTTCATCCCAAGGGAGGGCAGAACCACGCCACCTTGCAGGCAAGGTCACTGGATCGAGATAAAAAAGGCCCCGCAGGGCCAACAAGACAGCCGGTAAAGGCCTGGGTCAACCCCGAGCTAAATCCAGATCATCCCGACACAGGCGGCCGTCGCCAGCCCCATGCCGAGGTTGAAACGCCGCCAACCCCGGGCAGTGCGGATGATTTGCCGCACCTGGGCACCAAAAAGCACCCAGAACGCCCCGGTGTAAAGGCCGGTAATAAAGAAGATCACCAACACCCAGAGCGCGGAGGGCCAGTAAGCCTCCCCCGCCAGAGTGAAACCGCTGATGGCGGAGAGCGCCATCATCCATGCCTTGGGATTGAGCAGTTGCAGCATGGCCCCCTGATGGGCGGGAATGAGCGGCCGGTTGCCCTCGGCCGGGCCGCTGGCCGTCGCCACCTTCCACGCCAACCAGAGCAGATAGGCCGAACCGATAAGCTTGAGGCCGTCGTGCAGCAGCGGCACCTTCTCGAACACCACGCCAAGCCCCAGCGCGGTAGCGAGGATCATCAGATTGATCCCCCCGACCACCCCCACCAGCAGGGGAATCGTGCGGCGAAAACCTTGCGCCGCCCCGGCGCTGGTGAGCAACATATTGTTGGGCCCCGGCGTGCCGCAGGTAACCAGAGCAAACCCCGCCAGGGGCAGTAACCAGTTCAGATCCATCTCAACCTCTTGTCGATGCAACGCCCCCGTTATGGGGAAAGCCTTCTAATATGCAGAGCCAACCCCGTGGCGACAAGTCAGAAATGCCTCTTTCTCGGCCACCTCCCCCATCAGCGCAGCACGGCTCAATACCAGAGCATCACCACGCAGAGCGCCGTCAGCAGACCGAGGGAGCCGTTGAGCCGCCGCCAGCCCCGATCCGAGCTGATCCAGTTGCTCAGCTGATGGCCGAACAGTACCCAGACAAAGCAGACCGGCAGGGCCACCAGCGCAAACATGACCATCACCGCCAGCTGACTCGACCAGTAACTGGCGCCGGGCAGGCTGAACAGACTGATGGCGGAGATCCCCATCATCCACGCCTTGGGATTGAGGAACTGAAAACCCAGCCCCTCCAGCATGGTTAGCGGACGGGCGCTCCGGGCAGGATCCCCCGGCGCCCCGGCCACCGCGATACGCCACGCCAGCCACAGCAGATAGAGGCTGCCGAAGATCTGCAAACCGAGCCGTAGCAGGGGCCAGCGCTCGAACAGCGGATAAAGCCCCAGCGCCAGCACCAGTTGCAACACCGGCTGCCCCAGCCCCACCCCGAGCAGATGTGGCAGAGTGCGACGCACCCCGAAGTTGGCGCCGGAGGCCGTCAGCATCAGGTTGTTGGGCCCCGGCGTACCGCAGGTGAGTACGGCAAAACCGAACAGGGTGACATACCACTCCATCGTCATATTGTGACTCCTTGCTTGCCACATTGTATCGATACAATGTGTGCTATTTGGTTGTTATCAGGTTGAAATTCACGCTATATTGACAACAAATTTTGATCAATGGATTTATTGTCACCATGACAATCTGGACACCCGACCTTGCGGCCTTCGATGGCCCCCTCTACCTCAAGCTGGTCAAAGCGATCGAACAGGGGATCGCTAATGGCGAGCTGCCACCGCAGACCCGATTGCCTACCCACAGATCCCTGGCGGATCGTCTAGGCGTCACCGTCGGCACCGTCACCCGCGCCTACAGCGAGGCGGAGCGGCGCGGCCTGCTGGCCGCCCGGGTGGGTCACGGCACCTGGGTCAAGGGAGCGAACACGGATCCCGCCAATGAGTGGGTGATCCGCCAGGAGGAAGGGCACCGCATCGAGCTGTGGCAGAACCTGCCGGTGCAGCTGGATCGGGCGGCCATCATTCGCCCCATGCTGGGGGAAGTGGCGGACGGGGATCTCAACGCCCTGCTCGGCTACGACAAGGAGGCGGGACGGCCGGATCAGCGCCAGCAGTTCGTCAACTGGTTGGCGGAGCAAGGAGTGGCCTGCAGTGAGGATCGCCTGCTGTTCAGCCACGGCGCCCAGCACGGCATCATGCTGGCGCTGCTGGCTACCAATTGCGTGGGGGAGACCATCCTGTGCGAGGGGCTGAGCTACCCCGGTATGCTGGGCAACGCTCGCCAGCTGAAGAATCAGGTGGTGGGGCTCGCGATGGACGAGGAGGGGCTGCTGCCCGAGGCGCTGGACGCCGCCTGCCGCACCCGCCGGGCCAAGCTGCTCTACCTCACACCGACCCTGCAAAACCCCACCACCGCCATCATGAGTCTGGCGCGGCGGGAGGCCATCGTCGCCATCGCCCGTCGCCATGATCTGCTGATCATCGAGGATGACGTCAACGGCCTGCTGCCCCAGCAACCTGTGATCCCTCTGGTCAATCTGGCGCCGGAGCGGGTCATCTATCTGGGCAGTCTGGCCAAGATCGCCTGCGGCGGTCTGCGGGTGGGCTTCGTGCTGATGCCCCCCGCCCTGCGCAGCGCCTTCGCCCAGACCATGCGGCTGTCGAGCTGGATGGTAAGCCCGCTGCTGATCGAGCTCGCCTGCAAAATGGTCAGTCAGCGCCAGATCATGCCGCTGGTCGAGCAGCAGCGGGAGATCCTCAAACGCCGCGGCGAACTGCTGCGCCACCTGCTGCCTGCCGCCCGCTGGCAGCCGGGCAGCATGCACGCCTGGCTGCCGCTGCCGGAGCCCTGGCGCAGCCAGCAGTTTGCTGCCGCCGCCGACGCCCTTGACGTTGGCGTGGCGAGCGGGGAACACTTCGCCGCCGGTCAGTTTGCCGCTCCGCAAGGGGTGCGCCTGAGCCTGAGCCAACCCGCCACCGACGCCCGGGTCGGCGAAGGGCTGGCCCGTCTGGCCCAACTGCTGCAGGGGACGCCCCCCAGCAATCCCCTGCTATAGTCAGGGCCAGCCGACCTGACCTTCACGCTTCATCGTCATAGCCAAGGAGATGCCGTGCCCCCCATCAGAGCCGCCCTGTTGCTTGCCACCCTGTTGCTGGGTGGCTGCGCCTCGTCAACGACCCACCAGCAGCTGGGGGCCGCGCTCAATGGACTGGAAGGGGAGTTGCAACGACTGGAAGAGGAGCTGGCGGCGATGAACGGCTTGCACTATCAAAAGGCGATCGATGCCCCGCTCAGTTTGCGCCGTGCGCTCGGGGCGCCGCTGCCCACCCCAGAGGGGCTGGTGCCGGTGGCCAGCAAGCTGGAGGATGGGCCACTCCTTCGCTATCAATACCGACTGCCAGCGGGGATGGTGAGCCTGCCTCAGGACAACCTCTGCCAGCGCTACGAGTTCGAGCTGCGCCATCTGGGCCGCCTCGGCAAACTGGAATTAAGCTGGCTGGGGGAACAGGGCAAGGGGTCGCGGCTGATCCGCCAGAGCGACTGCCCCTTCGGGACGCAGATCCGCCCTCGGCAATAGCAGGTCGCAGCCCTGAGCGATGGCATAACCGATTGAAATAAGAGCCCATAGTGCGCCCTCCAGCACACTGCTGGCTACTGTCAGCTTTTCACTCAGCGAGTGCTGTGCCTATGTTCCTCTTGGGTCTACCATAATCAACCTAATGGTTTGCTCACAGGAAGTACCTGCATGACGATACTGCTGCTCGAAGAGGATCCCCTGCTCCGTAGCGCCATCACCCGGGAACTGACCGAACAGGGGGTGCCCGCCGACCGGATCCACTACCACAGCCATCCAAACCACGAGCGCAGCGGCCTGCTGGCCCTGATGCAACAGCACGCCTTCGACGCCATCATCTGTCAGCAGGACAAGCAGCAGGATCTTGACGGAGCCCGGCTGCTGCACGAAGCGCACTATCTCGGCCTGCTGCAACCCGGTTGCGTATTGCTGCTGCTCGATGCCGATCAGAGCGAGCAGGAGTTTCTCCCCTCGGATCTCTACTTCTCCCTCTATCTGGCTCTCCCCTTCATGACCCAGCAGCTCACCGCAGTGCTCGGCCAGCTGGTGAAGTTAAGCAACCTGACCCGTACGCTGGCCGCCCCCATTCTGCTGCGGGAGTGGCAACTGGCTACCGCCCTCTGTGAAGACCTGCTGTTTCAACGGGAGAATCGCTCGCTGACCCCCTGGCTGGATCGACTCAAGGGCTACCTTCTGCTGCAATCGACCGAGCGGATCACCGCCGCCCAACACTATGCCCTCTGTGCCAACGAGTATCAGGCGAGCTGGCCAAGGGCCGGGCTCTTCTACGCCATGCTGGGGCTCGGCAAATTGCAAAGCGCCCGGACCGACTTGCAGCGCCATCAGGCCAACCTCTCTGCCGCCACCCGGCTGGAGCTGCAACTCGCCAGCCAGCTGCATCAGCATCACTGGCTGGCGGCGTGGGAGACCATGGGAGAGCTGCTGCAGATCCGCCCCCATCAGCCGCGCTGGCATCAGCTGGCGATGTTGCTCGGGCTGGTGCTGCAAGATGAGGAGAAGGTGCTGGAGCAGGCCAACAGCCTGACCCTGCGCCACTTCAGCGAGCAGCGCGTCCGGCTCGCCATCGACAGCTTCATGCTCAATGCCAGTCTGGCGGTGCTGTGGCACGCCCCCTCAAGCAACCGGATCCGCTCCCTGCAACAGGAGTGGGAGCACCTCAAGCGCACCGTCCACCTGCAGCCCCACGAATATGAGCTGCTGCAAGCGTTGATGCTGGGGCTGGATTACCGCTTCGACGAAGCACTGATCCTGATTGCCCACCACCAGCCGGATGAGGGGAGCGACAACCACCTCACCCTGCTGCTCGGCTTTGCTGTCAGCCAGTTCTGCGGTTTGCCCCACCACGCCCAGCGCTACCTGACCCAGCTGACCCAATACCGCGTCAGGGTTGCGCCCCACCCGCTCACCCGCCAGCTGTTCCACCATCTGGTGGCCGAGCTGGGCCAGCGCCTGACGGCGAGAGAACAACGGCTCAGCGAACTACGCCAACTGCGCCACAAGGCGATGCAAGCCTGCCAATATCAGACAGCCCTGCAAGCGGGCTTGCAGCTGCTGGAGGAGTTCCCCGCCCTGCCGGGCGATGCCTGGCAACTGCTGGAACTGCTGCAACACTGCTGGCCTGCGGGTATGGCCGCTCCCAGGGTGGCGCTGCTGGTCGATACCCTGGAGCGGCGCCTCAAGCACAGCCCCGCGTTTCTCGATCAACATGCCCAGCAGTACCAGCGCACCCTGCAGGAGATCCGCACCCATCTTCAGCCACACCTCTCCGGCAGCGGCCCCTCCTGTCTTGTCGCAGGGCAGCCCGAGCCGTGATGATGCAAGCGTGCAAACCGGCATTGTCGGCAAAGCCAATATAGAGAGAGGGGAGCCTTGGCTCCCCTCTCTCTATATTGGTTCTCTGTCAGCTGATGGCGATGAGCGTTGGGCTCAAACCAGCGCATCACTCTCCAGCGCCGCCTTGAGAAAATCCTTCCAGCTGATGATGCCGACCAGAGCGCCATTCTCCAGCACCGGCAGGCAGGAGACCCCCTTCTCCAGCATCAGCTTGACGCCGTCGCGCACGGTGAGATGGGGAGCGATGGTGACGAGCTGACGACTCATGATCTGGTGGGCCCGCTTGTTGAGGGTTTCGGTATCGCGGCTCATCTCGGCTTCGGAGTCGAGATAGGGGCTGATGGCGCGGAACAGATCCCGATCCGAGATGACCCCTACCAGCTCCTCCTCTTCCAGCACCAGCAGGTGACGAAAGTGTGCCTGCTCGAAGATATCCCTGATGACTCGGAGTCGATCATCCATTGAAACGGTGGCGACCCGGGTCGTCATAATATCCCTGATATGCATGCTAACCTCCCGTAACCAAACTGGTTTCTCT
Organism: Aeromonas sp. 25-AL00135; assembly: GCF_054052385.1. Lineage (NCBI taxonomy): Bacteria > Pseudomonadati > Pseudomonadota > Gammaproteobacteria > Aeromonadales > Aeromonadaceae > Aeromonas > Aeromonas sp. 25-AL00135. Next base: position 102,832 of record NZ_JBSTYQ010000013.1, on the reverse strand, counting down.
GTTATGGCATGTTTTTGCAGCGCCAGCCAGTGGCCAGCCCTTCGCTACAGTGCAAATCAGCGTCATTTCACGTAAGATCCGCGCCAGTTTTTCTCCTCCATTTTGAGCAAGCAGATCCCACCCATGATAGTTGCCAGTCAAATCGAACTGATCCGCGGCGGCCGCAAGCTGCTGGACAACGCCTCCGCCACCATTCACCCCGGCCACAAAGTGGGTCTGGTGGGCAAAAACGGCTGTGGCAAGTCCACCTTTTTTGCACTGGTACGGGGCGAGCTGGCCATCGACAGCGGCACCTTCAGCCTGCCCGCTGGCTGGCAGATTGCAGGCGTCGCGCAGGAGACCCCGGCGCTCGACTGCTCCGCGCTCGAGTATGTGATCGACGGCGACAAGGAGTTCCGCTCGCTGGAAACTCAGCTGGTGCAGGCCGAGCAGGATGACAATGGTCTGCTGGTGGCCGAGCTGCACGGTCGCCTCGATACCATAGGCGCCTACAGCATTCGCGCCCGCGCCGCCGAACTGCTGCACGGCCTCGGTTTCAGCGACGAGCAGCTCAGCTCGCCGGTGCGCAGCTTCTCCGGTGGCTGGCGCATGCGTCTGAACCTCGCTCAGGCACTGCTCTGCCGCTCCGATCTGCTGCTGCTCGATGAACCGACCAACCACCTGGATCTGGACGCGGTGATCTGGCTGGAGAAGTGGCTCAAGGGTTATCAGGGCACGCTGGTGCTCATCTCTCACGACCGCGATTTCCTCGACTCGGTCATCAGCCGCATCATCCATATCGAGAACGGCAAGCTCAACGAGTACACCGGCGGCTACTCCGACTTCGAACTGCAGCGCGCCGAACATCTGGCCCAGCAGCAGTCGATGTACGAGAAGCAGCAGCGGGAGATGTCCCACATGCAGGCGTATGTGGACCGCTTCCGCTACAAGGCCTCCAAGGCCCGTCAGGCCCAGAGCCGCCTGAAAGCCATGGAGCGGATGGAGAAGATCCTGCCCGCCCACGCCGACTCGGAATTCAGCTTCGAGTTTCGCGAGCCGTCGGCCCTGCCGACCCCGCTCATCGCCATGGAGAACCTCTCTGCCGGTTACGGCGACAAGGTGATCCTGGAGAAGATCAAACTCAATCTGGTACCGGGTTCGCGCATCGGTCTGCTCGGTCGCAACGGCGCGGGTAAATCCACCTTTATCAAGATGCTGTCGGGCTCCAACCCGCCGCTCTCCGGCAAGCTCGAAGTGAGCGCCGGGGTGAGCATCGGCTACTTCGCCCAGCATCAGCTGGAGACCCTGCGTCTCGACGATTCTCCGCTCGATCATCTGGCCCGCCTCGCGCCGGACAAGACCGAGCAGGAGCTGCGCAACTATCTGGGCAGCTTCGGTTTTCACGGTGACAAGGCGCTCGACAAGGTGGCCCCCTTCTCCGGCGGCGAAAAAGCGCGGCTGGTGCTGGCGCTGATCACCTGGCAAAAGCCGAACCTCCTGCTGCTGGATGAACCGACCAACCACCTGGATCTGGAGATGCGCCACGCCCTGACCATGGCGCTGCAAGGCTTCGAAGGGGCCATGGTAGTGGTCTCCCACGACCGGCACCTGCTGCGCACCACCACAGATGACTTCTATCTGGTGCACGGTGGCCGGGTCGAGCCGTTCGACGGCGATCTGGACGACTACCACAAGTGGCTCGGCGAGCAGGAGAAAGAGGCCAACGCCAAACCGGCCGACGGCCCCGTCTCTGCCAACTCGGCAGTGGCGCGCAAGGATCAGAAGCGGCGCGAGGCGGAGTTCCGCCAGCAAACCCGTCCCCTGCGCCAGAAGCTGGAAAAGCTCGAAGCGAGCATGGAGAAACTGCAAGGCAAGCTTGGCGACATCGAGAGCCAACTGGCCGACCCAGCTATCTACGAAGAGAGCGCTAAAACCAAGCTCTCCGAGCTGCTCAAATCCCAGGGCCCCCTCAAGGAGCAGCTGGAAGAGGTAGAGCTGGAGTGGATGAGCCTCTCCGAAGAGCTGGAAACCATGGAGCAAGCCTTCTTTGCGTGACGAACAGCTGATGGCCAGCGAGCGGGTCGCGGTCCACGAATTGCCGACGCCGATCGGCTTCTGGCACTGGAGCGGCAAGGTCTATGGTGAGCGCAGCCAGGATTGGCTCACCGTGCAGGAGCAGGGGGGCAACGTCAATCTGGCGCTGCTGCTGCACCGGCTCGATCAACTCGGCATCGTGGTCGATCTGACCGACCTACAACCAGCGCTGGTGCAAACCGAGGCGGTGCTAACCCCGTGGCGCGCCCTGCGCCAAAGCGCCAAGGCGCGGCTCGACGAGCAGCAGTATCAGTCGATGCTAGCCCACGAACTGGAGCTGGAGCGGCTGCAACAGGGCGTCCTGTTGCAGACCCTGCGCAGCCTCTCCCTGTTTCGCGGCAACAGCCGCAATTTGTTGAACTATCTATCGTTACTGGGTGCCCAGCAGGGCCCCCTCAGAGATCTAATATGCTGAGCTATCGCCACGCCTTTCACGCCGGCAACCATGCCGACGTGCTGAAACACGCCGTTCAGGCCCTGATCATCGAGTCCCTCAAGAAGAAGGAGAAACCCTTCATCGTGCTGGACACCCATGCCGGTGGCGGTCTCTACGACCTGCGCGGCGACTGGTCCCAGAAGAAGGCCGAGTATGCCGATGGCATCGGCCGCCTGTGGGACGAGCGGGCCCAATGGTCTGCCATGGCCCCCTATCTCGGCATCATCGAAGAGATGAACAGCGATGGCGAGCTGCACTACTACCCCGGCTCGCCGGAGCTCTCCCGTCGCCTCACCCGCGAGCAGGACAAGCTGGCGCTGATGGAGCTGCACAACAACGAGGTCGAAGATCTGCGCGCCAATATGGGCTATGACCCCCGCGTCGCCGTGCACCACCGTGACGGCTTCGAGGGGCTGATCGCCCTGCTGCCGCCGACCCCGCGCCGCGGGCTGGTGCTGATCGACCCGCCCTATGAGCTCAAAGAAGATTACTTCGCCGTGGTCGACACCCTGAAAAAGGCGCAGAAACGCTGGGCGACCGGCATCTACGCCCTCTGGTACCCCATTCTGGGGGAAGAGGCGGACAAATCCCGCGACATGCTGCGCGCCATCAAGCGCGAAAACTTCGGCAACGTCCTGGTGGCCGAGCTGGAAGTGGCCGGTCAGACTGCCGACTGGGGCATGAACGGCTCAGGCATGCTGATCATCAGCCCGCCCTGGATGCTGGACGAGCAGATTGAAGCCTTCTTGAAGCCGCTCTGTGCCAAGCTGGCGCAGGGCGCCGGCGCCCAATACAAGGTCGAGTGGCTGAACAAGGTCGCAGAGTAGGCCCGCACCTGCTCGCTCTGGCGCCCGGTCAACGCGCCAGCGAGACTGCCAGCCAAGCCGTTCACTGTGGCGGCAGAGAAGCCCCGTTCAGGGGCTTCTTGTTTTTTACCTGCCAGCGCTTTTACCCACTAACTGTTTTCCTCACCAATGGCGGCCACGCATCCCCTCTGCACACCAGACCAGCAGTTATTGATTAATTAATTGATCTGGCTCAGGAATTCCCCGCATACCTCTTTCCCTTGGCCAATAGGCCAGTACTATAGCCAATTGACAACAAAGCCTCGTAGGAGTCACCCCATGAGCCATGCCAACCCCATCCCGTTGGTTAAACGCAGCAGACTGGAGGCTGTAATTCAGGGGCGGTAGCCATGCCGGATGGAATGGATAAGCGAACGTTGCCTACGACCGACTCAACATGGTGACGACCCCATTTTTATTTCTGACCTGCTCATGCTGGCGTGATCTGGCGGCGCTTGCCAAGAGTGCGCTGAGCACTGATTTTTCACTCAGTAGTAACGGTGGCGCAAAAAGAGGAAGTAAAGCGAATACTCTCAACATAAGAAGCAAACGGGTAACATTATGATTTAATGGTTTTTTTACTTGGCGGCAGTGAAAATGTTACGGAGTTATATGGAATGCTCTGCTAACGGATTAGTGCCGCCTTCCATCTAATCACTGTTAAGCATTAATCAGGATTCATCATGACCGACAAAGTTATACACCTTGCTCACTGCTTATATGTCAACAATGAAATTGACTACGAATGGACTAAAGAAATTGGAGACGAGTTTCATGCGCTCTCCAATATGTATGCAATTACATTGGTCCAGAAAAATGAATTCTCTAAAGAAGCCTTGGCTACGGTAATTGTAAAAACGAACTTAGGTCAAACCCAAGCTGAAACAGGTAAAATTTTCTCAGCAGTAATGCATTCGTTTAAAAAACTACAGTCCCTTCCAACCAAGAACGTAAGTCTCATTTCTACAAAAGCAAGCACTCTTCCAGGGTTCATTCCAACGGAGGTTGATTTATTAAAAATCATGACCGACATGTACACCCAGAACGCAGCCGGCGGTAATGCCTAACAAATGGTTCAAACCGTTCGCTTCGCTCACTGGGGCGGGCTAAAGCCCGCCCCTTAACCAAACGTTAGGCTAAATCGCTATCGGAAATTTGAATGGATAAAAATAGAATCCAGCTGGCTAAAGATTGGAATAAATTTAAAAGTGATTTTCATTCTCGCTGCTATGAGTATGAACCTCTTAGCGAGACGCTTAAAAGTCATATTGTGTACTTTTCGAGTGACTTTGATGAGCCCAAAAAATCACAACTAGTGTTGGCATTCATGTATCAGCCGATAAATACATACTACAACGAGCATGGTGGTATAAGTGTAGAGCAGGAGTGGGGGTGCCGACTTTTTTACACGTTCCAGTATAATGGATCTGTGCTATGCAAAATTAAAGACTATGACGGATATGACTATGTGGCGAGTAATTTTTCATCAGCTAAAAGAATAACAAAGAGTAAGCTGGAGAATAATTTTGAGAAATTTCTTTTAGTTGAAAGATGTACAAGCAAAATTACTCAGCTTAGCTCTTTGGATAAGTTGAGATTCTTTATCTTCAAGAGACTGTCAGTACTCAGCTTGATTGGGATGGTAACCATTATTGGAAAATGTTTGCCCATAATTAAAAGTTTATATAAATAGTATGGCCTAACAATCTCAGTCACAGCGATGGCTTTTCTGTTGCGGCTTAGCCTCCACATGCTGCGGGCGTTAAATACCAAAGGAGATTATGTGCAGTATTTGAAAAAACTAGCGGGCATGGCTTGTAAAATCTTCCCACACTTTATACTGGTTGTTTCAGGGGTATTCCTTTGGTGGTATCTAAATGAGACCACAAACAGCTCTGCCAATCTATTTAGTTCTTTGGCTAGCGGTATTATCAGTGGTCTAATTACTGCGTTATTACTTTTCGTTTTCGCCATTTTATGGCGTAAAAACATCGAGCCTTGGTTTGAAAATATTCTATATCAAGATGTATGCATCGAGGGGGAGTGGTCTGGGATACTGATACCCTATCTTGGTCTAGAATATCTTGATAGAGCAGCCAAAAGGGCTGCTTGGCGAAGGTTTCAGGAGCGCCTTATAAAAGAAAGAAAGGCCGAAAGAGGTGAGCCTGTTCCTGCTTCATCAGTTAGTGAACGGGGCGAGCAGAGAGAAGTAAGCGCTGAACTTATTCTTCATGATGACTCAGAAGAGAAGCAGGAACCCGAAAAAGAGAAACACATTAAAATAGCGATTGGTTCCGTACCAATTATCGTAAGAGTAGAAATTTTTAGAACAGGCCACAAAATAAATGGGCGCATCATTGAGATTGGTGGTGCCAGCAAAGTGCACACTTACACTATCTCAGGAACTTTTAAAAATTTAATACTTTCTGGTTGTTATGAAACGTGTAGCAGAGATCATATAGATCGCGGGGCATTGTCGCTCATGTTAAAAAACAATGGCAAAGTTTTTGAGGGCTTCTTCTCTTCATATAGTGACAGTGAGCATAAAATAACACCGATGCAGTGTGTTCTAAAAAAGAAAAACCAGTTGAGTGACGAGTCTAATGGTATTTAACAATCGCAGGCACAGCGACGGCATTTCTGTTGCGGCTTCGCCTACACTCCAAGGCCGCGCGTGCTGCGGGCGTTATGCTTACGAGCATGATTAGCTACTCATTCTTATGGGGACAAATCTGGGCCCCCCACCTTTTTGAGTAAGGCGTTGCATAGCCCGAACCCAAAAGATGGGTGTCCAAGGTCTTCTGTTCACCGAGTTCAAAAGCAAAAGCCCCATCACGGGGCTTTTTCTATTGGTGCGGCCGGTGTGCGCGGCAGCCTGAGCCAGCCCGCCCTATGAGCGGACAGGCAGATCCTGTTTCAGCGCAACCAGCAACAGGGCCAGCAGGCCAAAGGGCGGAAACAGACAGAGTAGGGAGCAGATAAGGGTGCTCAGCACCGGATGCTCGCTCTTGCGGCGCGCCAGTCGCCAGGCGATGACGCCGACGATGACCATCAGCAATGCAATGAACTGGCCAAGCAGGGTGGCATTGATATTCATGAAAGATCCTTTTTCATGGGCAAGTGTGAAGAACCTGTACTTTATCGCCTTGGTTGCGATTGGCAACCGCTGAAGCGCACCGGCCACTCGCCCGTTGATAGGTTCTCTCTATTTCGGCAATAGATGAGAATAATTTTCATTTAATCTCATTTCGGCGGATACTCACATCATCAACAGAGGGAACCGCCATCATGAAAAAGACCATCAGCTTTGCCATCCTGCACTTCGGTGTCGCCTTTACCGTGGCCTACCTGCTGACCGGTGAACTGCTGACCGCCAGCCTGATCGCCCTGATCGAGCCCGCCGTCAACACGGTCGCCTTCTACTTTCATGACCTTGGCTGGCACAAGCTCAAGCCAAAGCACAGCCTGCAGGCCAAGACCAGCAGCTTCGCGGTGGTCCACTTCTCGGTGGCCTTCGGGGTGGCCTTCCTGCTGAGCGGCGAGCTGCTCACCGGCGGCGTGATGGCGATGATCGAACCGGCCATCAATACCGTGGTGTTCTTCTTCCACGAGCGGCTGTGGCGCGCCCGCAGTCAGCAACTGGCGCTGGCCTAAGCAACCGGGCAACCCGCCTCCCCCTCTATCGCGGCCACAAAAAACCCGACATTCCGGCCAGGAGTGTCGGGTTTTTCCGTTTGGCAGCCATTCAGCAGTGCAAGTGCGCTCGGCTCCCCTGCTGCATTGCCCTGTAGAGTGTGTTGTAGTAGGCAGATATGCCCTCCTCATTGCTGGAATCTATCGATGAACAAGACCTTGCTTGCCACCCTGCTGTTTGCCCCTCTGCTGGCCAGTGCCGCAACCCCCTCCTTTGACTGCACCAAAGCCTCCGGGTCGGTCGAAACCCTGATCTGCAAGGATGCCGGACTGGCCGCCCTTGATAACGAACTGGCGGCCCTCTACCCCAAGGCGATTGCTGCGCTCTCTCCCGAACAGCTCAAGACCGAGCGTGCCATGCAGCGCGGCTGGATCAAGGGTCGCAACGACTGCTGGAAGGGGCAGGATCTGCGCCAGTGTGTGGAGGATAACTACCTGCTGCGGATCACCGAACTGCAGATCAGCGGCGGCCAGCTGATGGTGCCGGCACCGGTCAACTACAAGTGCGGCAAGAACGTCACTCTCTCCACCTACTTCTATAAAGATGCCAAGCTGCCGGCCGCGGTGATCAACCTGAGCGAGGGCGACAAGCAGCAACAAGTGCTCGCCTATGAAGCCCCCAGCGCCAGCGGCGCCCGTTATGAAGGGCAAAACCTCACCTTCTTCACCAAGGGGGACGACGCCACGCTGGAGCGTTACGGCCAGCCAACCCTCACCTGCATGGAAAATCCGACCAAGGGCTGAGGCTCATAGGGGCGGCTCGTCTTGCCGCCCCACCTTGACTAGATGGCGATATCCAGCGGTTGTCCTTCCCGCACAATCCGCAACTTGAGCGACCCCGGCTTGCTGGTGCTGAGCAGCTCACGCACCTTGTCGATTTCGAGGGGACGATAAGCCACCCCGTTGATCTGCTCCAGAATGTCGCCGTTGGCCAGACCATAGGGGGCAAGATCCCGTTCATCGCTGTAGTAGACCTGCAAATGCTCGCCATCAAAACGCACCCCGATATTGCGCAGGACTGGCGGCACTTTGCGCGCCAGGCTGTCGGCGTCGTAGCAGAACATCATCCGCCCGGGCATGATCGCAAAGCGATTGAAGCGGTTAACAAAATCCAGCCCCAGACCATACTGCTCATTGCTGTTTTCCGACACGCGCAGTTCACCGAGCTGGCGCTCATCAAAGTGCAGGCCGGTGAGGATATGGTCACGCCCCTCCACCATACCGCTGGCGTCCACCCCTTTGCGTGGCATCGCATCTTCGCCAGAGATCGCCTTCTGACTCACCATAAAGTCGATAAAGGCATGATCGGCATAGCTCTGATCGGCCCCGGTATCCAGATACATGCGCACGCTGCTCTCGCCGTGGGTCAGATACACTGCCGGGGAGCGGTTGTAGCTATCTTCATAGCCGATGCAACGCTCGAAGGTGGCTGCCGACGGTGCCGTCAGCGAAGCCGTGAGCTGATGCCTGTCGCGATCAAACACCCAGTTGAAACGGCGGATGGTGTCGATCCCGAGGATGCCATCGATACGGCTGCCGAGAGACTGGGAGAAAAGATCGAAATCAACGGTTGCCCACAAATCGCTGTCATCAATGGTGACCGACCCCACCGAGAAGGGTTGCGGCTCAACAAAGCCAAGCTGCTCGCTGCCCAGTTGGCTCGAAACGCTGTTCACACTGGCAAAATCAGCCTGATAGGCCCTGGGCAATTCACTTAAGGTCAGCGCCTTGAAACGGCTGGCCAGACGACGATCGATAAAGGTGATACTGGCCCCGGTATCCAGCAAAAACTGGTACTGCTCACCGGCGATGGTGACGGGGATCAGGGGGGCACTTTCGTAATGCACTGTCAGCACCGGGCCGGGTGCATTGCGTTTGGCGGATGAATCCGGGGCTGTGCAGCCTTGGACGACGAACAGGACCAACATGGCCAGCGCCACTTTGAACTGCGACTTCATAACTCTCCTTCCCGATAGCAGATGCCCCCGCGACGCCACCACATAATGCTATCTTGTTGATTTATAGATAAATAAGCTATTTCAGCGGGGGAGGCGGACAATAACAAAGAGTTTTATGCTGGTTCAAGCCAGATATGACCATGAATATTCTATGGTGATAGCTCAAGAAGGGTTGTTCACGCTATCTAGGCGCGTCATCAATCGTTGGCGAGATTTGATTAATTTATTGATCTTGCACAGAAAATCTCAATATTGAGCTTTCTCTCCACAGCGCCATGGTTAATATTGCCATTTGGCAACAATTGCCTCGTCGGAGTCTCCCATGAGCCATGCCAACCCCATCCCCTTGGTGAAACGCAGCAGACTGGAGGCTGAAATTCAGGGGCGGTAGCCATGCCATATCTCGCCCGGTCCCTTTTTGATCCAACCAAACTGACCGGTAAGCTGCTTATTCACCCACAACATGCAAATCAAGGTGGTGTATGGAAACACAAACCCTGCATCGTGGTCGCTTGCTCGACCATATCCAACTGGTGGTCAAAGATTTGGTCGCCAGCCAGCGCTTTTATACGGCCATTCTCACCACCCTCGATATTCCGCTGGGCGGCACAGGTGAGGGCTACTTCTGGGCAGACGAACTGTTTGTCACCTCTGTCGACAGCCCCGCCGCACTGGGGGTGTTGACCGGTCGCCACCACCTTGCCTTTCAGGCAAAAGATCGCGCCATGGTGGATCGCTTTTATCAGGCCGCACTGGCCAATGGCGGCAAAGATAACGGCGCCCCCGGTGAGCGTAATTACCACCCCGGCTACTACGCCGCCTTTGTCCTTGATCCGGACGGCAATAATATCGAAGCGGTTTATCATGGCGAGGCAACGCGCAATGTGGAATCAGTTAAAATTCAGTTTTAGCAATATAGTGAAATACTATTAATATGAGGTCCGTAATGAACTATGAGGTAATTACATTTTGCTAAAAATGGTGGTGTTATAATTTCATTATTACAGCACTTTTACATTGCCAAAGGTAAAGCAAAGTTATAATTTCAAGCTAAAATTACAACATTATTATAAATTAATTTTTCAGCTTATTGACAATATAGCAATGCTCATACAGAAGGATCAAACATAAAAGCATCGCCTCTTTATGTCTAATCACTATTATACATATTATTAGGAATAGCAATGACAAAAATGAACGTAAAAACAGAACTAGAAAACCTGAAAAAAGACTTTTCTGAACTCATGGACTTATTTTATAATTCACATGTAAATATCGCGTTGATATCTGAAAAATACGCTAAAATCAAAACTCTGGTAAATGATAGACTCGTTTTTCTAGAAAAAGAAGAAAAAGTTAAAAAATTAAATAGATATGAGGTTTGTTTTTTACTACCTGCTATCAGGGAGGTAAGTCTGCACTGTACCGCTAGAATTGGTTCAAAAAACATCGAACAATTGAGTTCTTCTATTTATGACGGAGAAGACTATTGCTCTTACTGGCTTACTGCACTAGGTACATAAAAATATTCGAGAGGTACTATCAAGTACTCTGCCATTTAAATCTCGATGGCTATCTTTATTTTTTGATCTTGAGTTTAGTACCAATAAGTTAATGGCAACGTAAATTAGCATTATATTAAATTCAATAACTCAGCATGGAGACTAGTAATGAAATACGAAGAGATTGCTAAAATATGCGAAGAACTTAGCTACCGAGATAAGTTCAGGCTTGCCCAACTTCTAATTCAATTAGCAAGAAAGCAGGAAGAAGAAGAGTATCCAGTGCAAAGAAAACCGGAAGGACCGGCCAATGACATAAACAATATCACCTATGTCGCTGAGCGACTGCTGAAACTAAAGCCGGCAAAGAAAAGTACCCTTCTAAACTCCATCGGCGCAATGTTTCAATTCCAGGGCGGAATATCTGATGCAGATAAAGAGAAAATTGCCATAGTACTTCAAAAGAAAAAAATAATTACCATTACAGAAACAGGCAAGGTTTTATACCCAGAATAATGTGTAATCAAGGAGTGACAATTTTTGCCGACAATCACTGAAATAGAAGAGGAAGCAACTAAATTCAGGGGTTTACTTGAGAGGTGTGATAAGAAAAACACAAAGCTAGTAATTGAGTGCTTTCCAATTATGAGTTGTAAGTTATCTTCTATGCTTTTAGCCTATCATTTTCTTTTGTTATGGCCAAATATGGAGATTAAAGGTATAAGTGGAGCCACAGGAAAAAATAAAAACATAACCCATTACTGGCTAGAAATAAATGATGTTGCAATTGACATAACAGGCGATCAATACAATATCATTAGTGAAGAAGAATTAAATAAAGAAATTATAATGAATCGGCCATTTGGAGTTGTACATGTTTACAATAAAGCTAGCAGCTACCTGTATGATCTATTCAAGATCATAGAAAGCGAGCCTCTCGTATATGGATTTCCTACAATTGGGGAAGATTTTATTGAAGATCTAGCTCTTGGTTACAGTCAAATAATTTATCAGGCAACATGTGAGAATAACAAAAAAAATTAGGCCAATAGTTTTTATTAGCAATAATGTAATCGGACTTTCACGATAACAATATTCGTGATAGCAGCAGTTTCCTTTAGAGACCGACTTTCACATGATCTCTGTATTCACCTGTATCTTTGCTGGCTAACACCCGCGCCAAGGAGATTTATGAAGCCTGACTTAACCGGCACTCGGATTGTACTGCGCACCATTGGCCCGCAGGATGCCGCCGATCTGTTCGAGATTTATGGCAATCCGCTGACCATGGAGTTTGCCTCTGATCCCTGCTTTACCTCTCCCGCCATGGTGGCGCAGATGATGGCGAGCGTAGTGCGGCTGGAGCAAACGGGGAAGTCGCTGGAGTGGGCGATTGTCGAGCGGAAGAGCAACAAGGTGATCGGCACCTGCGGCCTGCACAGTTTCAGCGAGGCGGGTCGCTGCTGCGAGGTAGGTTGCCTGCTCAATGCGGCCTATTGGCGCAGAGGGTTTATGTCGGAAGCGCTGGGATTGCTGTTCGCCCACGCCAACACACTGGGAGTCACCTGCCTCACCGCAGATATCGATGCAAATAACGTCCGCTCTATCGCCCTGTTTGAAAAGCTGGGCTTCAAGGTGCATGCAGGGCGCTATCAGCGCATGCTTCCCTTTGTCTGACCCGAAACCAGAGGCATAACCCCCTCGCCTCTCAAGCTGTTGTGGCAAGGATCAGCCATAAAAAAACCGGAACCCAAGGGTTCCGGTTTTTTTCATTCCAGCCGAGGCTGGCAAACCAGCAAATTAAGCCTGGTTTTTAACTTCTTTCAGACCGCGGAAAGGAGCTTTGGCACCCAGAGCTTCTTCGATACGGATCAGCTGGTTGTACTTGGCAACACGGTCAGAACGGCTCATGGAACCGGTCTTGATCTGGCCAGCAGCGGTACCAACAGCCAGGTCGGCGATGGTCGCGTCTTCGGTCTCACCGGAGCGGTGGGAGATGACGGCAGTGTAGCCAGCGTCTTTGGCCATCTTGATGGCAGCCAGAGTTTCGGTCAGGGAACCGATCTGGTTGAACTTGATCAGGATGGAGTTGGCGATGCCGTTGTCGATACCGCGCTTCAGGATCTTGGTGTTGGTTACGAACAGGTCATCACCAACGATCTGGATTTTCTTGCCCAGTTCAGCAGTCTGGTAGGCAAAACCTTCCCAGTCAGATTCGTCCAGGCCATCTTCGATGGAGACGATCGGGAACTTGGTGGTCAGGTCAGCCAGGAAGTCGGAGAAACCGTTGGAGGTGAAGACACGACCTTCGCCTTTCAGGTTGTACTCTTTCTTCTCTGCGTCGTAGAACTCGGAAGCAGCGCAGTCCATAGCCAGGGTGATGTCGGTGCCCAGTTTGTAACCGGCAGCGGCAACGGCTTCAGCGATAACTTCCAGCGCTTCGGCGTTGGATTTCAGGTTCGGAGCGAAACCACCTTCGTCACCAACTGCAGTGTTGTAGCCCTTGGACTTCAGCACTTTGGCCAGGTTGTGGAACACTTCTGCGCCCATGCGAACGGCTTCTTTCAGGGTCTTGGCGCCAACCGGCTGGATCATGAACTCCTGGATGTCGACGTTGTTGTCGGCGTGCTCACCACCGTTGATGATGTTCATCATCGGCAGCGGCATGGAGTAAACACCCGGGGTGCCGTTCAGCTCGGCGATGTGGGCGTACAGCGGCATGCCTTTGGCAGCAGCGGCAGCTTTGGCGTTAGCCAGGGAAACAGCCAGGATGGCGTTGGCGCCGAACTTGGATTTGTTCTCGGTACCGTCGAGGTCGATCATGATCTGGTCGACAGTGGCCTGGTCCTTGGCATCTTTACCCAGCAGAGCTTGAGCGATCGGGCCGTTTACGGCTTCGATGGCTTTCAGCACGCCTTTACCCAGGAAACGGCTCTTGTCGCCGTCACGCAGTTCCAGCGCTTCGCGGGAACCGGTGGACGCACCAGACGGAGCGGCTGCCATACCAACAAAACCACCTTCCAGGTGAACTTCGGCCTCAACGGTCGGGTTACCACGGGAGTCGATGATTTCACGACCGATCACTTTAACGATCTTGGACATGTGTATTTCCTCAGGTTTCGTAAAAAAACAACAAAAATATGCCAAAAAAAGCGGCTGTGGCACAGTGCCCCAACCGCATTTATTTTCAATTACTTCAAATTACGCTTCTGATACTCGCCTGCCGCCTTCACAAAACCGGCGAACAGAGCGTGGCCATCACGAGGAGTAGAGGTGAACTCCGGGTGGAACTGCGCAGCCACGAACCAGGGGTGATCCGGGATCTCGATGATTTCCACCAACTTCTTGTCAGCGGAGAGACCGGTCACTTTCAGGCCGGCTGCCTCGATCTGCGGCAGCAGCTTGTTGTTGACTTCATAACGGTGGCGGTGACGCTCGTAAATGGTCGGGCTGCCGTACATCTGACGCACCTTGGAATCTTCGACCAGGTGGCAGAGCTGGGAACCCAGACGCATGGTACCGCCCAGATCAGACTTCTCGGTACGGGTCTCGATATTGCCCTCTTCATCCACCCACTCGGTGATGAGGCCAACGACCGGGTATGCGCAATCTTTCTTGAATTCGGAGGAGTGAGCCCCTTCCATGCCCGCCACGTTGCGAGCGAATTCGATCATGGCAACCTGCATGCCGAGGCAGATACCCAGGTAGGGGATCTTGTTCTCGCGGGCATACTGGGCAGCCAGAATTTTGCCTTCCACACCGCGCTCACCGAAGCCACCCGGCACCAGGATCGCGTCCAGACCTTCCAGCAGCTCGGCGCCACGGGTCTCGATATCCTGAGAGTCGATGTACTTGATGTTGACGGAGTGACGGGTCTTGAGACCACCGTGCTTGAGCGCCTCGTTGACGGACTTGTAGGCGTCCGGCAGGGAGACGTACTTGCCGACCATACCGATGGTCACTTCACCAGTCGGGTTGGCCTCTTCGTAGATAACCTGTTCCCACTCGGACAAGTCAGCCTCTTTGCACTCCAGACCGAAACGCTCGGTGAAGTAGGAGTCCAGATTCTGGGATTTCAGCAGTGCCGGGATCTTGTAGATGGAGTCGACGTCTTTCATGGAGATGACGGCGCGCTCGGGCACGTTGCAGAACAGGGCGATCTTGGCGCGCTCGTTGGCCGGAATGGCACGGTCGGAGCGGCAGATCAGCACATCCGGCTGGATACCGATGGAGAGCAGCTCTTTGACGGAGTGCTGGGTCGGCTTGGTCTTCACTTCACCGGCAGCGGCCAGGTAAGGAACCAGCGTCAGGTGCATGAACATGGCGTTGTTGCGGCCCACTTCGGCAGCCAACTGACGAATGGCTTCGAGGAACGGCAGGGACTCGATGTCACCTACGGTACCGCCCACTTCGACGATGGCAACCTGATGGCCTTCGGCACCGGCAATCACCCGCTCTTTGATGGCGTTGGTGATGTGCGGGATAACCTGAATGGTGGCGCCCAGATAGTCACCACGACGCTCTTTACGCAGTACGTCGGCGTAGATACGGCCGGTGGTAAAGTTGTTGCGACGGGTCATCTTGGTGCGGATGAAACGCTCGTAGTGGCCCAAATCCAGATCGGTTTCGGCCCCGTCCTCGGTTACGAACACTTCACCATGCTGGGTCGGGCTCATGGTGCCCGGATCCACGTTGATGTACGGGTCCAGTTTCATGATGGTCACATCCAGACCACGGGCTTCCAGAATGGCTGCCAGAGAAGCTGCGGCAATGCCTTTGCCGAGGGATGAAACAACGCCACCAGTAACAAAAATATATTTGGTCGTCATGCTGAACCTGAAAGAAGTTTAGGGAATTTTAAGGGGTGCTTCGGGGATGAAGCAGGACGGGGAAACAGTATACCAAAAACCCCTCTCCCAAACAATGAGCAAAAATCTATCAGGCTCACCGCCCCCCCATCTTGCGCCAAATCAACTTTGCTCGGTTTCCTTCGCACTATCCCAGGCGGCATCGAGCTTTTCGAGGGTGCAATCGGTCATTTTCAAGCCTTCTGCGGCGATTATCTGCTCAACCTGACGAAAGCGACGTTCGAACTTGGCGTTGGCACCGCGCAGCACCTGCTCCGGATCCTTGCCCAGATGACGCACCAGATTGACGGTGGCAAACAACAGGTCGCCGAGCTCGTCGCTCACCCGCGCCTCGTCCACATCGGCCATCAATGCCTCTTCCATCACCTCGTCGATCTCTTCGTGGATCTTGTCCACCACAGGCCCCAACGTCTTCCAGTCAAAACCGACGGTGGCACAGCGTTTCTGGATCTTGGCGGCGCGGGTCAGGGCAGGCAGCGAGAGCGGGATATCGTCCAGCACGCTCTCTTTGTCGAGGGCCGCCCGCTCTTTGGCCTTTTCCGCCTCCCAGTTCGCTTTTACCGCTTTCTCGTCGCCAAGGTCTGCATCGGAAAAAACGTGGGGGTGACGGCGAATGAGCTTCTCGCTCACCGTATCGACGATATCGGCGAAGTCAAACAGCCCACGCTCTTTACCCAGCTGGGCGTAAAACACCACCTGAAACAGCAGGTCACCCAGCTCCCCTTTCAGCCCCTGCCAATCTTCGGTCTCGATGGCATCGGCCACCTCGTAGGCCTCTTCCAGGGTGTGCGGCACTATGGTCTGGAAGTCCTGTTTCAGATCCCAGGGGCAGCCGTTTTGCGGATCGCGCAGACGAGCCATGATTTCGAGCAGTTGGGAGAGGTCGTAACGTTGGGACATGGGATATTCGCTTTCGATTTGTTCAAAAAGGGTCGTAAATGCAGACCGGCCACTGGGGCCGGTCGGTTCGCTATCAAAGCCGCTTGGCGCTAATTACGTCATTGAGCTGACTGAGCTTGGCCAACGCCCGGTTGAAGGCGTTGATGTTGTAAATCTCCAGCTCCATGTCGATCTCGGCGGTCTGCTCGCGCACGTTGGAGCGTGAGCGCACCCCCATCACATTGATCTTCTCGTTGGCCAGCACGGTAGTGATATCGCGCAGCAAGCCGGAGCGATCGTTGGAGATGATCCTGATGGTGAGGCCGTAGCCGCCGGAGTAGTTCTCCCCCCACACCGCATCGATCAGCCGCTCGGGGTTGCGGCGTGACAGCTCCTTGAGCTGCTCGCAATCTTCCCGGTGAATGGACACCCCGCGCCCCATGGTGATAAAGCCCTGAATGGAGTCCCCCGGAATGGGCTGGCAGCAGCGGGCGATATGGGTCATCAGGTTGCCGACCCCTTCCACCACTATGTGGTCTTTGGGCTTTTGGCGCATCGGCGCGTTGGCCTTCTGCTCCAGCTTCTCCAGCAGGCGTCGATCTTCCTCTTCCGCCGTCGGCTTGTTGTAGCAGGTGTCGAGATAGTTGAGCACCTGGTTGATGCGGATATCGCCGCTGCCGATACCGGCTAGCAGATCGTCGGTGCTCTCCAGATTGAATCGCCGCAGCATGTTGCCCTTGTCGATCTTGGACATGCTGAGGTTGTGGCGATCCAGCTCCTTCTCGAACAGCTCGCGACCGGCCACGATATTCTTGTCCCGATCCAGTTTTCTGAACCAGGTCGCCACCTTGGCCCGCGCCCGGCTGGAGCGCAGGAAGCCGGCGTTGGGGTTCATCCAGTCGCGGCTCGGGTTGGGCTCTTTCTGGGTGATCACCTCCACCTGATCGCCGGTCTGCAGCGCATAGGTAAACGGCACAATACGGCCGTCAATCTTGGCGCCGATGCAGCGGTGGCCGATCATGCTGTGGACGTGATAGGCAAAATCGAGCGGGGTGGCGCCCGCCGGCAGGTCGATGACATCCCCTTTCGGGGTGAAGACGTAGACCCGGTCCTCGAACACCTGACTGCGCAGATCTTCCAGCAGGGAGCCGCTCTCGGAGAGATCTTCCTGCCAGGCGAGCAGCTTGCGCAGCCACTCGATCTTGTCTTCGAAGGTGTTGGCCTTGCCGCCAGCCTGCGCCCCTTCCTTGTAGCGCCAGTGCGCCGCGACGCCGAGCTCGGCATCCTGATGCATCTGGTCGGTACGGATCTGGATCTCGACCGTCTTGCCCTCCGGCCCCACCACTACGGTGTGAATTGACTGATAGCCGTTGGGTTTGGGGTTGGCGACATAGTCGTCAAACTCGCGGGGAATATGGTGGAACTGGGTGTGCACTATCCCGAGCGCCGCATAGCAATCCTGCAGCCGCTTGGTCACTACCCGCACCGCGCGCACGTCGAACAACTCGTTGAATTCGAGGTGCTTCTTCTGCATCTTGCGCCAGATGCTGTAGATATGTTTCGGCCGACCGTACACCTCGGCGTCAACTCCCGCCTCTTTCAACCCATTACGCAGGGATTGCACAAACTCGCGGATGTAGCGCTCGCGGTCGAGCCGCTTCTCGTCGAGCTGCTTGGCGATCTGTTTGTAGGTATCCGGGTGCAGGTAACGAAAGGCGAGATCTTCCAGCTCCCACTTGAGCTGGCCGATGCCCAGACGGTTGGCGAGCGGTGCATAGATGTTGGTGATCTCCTGGGCCATCAGCACCCGGGTCTCTTCATCTGCCGTCTTCGCTTCCCGCAGGCAGGCGATCCGCTCCGCCAGCTTGATCACCACGGCGCGCACATCCTCGACCATGGCGAGCAACATGCGACGCACGTTGTCGACCTGCTCCGGCGAGGTTTCGCTGCGATGGAGGGTTTGCAGGGAGCGGATGGCCTCCATCTCCAGCACCCCTTCCACCAGCTTGGCGATCTTGGAGCCAAAGTCCTCGTCCATCCGCTCCTGGCTGATGAGACCGGCTTCGACGAAGGGGTAGATGATGGCGGCCTTGAGGGTGCCGATATCCATGCTGAGCATCTGCAGGATGCCCACCATTTCGATGCCACGCACCAGCAGCTTGCTGGTCAGCGCCTCGTCACCGAGCGTCAGACAATACTGGTAGACGGTTCGCAGCTGATCCTTTTCACTGTCACTCAAGGAGAGCGAGCTGACCCACTCTTCCAGGGTGAAGTTGTCTTTCAAATGAATATCGCGAACCGCAACCATGGTATCAATCCTTTAAATTATCGGGCCGAAAGCTGTCACTTTCTCCCCTCATGAGATTGCCTCAAATGGGGATATCCAGCGCACTTTTCAAGGCATATTGTCCAGAAAGACAATAGAGCGCGCCAACAGGCCCTGCCGAACGACGAGGGTCTAGATTACCCCAATCACATCAGCTCAAACAGACGCAGACATGCCAGATTACATATCCGCATCGCCGTACCGATGAGCAGGATTACTTCATATACACACCCGCTCAAACAGCCGCAGACATGTCAGATTACATATCCGCATCGCCGAACTGATGAGCAGGATTACTTCATATACACACCTGCTCAAAGAGTAACGAACATGCCGGATGACCTATCCGGCATCGCCGAACGGATGAGTCATTTACTCCCGTTCAAACAGCGCCATGGACTCCAGATGACCGGTGTGAGGGAACATGTCGAGCATGCCGAGGCGCACCAGACGGTAACCCCCTTTCACCAGCACCTGACTGTCCCGCGCCAAAGTGACCGGGTTACAGGAGACGTAGACCACCCGCTTGGGTGAAAGTTTCACGACGTGTCCCATCACTTCCAGCGCGCCGGGGCGAGCCGGATCCAGCAGCACCAGATCAAACCCTTCCCGCGCCCAGGACATGCCGACGATGTCATCGCTCAGGTCGGCTTTGTAGAAACGGGCATTGGTGATGCCGTTGCGACGGGCGTTCTCTTCGGCCCGCTGCACCATGGCCAGTTCACCTTCCACACCCACCACTTCGCGAGCCTGACGGGCCAGCGGCAGGGTAAAGTTGCCGATACCGCAGAAGAGATCGAGCACCTTGTCATCCTTGCTCGCCCCGAGCCATGTCAGCGCCTGCTCAACCATGCTCTGGTTGATGGGGCCATTGACCTGAATGAAGTCACCCGGAGCAAATGCAAGAGACAGGCCATCCAGCGAATAGGATGGGGAAAATTGTGGTTGCAGCGCTTCGATGCGATCATCGGCCGCCTGCAGATAGAGGTCGATCCCCTGCGCTTTTGCAAACTCCACCAGCAGGGCGCGATCCGTCTCATTGGGGCGGCCGGTGTGGCGCAGCAGCATCATGATCCCCTGCTCGGCCTGGATTAGCTCCGCATGGCCCAGCTCGCGCTGGCTCTTGAGGCGATTGAGGCATTCACGCAGCGGGGCAATCAGCGCAGAGAGCGGTTCGGCCAGCACAGGGCAACTGTCGATCTCCACCAGATCGTTGCTGTTGCGGCGGCGGAAACCGACCCGGGTGCAGCGACCGTTCTTGTCAAATTTGATGGCCAGACGACAGACCCGGCGATAGGCACGATCCTCACCGGTCAGTACTGGCTCCAGCGCCGGCGCCTTGATGTTGCCCAACCGCTCGAACAGGCTGACCAGTCCCGCCGCCTTGGCGGCTTGCTGATCGGCAACCGACATGTGCTGGGCACTGCAACCGCCGCACTCGCGATAATGGCTGCAAAAGGGGGCGATACGATTGGCCGCCGGGGTCACCACCTGTTGCAAGGCGGCGTGACCATACTGCTTTTTCTCTTCGGTGATACGTGCCTTGACTGTCTCGCCGGGCAGTGCCCCTTCGACGAAGATCGCCTTGCCCTGATGGCGACCGATACCGACGCAGTGGTGATCGAGGGTGTCTATCGTAAATTCAATGCGTTGGAGCTGGGTGGACTTCTTTTGGGGCTTGAAAAACTGGGCCATAAAACTTGGTGCCTATAGGTGGCTATGTCATGATTGTGGAATCTGCTGCCGGGTATTGTCCCACAAGAATAATAGTATGACCAAATACGGCCACAGAGCCCGTGTATTGCCATCAACCCTATCGCCAACCCTGTTCACTGGTGGCCTGTTCGTATGACCAAATATGGCCTGAGAGCACGCGTTCTCGCCTTCACCATCCTGCCGACCCTGATCATCGGTGGCCTGATGGCCGGTTACTTCACCTTCCACCGCTACCAGCAGCTGGAAAACAACCTCATTGATCAGGGGATCAACATTATCGAACCGCTGGCGATCGCCAGTGAATACGGGATGACCCAGCACAGCCGAGAATCCCTCAAGCGGCTGATTGGCCTGACCCATCGCAAGAACTCCCCCTTCATCAAGTCCATCGCTGTTTTCACCCAGGACAACCAGCTGTTCGTCACCTCGAACTATCACCGGGATTTCACCCGACTCAGGCTGCCCGATGGCGAGCCTATTCCGGATCTGACCAGCGTGACGTTTCAGGGGGACGACATCATTTTGCGCACCCCGATCCAGGCTGAAACCAGTCTGGATGGCTTCCCGCTGCCCAGCGATGTAGAGCCGCCGATGATCGGCTACATCTCGATGCAGATGGCGACCGATAGGGCCATGCTGCTGCAGTACCGCGACACCTTCTTTGCGGTGATCATGGTGCTCATCGGGGTCGCCTTCAGTACCCTGTTTGGCTTCCGTCTGGTCAAGAGCGTGACCCAGCCCATCACCAACATGGTGCAGGCGGTGCACAAGATCAGGGAGGGGCGGCTCGATACCCGGGTCAGCGGCCAGCTCACCGGCGAGCTGGATATGCTGAAAAACGGCATCAACGCCATGGCCAAGGCACTCTCCGAATATCACGAAGAGATGCAGCAGAATATCGATCAGGCCACCTCTGACCTGCGCGAAACGCTGGAGCAGATCGAGATCCAGAACGTCGAGCTCGACATGGCCAAAAAACGGGCGCAGGAGGCGGCGCGGGTCAAGTCGGAGTTTCTGGCCAACATGTCCCACGAATTGCGTACCCCGCTCAACGGGGTCATCGGTTTTACCCGCCAGCTGCTGAAAACCAGCCTGACCCCGAGCCAGACCGACTACATGCAGACCATCGAGAAGTCGGCGCGCAACCTGCTTGGCATCATCAACGACATCCTCGACTTCTCTAAGCTGGAAGCGGGCAAGCTGCAGCTGGAACATATCCCGTTCAGCCTGCGCGATACCCTCAACGAGACCATGCACCTGCTCGGCCCCAGCGCCCACGACAAACAACTGGAGCTCTCCCTGCGGGTGGATGCCGATGTGCCGGACTACCTCACCGGCGACCCCATGCGTCTGCAACAGGTGCTGACCAACCTCACCGGCAACGCCATCAAGTTCACCGAACAGGGCAACGTGGATGTCCATATCGAGCAGACCGGCAGTGGCAACCACAAGGTGAGGCTCAACGTCCAGATCCGTGATACCGGCATCGGCATCTCCCAAGAGCAGCAACATCAGCTGTTCCAGGCCTTCAATCAGGCCGACTCCTCCATCTCCCGTCGTTATGGCGGCACGGGCCTGGGCCTCGTCATTACCCAGAAGCTGGTGCAGCAGATGGGCGGCCAGATCCGCTTCGAATCGGAGCTCGGCAAAGGCTCCATCTTCTCGTTCAGTCTGGATGTGGAGGTATCCCCCCTGCCCCAGACCGATCAACTGCCGCTGGATCGGATCCGTGGCAAACGGCTCTGGCTGCTGGAACCGGATCCCTTCGCGCAAGCCTCCCTGCTCGCCCTGTTGGCGGAGTGGCACCTCGACGTGCACCCACTGACCAGCGATGATCCCTGGCCCGAGATGAGCGAGCAGGAGATGGTGATCATCGGCAGCAGCACCCTGCATACGCCGCAGCAGGTGCTCGGCCGTCTCGACAGACTGAACGGCCAGCAGCAGAACACCATAGTGCTACTCAGCAGTCACGAGCCGGCGCTCTATGAAGCTATGCTGGCCCATGGCGCCCAGCACTGTCTCTCCAAACCGGTCAACCACCGCAAGCTGCTGCACGCCCTGCTCTCGCCGGAATCGAGCCGCCAGAAGCTGCCTGCTCAGCCTGCGCCGCGCCAGTTGCAGCCGATCAAGGTGCTGGCGGTGGACGACAACGCCGCCAACCTCAAACTGATCGCCGCCATGCTCAAGGAGATGGTGAGTCAGGTGGTGGTGTGCAAAAACGGCAAGGAAGCGGTCAAGCAGGCCCAGAGCCAGCCGTTCGACATCATCTTCATGGATATCCAGATGCCGATCATGGATGGCATCAGCGCCACCCAGGCGATCCGCAACCAGTCCCTCAACACCACCACCCCGATCGTGGCGGTGACCGCCCACGCCATCCCCGGCGAACGGGAGCGGCTGATCCGGCAGGGGATGGACGACTATCTGGCCAAGCCCATCGACGAGAGCATGCTGGCCCAGCTCATCACCGACTTTGCCCATCGCCGCCACCAGAATAATGGTGCCCAACAGATCGACTGGGCACTGGCGGTGCGGCAGGCGGCGGGGAAAGAGCATCTCGCCAGAGAGATGCTGACCATGCTGCTGGCCAGTTTCGACGAAGTGGAACCAGTGCTGGATAGCGCGCTGGCTGGCGAAATTGAAGATAGCGAGGTGCTGGCCCAGCTCCATCGCCTCAACGGTGGCTGTGCCTATTCCGGGGTGCCTGGGCTGCAACGGCTGCTCTCCCAGCTGGAGCAACAGCTGCGTGACGGCGTGCCGGTCAGCGAGCTGGAACCCGAGCTGCTGGAGCTGCAAGATGCGCTGGAACTGGTGCGCCAGGAGGCGCCCCGCTATCTCGGCAAGGCTTGATGAGCTTGACCTGAACTGTATCGGCCCCCGCTTTTTCTGACGCGAGGGCCGCCAGATGGTAAAGTTGCGCCGTTTACACAGGAGTCAGCATGACCAACAACGATATTCTGCGCCGTCTGCGCTACGCCCTCACCATCAGCAACGACCAGATGGTCGAGATGTTTGCCAAGGGCAACCTGACGGTCACTCACGCCCAGCTGCACAGCTGGTTGATGAAAGAGGCGGCGGAAGGTGAAGAGCAAGAGGCAGGCTATGTCGCCTGTCCCGACTCGGCTCTGAGCCAGTTCCTCGACGGTTTCATCATCGCCCGCCGCGGCGTGCGGGAAGATGCACCGGCCCAGGTGATCCCGAACCGGATCAACAACAACATGATCCTGCGCAAGCTGCGCATCGGTCTCAACTTCAAGGAAGAGGATATGCTCGGCACCCTCAAGCTCGCCGACTTCAACCTCTCCAAGTCCGAGCTCAGTGCCCTATTCCGCTCCAAGGATCACAAGCACTATCAGGATTGCGGGGATCAGATCCTGCGTAACTTCCTGATCGGTCTCACGGCCAAATACCGCGGCTAACCAGCCGCGCGACTGACCAGACCGGGCCTTCGACATGTGCCAGCGACTCACTCCTCCCACGCTCAGCAGCTTGGCTGCAGCAGGGGGATGGCGCTGGCGCTGTCTTCTTCCCCTCTTCTTTTTACCACTGGTTCTGCTGCTGAGCGCCTGCACACCATCCGAGTACCAGCTATCTACCCGCTATCAGAGCGCCAACCAGAATGAGCGGATCGCCTTTCTGATCCTCCACTACACCGATGAAGATGATGCCAATTCCCTGCGCCTGCTGACCGAGCCGGAGCACAAGGTGAGCGCCCACTACCTGATCCCCTGCGACAGCCGCGAAACACCGCTCACCGTCTATCAGCTGGTGCCGGACAACGCGCGCGCCTGGCATGCGGGACGCAGCCGCTGGCACCAATATTCCGGGCTCAATGCCAGCTCCCTTGGCATCGAGATCGTCAACCTCGGCTATCCAGCGGAAGATGAGCCGCTGGCCCCCGATGCCCGCCGCTGGCAACCCTATACCCCGCAGCAGATAGCTGCCGTCGGCGCCCTCAGCCGGGAGCTGGTCGCCCGCTACCAGATTCCACCGACCCAGGTGCTGGGCCACAGCGATGTCGCCCCCGAGCGCAAGCAGGA
Organism: Aeromonas sp. 25-AL00135; assembly: GCF_054052385.1. NCBI lineage: Bacteria > Pseudomonadati > Pseudomonadota > Gammaproteobacteria > Aeromonadales > Aeromonadaceae > Aeromonas > Aeromonas sp. 25-AL00135. The sequence goes on along the minus strand of NZ_JBSTYQ010000013.1, from coordinate 78,496 downwards.
TCCCGGCCCCCACTTCCCCTGGCGCCAGCTCTATCTGACGTACGGGGTCGGCGCCTGGCCCGATGAAGGTCGGGTGGCTGAGTTGCTGGCCAGCCCCTTGCCCGACTGGGATGCGGCCATGTGGCAGCAGCAGTTGGCCCGCTATGGCTATGGCCTGCCCCGGAGCAGCCAGTGGGATGAGCAGAGCCGCGCCGTCATGGGCGCCTTTCAGCTCCACTTTCGCGCCAGCAAGGTCGATAGCAAACCGGACCGCGAGTGTCAGGCCATCCTGATGGCGCTGCTCGAAAAATACTTCCCCTAATACTCATCCATTGCCCCCGTTGCTGCGTACTGTTTGATAGCCGTTAGCTATCAAACAGTTAGGCACAAGCAATTGTCCCTGCATTTTGCAAGGCGTTATTCTGACTGCGTTCCGAAAGAGAATTTCAAACCGATTTCCAAATCTGGAGGTGAATGATGAAAAGCCCGATTGGTCTTGATACTGCTCAATCACAAGCCCTGGCAGCCGAGTTGAACAAATTGCTGGCCAGCTACCAGATCCTCTACATGAACGTGCGCGGCTTCCACTGGAATATCCGTGGCAACCAGTTCTTCGAGCTGCACCTGAAATTTGAAGAGATTTACAACGACCTGCTGCTGAAAGTCGATGCACTGGCCGAGCGGATCCTGACCCTGGATGGCGTGCCCATGCACAGCTTCAGCGACTACCTGAAAGTCTCTGCCATCCCGGAACAAAAAGGGCTGCACGATGGCCGCGCCTGTGTCGAATCCCTGCTGGATAGCTTCCGCGAACTGCTGGTCGCCCAGCGTCGTATTCTGGGCCAGGCCGCCGAAGCCGGTGATGAGGGCACTGCCTCCATCCTCTCCGACTATGTGCAGCAGCAGGAAAAACTGGTCTGGATGCTGCGCGCTTATCTGGCCTGATAGTGAACCAAGCCGACTACAGCGTACGTATGCTGGCTTGAGTAAGTACCGGGCCGAAAGCTCCTGACCAGACCACGGCCCAATCCGTCTGATTGTTATGTTCTGTTGCAAACCTGAGTTGTCTCTCCTTTTATCCACCCGCTTGCCGCCCTGTTTGGGCGGCTTTTTTTGTTTTTGATCTGCATCAAGGGAATCTTAATTGGCAAATTGAATGCCTATTAAGTTTTTCGCGAGAGGAATAGAATCGCCACAAAACAGACAACTGAAATGTCCAATTAGGAGAGACATGATGTTTTGTGTGCAATGTGAACAGACAATTCGTACCCCGGCTGGCAACGGCTGTGCCTACGCACAAGGTATGTGCGGCAAAACGGCGGAAACCTCGGATCTGCAGGATGTGCTGATCTACACCCTGCAGGGGCTCAGCGCCTGGGCGCTGGCCGCCCGTAAGCAGGGCATCATCGACCGCGAGATCGATGCCTTCGTGCCCAAGGCCTTCTTCGCCACCCTCACCAACGTCAACTTCGACTCGAATCGCATCGTGGCCTATGTCAATCAGGCCCTCGCCTATCGCCAGCAGCTGGCCGATCGTATGACCGCCATGGCGGTGCAGGTCAACGGCTTGCCACAGTCCGCTTACTTCGAACCCGGTGCCGAGCTGCTGGAGCAACTTGCCCATGCCGCATCAGCCGCCCCCAATCGGGGCAAGAGCGAGGTGAACGAAGACATCATGGGGCTGCGCCTGCTCTGCCTCTACGGCCTCAAGGGCGCCGCTGCCTATATGGAGCACGCCCGGGTGCTGGATCAGCAGAGTGACGAGGTGGCCGCCGAATTCCACCGCATCATGAGCTGGCTCAGCACAGACCCGAGCGAAATGGGTCGGCTGTTCAGCTGCGCCATGGAGATCGGTCAACTCAACTTCAAAATCATGGAGATGCTGGATCTCGGTGAAACCAGCGCCTTCGGCCATCCGGAGCCGACCCGGGCCAGGGTCACGCCGATCCCCGGCAAGTGCATTCTGGTCTCCGGCCACGACATGATGGATCTCAAACTCATTCTGGAGCAGACCAAGGGGACCGGCATTCATGTCTACACCCACGGCGAGATGCTGCCCGCGCTGGCATACCCCTTCTTCAAGCAGTACCCCCATCTGGTGGGCAACTACGGCTCCGCCTGGCAAAACCAGCAGAAGGAGTTTGCCAACTTCCCGGGCGCCGTGGTGATGACCTCCAACTGCATCATCGACCCGAATGTGGGCAACTACTCGGATCGCATCTTCACCCGCTCCATCGTCGGCTGGCCGGGCGTAACCCATCTGGAGGGGGATGATTTCTCCGCCGTGATCGCCAAGGCGCAAGCGCTGGAAGGCTTCAAGCACACCGAGCTCGAGCACTTCATCACCATCGGCTTTGCCCGCAACGCCCTGATGCAGGCTGCACCCGCGGTGATCGAGAAGGTCAAGGCCGGGGAGATCAGCCACTTCTTCCTGGTAGGTGGCTGTGACGGCGACAAGGCCGAGCGCGCCTACTTCACCGAGTTTGCCAAGGCGGCGCCGCGCGACAGCCTGCTGCTCACCCTGGGCTGCGGCAAATACAAGTTCAACAAGCTCGACTTTGGCGACATCGGCGGCATTCCGCGTCTGCTGGACGTGGGTCAGTGCAACGATGCCTACTCCGCCATCCAGTTGGCGCTGGCACTCTCCGAGGCGTTCGAGTGCGGGGTCAACGATCTGCCGCTGACGCTGGTGCTCTCCTGGTTCGAGCAAAAAGCCATCGTCATACTGCTCACCCTGCTCTCCCTCGGGGTGAAGGACATTCGTACCGGCCCGACCGCCCCCGCCTTCCTCACCCCGGCTCTGCTCAAAGTGCTGGAGGAGCAGTTTGGCCTGAAAGGGACCACCACGGCCGAGGCTGACCTGGCCGAGATCCTGGCGGCCTGATCGGCACCTCATGTTGTAAGCGTTTGGCGAGCCGCCCGGCTCGCCTTTTTTCTGGATCCGGCTTTTTCACCAGACGTTTTTCGAACCGTTTCAAACCTAAGGAGCCTTGTGATGACCTCTCTCACGCTCACCTGCATTGGCCGCCAACAGAACACCCACGACGTCGTGAGCTGGCAGCTGGCGCCGCTTTCCGGCAGCCTCCCTCCCGTACTGGCTGGCCAGTGCATCACCCTGCATACCGAGATCGACGGCCAGCCGGAGTGCCGCGCCTATACCCTCTCCTCCAGCCCACAGGATGTATTCTGGCAAGTGACTATCAAGGATGTGGGACGGGTCTCCCACCATCTGCATCAGACCTTGCAAGTGGGAGACAAAATCCGGGTGGATGGCCCGTTCGGCGATTTCAACCTGACCGCCTTGCCTTGCGAACGGCCACTGCTCTTGAGCGCTGGTTCCGGCATTACCCCCATGTGGGCCATGTTGCGAGACGAGCTCGCCAAACGACCGGATGCCGATATCCGCTTTATCCATAGCGCCCGCTCGCCAGCAGATGTGATCTTCGCAGATGACTTGGCTGCACTGGCTGAGGCCCATGCCGGTGTACGCCATGCCCTGATTATGGAAGAGGCCCCTGCAGATCACCCCTGGATTGGCCGACTCACCCCCGCCATGCTGGCCGAACTGGCCCCGGATCTGCGCGAACGCCATGTCTATCTCTGTGGCCCGGCCCCCTATATGGCGGCGGTCAAAACCATGCTGGCCGAACTGGGACTGCCGCAGGAGCAGCAGCATCAGGAGTCCTTCGGTTTTCCTCCAGCAGAGCCCATCAAGACCACCAGCGACCACTTCTGGCTAACCCTGAAAAAGAGCGGCAAGAAAGTGAAAATCCTGCCGGGTCAGACCCTGCTGGCGGCATTGGAAGCTGCGGGCGAAACCATGATGGCTGCTTGTCGCGCCGGGGTATGTGGCAGCTGTCGTTGCACCACCACAGGTGACATCGAGCGCCAGAGCGTGATGACCTTGAGTGCGCAGGATCTGGAGAGCGGCGTTGCTCTGGCCTGCTCCTGCACCGCAAAAGGGGATATCGGACTCGATTATTGAGGCGTGGTGAAGCCTTTTGTGAGGTGCGGTGAAAGCGTCATCGGTATCCCAACCTTTTCCCAAGTAGACAGGGGCGCTAGACTCTGCCCCAGTTTCACCAGAACACGGGATAAAAAATGACAATACTGGTCACAGGGGGCGCCGGCTATATCGGCTCCCACACCCTGGTTGAGCTGCTGGGCGCGGGGCAGCAGGTCGTGGTACTCGACAACCTATCCAACTCCTCACCGGCGTCACTCAAGCGGGTCGAGCAGATCACCGGCAAACCGGTCACCTTCGTCGAAGGGGATGTGCTGGACAGAGCCTGCCTGCAGCAGCTGTTCGCCAACCACCAGATCGAATCGGTCATCCACTTCGCCGGCCTCAAGGCGGTCGGGGAGTCGAGCCAGATCCCGCTCACCTACTACCAGAACAACATCAGCGGCACTCTGGTGCTGTGCGAAGAGATGGCCAAGGCCGGGGTTTTCCGGCTGGTATTCAGCTCCTCGGCCACTGTCTATGGCGATCCCGCCTCGGTACCGCTGCGGGAAGATTTCCCCACCAGCGCCACCAACCCCTATGGTCGCTCCAAGCTGATGGTGGAGGAGATCCTGCGCGATCTCGCCAAATCCGATCCCCGCTGGGCTATCGTACTGCTGCGTTACTTCAACCCGGTCGGCGCCCACGAGAGCGGCCTGATTGGTGAAGATCCCAACGGCATCCCCAACAACCTGTTGCCCTATATCAGCCAGGTCGGCGTGGGCAAGCTCAAGGAGCTGGGGGTATTTGGCAACGACTACCCGACCCCGGATGGCACCGGCGTACGTGACTACATCCATGTGGTGGATCTCGCCATCGGCCACCTGAAAGCACTGGCGCGCATCAAGAGCGACACCGGCGTCTTCACCTACAACCTGGGCACAGGTCAGGGCTATTCGGTGCTGGAGATGATCAGGGCGTTTGAAGCGGCCAGCGGCCGACCCATTCCCTACCAGATCAAACCCCGTCGCCCGGGCGACATCGCCGAGTGCTGGGCAGAGCCGACACTGGCCCGTGCCGAGCTGGGCTGGCAGGCTGAGCGCGGTCTGGAGCAGATGATGGTCGATACCTGGCGCTGGCAAAGCAACAACCCGAACGGCTATCAAGGCTGATATCTCGTGGGTGGATAATAAAACGCCCCGACATTTTCATGTCGGGGCGTTTTATTTTGCGACGTTCAATCAGTGGGTCTGACTGCGCAGCAGCGGCACACGGGCCAATCGGGGGGCGAGGCGCTCTATCAGCCGATCCGCCAGCGGGGTCAGCAGCACCCAGGGCAGACAGAGGGTCGCCAGCCCCAACGCGCCGACATAGACATCGGTAAACCAGTGAGCGCCAACCAGAATGCGCGGCGCGGAAAAGATCGGCACCATCAGCAATGCGGTGACTCCCGCCCAGCGCGGCAGATAGCGCAGGGCAAAACCGGCAAAGATCATCAGGAACAGGGCGTGATCCCCCGGGAAGCTATCACCGGAAGAGTCCTTGGTCGGAATACCGCTGATCTGGGTCACCCGCAGCGCATCGGCCACCATCAGAGTCGGGCTGGGACGCTCCACCGGCAATCGGTGACCAAGCTGGTTGATCACTAACGCACTCAGCAGCATCACTATGCCCATCGCCACCAGTTGGCGACGACCCACCAAATCCCGGGCGAAGAAGCAGCGGGCCAGGATCAGCCCCATACAGGCCAGCACCGCCAGATCGAACAGCCGGTTATTGGTGATGGCCACCAGATCGGCCCACAGAGCCGACTGCCCGAGCCAGCCGTTAACGGTATGAAAAATCGCGAGGTCCCACTGTTCCCAGGGACCATGAGCGGGCAGCGCAGCCCAACTGATGGCCACCAGACCACCGACCAGATAGCAAAGCAGGAACTTGCCCATGGGGACTCTCCTTTGGAAAAGGGCGATATCGTAAAACTGTAGCGTGCGTCACAAAACCGAAGAATTGTAAGAAAGTGCGACACAATATCAAGCCTCAAACAAAGCCCGTCAGCCTATTCCAATCTCGCATATCCCAACAGCGCCAAGATTTCTGCCTCCGGTGCTGCATCTGTGGGCTTCTCACCATGAGTGCGGCTTGTGCCACCACCGCAACACCCCCTAGAATGCGCACTTCCCTTTACTGCGAAAGGAAGCGGTATGCATATTCACATTCTCGGGATCTGCGGCACCTTTATGGGTGGTCTGGCGGTGTTGGCAAAACAGCTTGGTTATCGGGTGACCGGTTCGGATGCCAATGTCTATCCCCCCATGAGTACCCAGCTCGAGCAACAGGGCATCGAACTGACCGAAGGCTATGACCCCTCCCAACTCGATCCGGCGCCGGATCTGGTGGTGATTGGCAACGCCATGAGCCGTGGCAACCCCTGTGTTGAATATGTGCTGGATCGCAATCTGCCCTACATCTCCGGCCCCCAGTGGCTGCTGGAGCATGTGCTGCAAGATCGCTGGGTACTGGCCGTTGCCGGCACCCACGGCAAGACCACCACCGCCAGCATGCTGGCCTGGGTGCTGGAGTATGCCAAGCTGGAGCCCGGTTTCCTCATCGGCGGCGTGCCGGGCAACTTCCCGGTCTCGGCCCGTCTCGGCTCCGCCCCCTTCTTCGTCATCGAAGCGGACGAGTATGACTGCGCCTTCTTCGACAAGCGCTCCAAGTTCGTCCACTACCACCCGCGTACCCTGGTGATGAACAACCTGGAGTTCGACCACGCGGACATCTTCCCGGATCTCGCCGCCATCCAGCGCCAGTTCCACCACCTGATGCGTACCGTGCCGAGCAACGGCCGGGTGCTGTTCCCGCAAACGGATGACAACCTCACCGCCGTACGCAAAATGGGCTGCTGGAGCGAAGTGGAGCTGGTGGGTCAGGACGACGCCAAGTGGAAAGCGGTCAAGCTGGCCGATGACGGCTCCGCTTTCGAGGTGTGGCTGGATGGCGAAAAGCAGGGCGAGGTGCACTGGGAGTGCATCGGCGAACACAACGTCAACAATGGCCTGATGGCCATCGCGGCCGCCCGTCATGCTGGCGTGATGGTAGAACATGGTATTGCGGCGCTCTGCCAGTTCAAATCCCCCAAACGGCGGATGGAGCTCAAGGGCGAGGTAGCTGGCATCAGCGTTTATGACGACTTCGCCCACCACCCCACCGCCATCGAAACCACCCTTGGAGGTCTGCGCGCCAAGGTAGGCAAAGCCCGTATCCTGGCAGTGCTGGAGCCGCGCTCCAACACCATGAAGCTGGGGGTACACAAGGAGGAGCTGGCCGGCTGCTTCGATGGTGCTGACGAGGTATTCTTCTTCCAGCCTCCCAACATCGGCTGGGATCTCGGCGAAGTGACTGCCCATATGACCCGACCGGCCAAGGTATTCAACGATCTGGAGACCCTGATCAACCGACTGGTGGCCGAGAGCCGCGATGGCGACCATATTCTGATCATGAGCAACGGCGGCTTCGGTGGCATTCATGACAAGCTGATCGCCCGCCTCAAGGATTACCACGGCGAACTATGAACAAAGCGATCACCCTGGCGCTGACCGGCGCCTCCGGCGCCCCCTACGCCCTGCGCCTGCTCCAGTGTCTGGTGCAGGCGGACTATCGGGTCTACCTGCTCGCCTCATCGGCGGCTCGTGTGGTACTCAAGACCGAGCAGCAACAGGATTGGCCCGGCTCGCCGAAAGAGCTCTCTGCCTATCTTTGTCGCCAATATGGCGCCAAGGAGGGGCAGATTGTCGCCTGCGGCAAGGAGGAGTGGTTCTCGCCGGTGGCCTCCGGTTCGGCCGCGCCCAAACAGATGGTGGTCTGCCCCTGCTCAATGGGCACCGTCTCGGCCATTGCCAACGGCACCTCGGACAACCTGCTGGAGCGGGCAGCGGATGTGGTGATCAAGGAGCGCGGCCAACTGATCCTGGTGCCCCGCGAAACCCCCTTCTCGGCGATCCATCTGGAGAACATGCTGAAACTGGCACGGCTCGGGGTGACCATCATGCCCGCAGCCCCCGGTTTCTATCATGAGCCGAAAAGCATCGCCGATCTGGTGGACTTTATGGTCGCCCGCATCCTCGATCATCTGGGTGTCGAGCATGAGCTAACCCACCGCTGGGGCTATGGCCACCAGTGAGGTGACCGCCACATCCGGCCATAAAAAAACGGCGCCACTCAATGAGTGACGCCGTATTTTCGTTAAGCCGTGTTAGCGAGCCTGAATTGGCGCCGTCACGTACTTGAACAGGAAATCAGTCACCTCTTGGCGCACCGGGCGCTGAGGTTGATTGATCATCTGCATCATCACATAGCCAAAACCGGTCAGAGAGCGGGCCAGATCCTGTGCCGACAGCACACTGGTGATCTCCCCTGCATCCATGGCGGTTTGCAGCTCGCTGGCGATCAGCTCAAGGCAGTGATCGAGCAGCCGGGTATAGCGGGGCCATACCTCTTCCCGAACCGATGAGCTCCACTCCAGCCAGATACCGGCATAATCCGGTTGATCGTAGGCGGCATCGACAGAGAGGCGTACATGACGCTGGATCTTGTCGAAAATGGAGCCCTGGTCACCGTATGCCTGCGACAGCATCTGGTTCACAAAGCGTTCGATCTCGGCCAGCACCTCATCTACCAACTCCTCGCGGGTGTTGAAATAGTTGAAGACGGTAGCCACAGAGACCTTGGCCTGTTCGGCTATCTCGGCGTGACCTGCACGGCCAATGCCGCGACGGGAGAACACCTCGATGGCACATTCCATCAATTGGGAGCGACGAGCTTCCGGCGACAGCCGGGTACGACGTCTTATTTCTGCGCGTGGTTCCATAGTTTTTATCATCTAATAGTTATTGATTATGGTGTTTATAGTATTTTAACTAATCATGCCTGAGTGCCTGCTAACTCTATCAATTAAAATAAGCCGATAAAAGCACCACGTATCTCTAGCACCCTTCAACATGAGTGGTAGAATCATCGGTTTTGATATTCATGAACGGCCAAATCCCCTTTGGCCTTATGGGAGTAAGTGATGAAACACACCGTCGAGGTGATGATCTCCGAGGCTGAAGTAGCCGCCCGGATCGCCAAATTGGGTGAAGAGATCACCGCCCGCTATCAGGGTTCTGACGAAGTCGTGATGATTGCGCTGCTGCGCGGTTCCTGCATCTTCCTGGCCGATCTCTGCCGCCAGTGCCAGCTGCCCATCACCCTGGACTTCATGACCGCCTCCAGCTACGGCTCCGGCATGCACAGCACCCGTGACGTCCGCATCCTCAAAGACCTGGACGATGACATCAAGGGCAAGGATGTGGTGATCGTGGAAGACATCATCGACACCGGTTACACCCTCAACAAGGTGCGCGAGATCCTCTCCCTGCGCGAGCCGAAATCCCTGGCCATCTGCACCCTGCTGGACAAACCCTCCCGCCGCGAAGTGCAGGTGCCGGTCGACTGGATTGGCTTCGCCATTCCGGACGAATTCGTGGTCGGCTGTGGCATCGACTACGCCCAGAAGTACCGCAACCTGCCGTTTATCGGCAAAGTGGTACCCCAGGAGTAAGCCGGGTTCAGGAATATCACGGGTGAAGCGGCCTTGCGCCCTTTACTCTGTGCAGGCGGCCTTGGCCGCCTTTTCTGTATCGAGCCGGATTCAACCATCACAGAGGTTGCAATGAACGCACTGGAAATCAGCGGCCTGAAAAAGACCTATCAGGGGGGCGTCGAAGCCCTTAAAGGCATCGATCTTACCGTCAGGCAGGGGGATTTCTTCGCCCTGCTCGGCCCGAACGGCGCGGGCAAGTCCACCACCATCGGCGTCATCAGCTCGCTGGTGAACAAGAGCGCCGGCAAGGTGAAGGTGTTTGGCTACGACATCGACAGCGATCTGGAACAGGCCAAGGCCCAGCTCGGACTGGTGCCGCAGGAGTTCAACTTCAGCCAGTTCGAGAAGGTGATCCAGATTGTCACCCATCAGGCCGGTTTCTACGGCGTGCCCAAGGCAGAAGCCAAGATCCGCGCCGAGAAGTATCTGCGCCAGCTCGATCTGTGGGAGAAGCGTGACATGCCTGCCCGCACCCTCTCCGGCGGCATGAAGCGTCGCCTGATGATCGCCCGCGCCCTGATGCACGAGCCCAAGCTGCTGATCCTCGATGAACCGACCGCCGGGGTCGATATCGAGATCCGCCGCTCCATGTGGACCTTCCTCAAGGATCTCAACGAGCAGGGCGTCACCATCATCCTTACTACCCACTATCTGGAAGAGGCCGAGATGCTCTGCCGCAACATCGGCATCATCGACAAGGGTCGCCTGATCGAGAACACCAGCATGAAAAACCTGCTGGGCAAGCTGGGTCGCGAGACCTTCCTGCTCGACCTTGCGCCAGGTTCTGCCGTACCTGAGGTGCCGGAGTTCAACGGCCGGATGCAGGATGAACGTACCCTTGAGGTGGATCTCGACAAGAGCCAGTCACTCAACAGCCTGTTCGAGCAACTGTCGAAGCAGCAGGTGCAGGTCGTGAGCATGCGCAACAAGGCCAACCGGCTGGAAGAGCTGTTCGTCAATCTGGTCGAAGAGGGGAGAAAAGCATGAATCTGGCCATCTACTACATCGCCTTCAAGAGCATTCTGGCCAAAGAGGTAAGCCGCTTTACCCGGATCTGGATCCAGACCCTGGTGCCACCGGCCATCACCATGAGCCTCTATTTCGTCATCTTCGGCAACCTGATCGGTTCGCGCATCGGTGACATGGGCGGCTTCACCTACATGGAGTTCATCGTGCCCGGCCTCATCATGATGTCGGTGATCACCAACTCCTACTCCAACGTCGCCTCCTCCTTCTTCAGCGCCAAGTTCCAGCGCAATATCGAGGAGATGCTGGTCGCGCCGGTGCCCAACTACGTCATCATCGCCGGTTACGTGGGCGGGGGCGTGGCACGCGGCCTCTGTGTCGGCCTTATCGTCACCCTGGTGTCGCTGTTCTTCGTGCCGCTGCAGATCCACCACCTGTTCAGCGTCTGCTTCACCGTGCTGCTCACCGCTATCCTCTTCTCGCTGGGTGGCCTTATCAACGCGGTGTTTGCCAAGACCTTCGACGACATCAGCATCATCCCCACCTTCGTGCTGACGCCGCTCACCTATCTGGGCGGAGTGTTCTACTCCATCAGCCTGCTGCCCCCGTTCTGGCAGGGCGTCTCCCAGGTGAACCCCATCATCTACATGGTGAACGCGTTCCGTTACGGCTTCCTCGGTATCTCCGACGTGCCGCTCGGCACCGCCTACCTCATCATCATCGGCTTTATCGTGGCCCTCTACGGTATCGCCTGGTGGCTTATCTCCCGCGGCACCGGCCTGCGCCACTAATGACCAAAACGGGCACCTCGCGGTGCCCGTTTTCATTGTCCGGCCCACCTCGGGATGACTTAGACCCGGATAGCGTGATCCTTTAGCAGCCGGGCGGTGAGCTCAAGCTTTTCGTTGCGCTCGGCGGCCCGCTCGGGAACCGTGACGCCCCCCTGCTCATCGACCCGCTCCTGACCGAAGGCATCGTCGATAGCCAGGGCCATGGCGGTGCGACCAGCAGCGAGATCGGGATCGATCAGGCTCTCCTGCATCCGGATCCGGTTCTCGCTGGCCGCCAGCTGCAGTTCCTCCAACTGGGTGGCGAGAGTGACAATCCGGTTATCGACCCGCTGGGCCAGTTCGAAGAGACGGTTTTCATTCCCTGCCGCCATCGCCAGTCCATCTAGCTGCTCCCCTTTGCGCTGATCAAAGTTGCTTACCGCACGAGCAGCCAGCTCCAGTGCATAAGCCTTGGTAGCCATGGCATTGACTCCGCCCTCCCAACCGACATCGGCCCCCCCCCCCAGTGTCACGCCAAGGGTAGTATGAAACTTGGCTCCCTGTGGCCCGAAAGCCGCAGTGGCACCGGCCGATGCACCGACCCCCAGATTGGCGGAGGCGCGTACCTTGGCCGAAAGGCTATAGGCATCCGCATACTGGCTCTTGAGCAGACTGAGCTGGGCACTCCCCTCAGCTTTCATACCAGCAAAGGCCGAGGCGTTGGCCGTCACGCTGACCACTGGCCCATTGGGGGTCATGATAGCCGCAGCAGCGGCCTCCAGCTTGGCATTGGCGACCACCTCGGCCGAGCCTGCCAGCTTGGCGTTAAGCAGATTGCCGATAGTCCAGCTCCCCTCCACCGACAGCCCCAGCCTGCTCACCAGCTCGGCACTGGCCCCGATACGCAGCAGACTAAGGTCATGGGGTCCCGGTGTGTAACGCGATCCGTCGGTATCATTGACGATCTTGTTCACGGGATTGAACACCAATGAGCCCTCCGCCTTGTCAATCACCAGCTCGGCCTTGGCACTCGCCCTGTTCTCCTGAGTCAGGGCCACCTTGCCGGCAAACTCTCCTACCGGCGTGTCGCGACGCCCCTCCCACTTGCCAATCTCGATCTTGGCGAAAGCCTCCACCAGCGCACTGGCACTGACCAGCCCGAGCCCGCCAAAGGCCTTGTGGCTCACGGGCTCACCCGGTTTCAGCTCCTTGCTGGCCGCAGAGAGAGGGCTCTTGAGCTCGGCCCGTACACCACTCTGATAGTGCTTGCCTGATGCGGCCTCTCCCTGCCAGAGCGCCTTCTCCTGCGCCTCGCGCTCAAGCCAGGGCTCATCCAGTCCATCCACCAGCGCGGTCAGCAGCTCGGTCCTGAGCAGGCCAATCTCCCCCTGCTTGCTCACCTGCTGCTGAATGCTGAGATCCAGAACCTCCTTGAGGTGGCCCAGCTCCAACAACTGACTGTGGGTAAGCAGGATATCGCGACCATTCTCCTCGGCAGTGGCTTGGGGCTTGAGCTCACCCAGTGCGGGCAGGGCCTGACGCAAGGTCCCGCAAAACAGCTGCCACTCGTGGCTTGCTGCGACCTCTTCACGGGTCGGCGCCCGCTCCAACCGTCGCGCCATCATCCCCTCACTCACCCCGAACATCAGGTCTAGCCCCCCTTGCAGCTCCCGCTTGAACAAGTCGTTGCCCCCCTCCTGTTGCAGGCGAGCCAACTCGCTGCACCACTGGCGGATCTGCTGGTTACTCTCGATAGGCTGATTGACTCTCCCCTGCTCGTTGCAAACCCACGCCAGCTGAAATGAGGGAGGCTGGCCACCCTGCGCCAACGCCTGACGGCGGACAGCGATGTCATCGACCAGTTTTTGCAACACGGGATCCTGCTGACGGGAGCGGTTCTTGCCCGAGTCGATCCAGAACTGCAGCGCCTGTTCGATCTTCGCCAACCCGACCAGTGAAGGCGTTGGCTGGGCCTGGTAGTGCCGCACGGCCTGCTTGACCGCCTTGAGTTCCGGGCTCTGCCGATGGCCAATACCACGGCGGATCCCCCTCTCGAACTCCCGGTTACCGGTATCCAGCAGCCGTAGTCTGGCGTTGCCAAGGCGAGCAGTAGCAGGTGGAGTGGCATCAGGGCTTGTCTGCTGATGACGGCTTACATCGATATCCGGGGAGGCAATTTTCATGGTAAGAAACCTGCGTTGATGAGAGAGAAGATTCTCAGCGTACGCCGCCCCCCCTTGTCACCCTGTCAGCGATGGTCCCGCTTTTTTAGGATTCGGACTGACCCGTAAAAGATGTCTGTCAGCTCACAATTTCGGCACAATCACCCGCCCCGCCGACCAAAAACGCTAAAAAAATGACGACAAGTGATAAGCAGCCACCGATCAGCCGCATAGGGTGTCACTCTCCCCCTGCCCGAGGTTTGGCCATGTATCACGCTCTCATCACCGCCCTGTACACACAACTTGGACTTCCGCTTCCGGTGGCCGGACAGACAGCCACCACCCTGACCATCAACGACGAGCTGGTGCTGACGCTGGCAGAGGATGAGGGCCATCTGGTGATCTATCTGCTGCTACCGGGCCACGCTATGCCCAACACGCCCCTGCTCAACCACCTTGGCGACGAGCCGGTGTTTCTGCTGGATCAGACCGAGCGGGGAGAGACCCTGATCTGGGCCCGCGAGTGGCTCGATCATCTGACGGTCGACAGCCTGCTGCTACTGCTCGAGCGGGCCATCGAGCTGGCTGCCGAACTGCTGACCCACCAGCACGACAGGGAGCAATCGACACAGCCACAGCATTCCGCCTCCACAACCGCCACCATCAGGGTCTAGCGCACTTATTCTGGTCACTACCCCGCAAAATCGAGATTTATCTTGTCCGGCATGGGTTTAGTCATTGCGGCTCAATCGGGAATTGTTAGAATTCACACCTCTCTATAAAGAGGTAGAACATGCCTGCATTGTTGCGCATGCTGGCCAATCTGGCGCTGGGGGGATTCTTCCTCGCCTCTGCCGGGTTCAAGCTGACATCCCCCGCCCTGTTTGTCGAACAGATCGCGGCCTTCGGGCTGGTCTGGCCGTCACTGATCCCGCCAGTGGCCTGGGGGCTGATCGCCCTTGAGCTCTGTGCTGGACTTGCGGTCATCGCCAACCGGCGCTGGGGACTCTGGCTGGTGATCGGGCTGCTCGCCCTGTTTATTCCGGTGTTGGGCTATGGCGTTGCCATCGGGCTCGACATCTCTTGCGGCTGTCTGGGCAGGGCTGATCTCGGCTCGTTGCCGGAGGCCATTGTGCGGGATCTGCTGCTACTGACGCTTGCGGGCGCCCTGCTGCGAACTTCCCGCCCCGTTTTTCCCGTTCTAAAGGAGTAGTGACATGATGACATTGCGATCCCGCACTCTGCTGGCCTCGCTGATCGCCGCCAGCTTTGCCCTCACGGGCTGTGGCGACAACCAGTTCGAGCAGGAGGTGAAGCTGGAGCAATCGGCGGTGCAGCTGGCACAGGAGGCGCAGCAGGGGGGCTATCAGCTGCTGACCGTGGCCGAGCTGAAGACCCGCATGGACAAGGGCGAGGAGCTGGTGATCATCGACACCATGCCCTATGAGGACTCCTACAAGAAAGAGCACATTCCGGGCGCCAAGAACTTTGTCTTCGTGAAGGAGGCCAAGGCCGCCGACAACTGGAGCGAGATCGTCGAGGGAAGCGGCACGGCGGAACAGTTCCAGGCACTGTTGGGTGAAGACAAGTCCCGTCCTGTGGTGATCTACTGCGGCTTCGTCAAGTGCGGCCGCAGCCACAACGCTGCCGCCTGGGCGGTGACTCAGGGCTATCAGCAAGTCTATCGGGTGCCGGGCGGCATCTTCGCCTGGAAAGGAGCCGGTTACCCCGTCTCTGCCGAGTAACCGCGTCTGCCCACAAGGCAACACAGCCGATATGAAAGAAGCCCGCAACTGCGGGCTTCTTTCATATTGGGCAACACTTGGAGTTAACTGGCGGCCTGCGTCTGCACCGTCTCCACGTTGGCCAGCTGCTGCTTGCCCAGCAACCGCTTGGTGATCATCGCCGCCATGATGGAGCCGTTGACGTTGAGAGCTGTGCGGCCCATATCCACCAGTGGCTCGATGGCGATCATCACCCCCACCAGCGCGATGGGGAAGTTGAGGGTGGAGAGCACGATCAGCGCGGCGAAGGTGCCGCCACCGCCGACGCCGGCCACCCCGATGGAGCCCAGCGCAATCACCGGCAACAGAGTCAGCAGGAACAGGGGATCAAACGGGTTGATGCCGAGTATGGGGGCAATCATCGCCACCATCATGGCCGGATAGATACCGGCGCAGCCGTTCTGGCCGAGGTTGGCACCGAACGAGGCGGCAAAGTTGGCGATGCTGGCGGGCACCCCAAGACGCTGCTGGGTCTCGATACTGAGCGGGATGGAAGCCGCGCTGCTGCGGGAGACAAAAGCGAAGGTGAGCACGCCCCATACTTCCCGCAGATAGTGCAGCGGGTTCTGGCCGATCAGCAGCAGGATCACCATGTGCACCGCAAACATCGCCAGAATGGCGACGTAGCAGACCAGAATAAAGCCGAGCAGGCTGAGGATCTCGCTCAGGGGATAGTGGGCTACCACCCGGGCGATCAGCGCCATCACACCATAGGGAGTCAGCGCAATCACCACCCGCACCATCTTCATCACCCACAACTGCAGGGTGTCGATGGCCACGGCGGCGCGGGCACCCGCCTGTGGATGCTCTGCCTTCAGCTGCAGCAGGGCAACCCCGGCCAACACGGTGAAGATCACCACCCCGATCACCGAGAGACCGCGGCTACCCGCCATATCGGCGGCAAAGTTGGTGGGCACCAGCGAGAGCAGCAGGGCCGGCAGGGTCTGGGCACCGTCGATGGTGCTCATGCTCTGTTGCAGCGCAGCGCTATCGCTGCCGTGGCTCAGCAGTCCGGCGGCGGTGAGGCCGCTCAGGTGGGTGATGGTCATCCCCACCACACCGGCGATCATCACCAGGGTCAGCATGGAGCCGATCAGCACGGCGCTGATCTTGCCGAGGGACTGTGCCTGCTCCAGCTTGTTGATGGCGGAGAGGATGGAGGTGAACACCAGCGGCATCATCACCACCTTGAGCAGGCTGACATAGCCGCCGCCGATGATATTGACCCACTCCAGGGTCTGCTGGACGCCGGCATCATCGGCGCCCCAGCCCAGCTGCAGACCGAGACCAAACAGCCCCCCCAGCAGCAGACCGGCGAGCACCTTGCGCGAGAGCGGCACCGAAGTGGGCAGCCGGGTCAGGGCAAAACAGAGCAGACAGAAGAGCAACGAAGCAAACAAGGTAAACATAAATAAACACCTGTAGCGGCCATCAGGGCCGATTGTGGAGAGAGAAAACAGCGGGTGCGAGCAGAGTCGCGAGGGAAAACGCCAAATGGCAGGCGTGAAAAAGCAGCGGACGCCCGGGAAGGCGTCCGCTGACAATCGGGGGAATTACTTCTTTACGGCGACGACGCGGTTGTCGATAAGGCGGGCCTTGCCCAGATAGGCAGCCATCAGGATCACCAGCTGCGCGCTCTCGTCAGTAGCGGATTCGAGGGTGGCGGCATCGACGATGTCGATGGCATCGGTACGGAAACCGGCGTTGTCGAGACGCTGGCTGGCCTGCGCCACCAGCGACGGCAGGTGGTGATCACCCGCTTCGATCTGATCGGCAATCCAGTTCATGGTGCGCGCCAGCTCGGGGGCAATGGCCCGCTCGGCGGCAGTCAGGTAGCCGTTACGCGAAGAGAGCGCCAGCCCGTCTTCGGCACGCACGGTGGGCACGCCGACGATCTCGATGGGCATCGCCATGTCGGCCACCATCTTGCGAATGAGCGCCAGCTGCTGGTAATCCTTCTGGCCAAAGCAGGCCACATCCGGCTGCACCAGATTGAACAGCTTGGTAACGACTGTGCTGACCCCGCGGAAGTGACCCGGACGCAGCGCCCCCTCCAGCAGATTGGAGAGACCCGGCACCTCGACGAAGGTCTGACTGGCCAGCCCCTGCGGATACATGATCTCCGGGGTCGGGGTGAACACCATATCGACCCCGGCCGCTTCCAGCACAGCGCAATCCTGCTCCAGAGTGCGCGGGTAGTTGGCAAGATCCTCGGCCTTGTCGAACTGCATCGGGTTGACGAAGATGCTGACCACCACCTTCTCGGCGTGGCTGTGCGCCTCTTTCACCAGCGTCAGGTGGCCCTGATGCAGATTGCCCATGGTGGGCACGAATGCGATGGCACGCCCTTCACGGCGCCATTGAGAGATCTGCTCACGCAGAGCGGCAGGATTGTTAACAACCAACATCGGCAGTTCACCTTCAGATGAATCAAAAAGATACGGGTTACATCAGCCTGACAGGATGACGAAACGGGGGCACTGGCCCCCGCTCTCATCGATAGGGCATCACATCAGTTGAAGCAGTGTTCCGGGCCAGGGAAACTCCCCTCGCTCACCTGCTGGACATAGAGGCGGATGGCGGCACGCACATCGCCGGTCTCGGCCAGGAAGTTCTTGGTGAACTTGGGCACATAGCCGGAGGTGACGCCAAAGGCATCATGCATCACCAAAATCTGACCGTCGGTCGCGGGGCCGGCACCAATGCCGATCACCGGGATGCGAAGCGCCTTGGTGATGCGCTCGGCCAGCGCAGTAGGCACACACTCGAGCACCAGCAGCTGGATACCGGCCGCTTGCAGCTCGAGGGCCTGACGGTAGATCTCCTGCGCCTGAAACTCGTCGCGCCCCTGCACCTTGAAGCCACCAAAGACATGGACGGATTGCGGAGTGAGGCCGAGGTGACCGCACACCGGCACCCCGTTGCGGGTAAGGTGGCGGATGGAGTCACACAGCCAGTCGCCCCCTTCCATCTTGACCATGCGGGCACCGGCCGCCATCAGGCGGGCAGCGTTCTGGTAAGTCTGCTCGGGGGTGGCGTAGCTCATGAACGGCATGTCGGCGACCACCAGTGCCTTGCTGGCACCGCGTGCCACACAGCGGGTGTGATAGACCATCTCATCCATGTTGACCGCCAGGGTATCCTGACCCCCTTGCAGCACCATGCCCAGCGAATCGCCGATGAGCAGCACATGGGCCCCCTCGTCGTCGAACAGCTTGGCAAAAGTGGCATCATAGGCGGTGATGGCGGTGAACTTTTGACCGTCCTGCTTCATCTTCTGCAGGCTGGCGGTGGTGATCTTGCTCATAGAGGCTCCTGTACGTCTGCACTCGGCGCAATGATGGCCAAATCATTGTGCGGGCAGCGGGCAACCAGTAGGGCGAGCGGGGTGCCGCAGGGCAGCACCAGAGCAGGCGCAATTTCGGCAAGGGGCAGCAGCACGAACTCCCGCTCCTTCATGCCGTAGTGGGGTACGATCAGGCGCTCATGGTTGATCACCTGATCCCCATAGAGCAGCAGATCGAGATCCAGAGTTCTCGGCCCCCACCGCTCATCTTTGCGCACACGTCCCTGTTCCAGCTCGATTTTTTGTAATTGATCCAGCAGCGCAAGGGGCGCGAGCCGGGTATTGAGCCGGGCCACGGCATTGACGTAGTCCGGCTGGTCAGCAGGGCCCATGGGGCGGCTGCTGTAAAACGACGAGGCCTCCACCAGCACAGATTCCGGCAACCTTGCCAGGGCGGCAACGGCGCGACGAGCCTGACCCAGCGGGTCAGACAGGTTGGAACCAATGGCGATGAAGACCTCGGTCATCACGTCTGTTGTCACTCGGCCACTTTCGGTTTGCGGCGACGGGGGCGACGACGGTTGCGGCTGTTGCTGCTGCGCTTCTCGCCATCGTGGCTGCGGGACTCACCGCGCTCACCGCTTGCCGGGCGACGGGTCGCTTCACGCTGCAGTTGCGGGCGCACATCCGGATTGGAGGCAACATAGCGCTCCCACCAGCTGGCCAGCTCACCGAGACCGCGCTCGACCCGGTTGCGCAGCAACAGGAAGTCGAACGCAGCGCGGAACTTGGGATGCTCCATGGCGCGCTCGGGGTGCTTGCCCTGACGACGGGTCAACCGCTGTTGCAGTGCCCAGATGTCGCGGACATCTGTGGTAAAACGGCGGGGAACGGCGATGATCCGCACCTGATTGTCCAGTACCTCGTTGATCGCCAGCATGAAGGCGTCATACCAGGGCAGGCCGCTCTCGTTCTCCAGCACCCGACCACGGGCCTCGACGCAGCCCCACAGCAAGGTAGCGTAGAGGAAGGCGGGAGTGACGCGCTTATCTTCGCGGACGCGGGTGTCGGTATCGATCAGCCCCTGCTCGATAAACTGCTCGTAGGGCGAGTTACCATGCGGGGTAAACAGCGCCGCCACTTGCGGGAAGAGCTGCTGGAACAGACCATACTCGCGCAACAACTTGTAGGTCGCCAGGCCGTCGCCAGCCAGGAACAGCTTGAGGGTCTCCTCAAACAGGCGGGCCGCAGGGATGTCTTGCAGTAGTGGCGCCAGCTCCTTGATGGGGGCAGCGGTACGCGGGCTGATGGTCATATCCAGCTTGGCGGCAAAGCGCACGGCGCGCAGCATCCGCACCGGATCTTCACGATAACGGGTCTCGGGATCGCCGATCAGCTCAAGCTTGCGCTCGGCCAGATCTTCCAGACCCCCTTCGAAATCGTGCAGGGTGAAATCTTTGGCGCTGTAGTAGAGGGCGTTGACGGTAAAGTCGCGGCGCTCGGCATCCTCTTCGATGGTGCCGTAGACGTTGTCGCGCAGCAGCATGCCTTCATCAGACTGGGCCGACACATGTTTGCTGGTATTGACCTGATGGTGGTGACCCCGGAAGGTGGCCACTTCGATCACGTCACGACCAAAAACAATGTGGGCCAGGCGGAAACGACGGCCAATCAGGCGGCAGTTGCTGAACAGCGCCTTGATCTGCTCCGGCGTCGCATCGGTTGCGATGTCGAAATCCTTGGGCGTCTTCCCGAGCAGCAGATCCCGGACTCCGCCGCCGACCAGGTAGGCCTCATAGCCCCCTTTGTTCAGGCGATAGAGCACCTTGAGTGCATTCTCGCTGATCTCTTTGCGCGAAATAGGGTGCTGATCACGGCTTAAGGTACGACGTTGACCGGCGACACGGGCTGGAATGGGGGATTCCACCGACTGCTCGCCGTCTTCCTTGCCGAGCACCTTGCGGCAAAAGTTTGCGATCTGGGAAAAAATGGTACACCTCTTCATGACTTCTAAATTGACGGGAGGCCAAAAAATAGCGGCCTATCATAGCTCACGCCTAACCAAATGAAAAACCGTGCTGACAATTGATCCCGCATGAAACCGTCCGCCAGCGAAAATAGCGGTCAATCTGCACATAGCTCACGCCTGACCAAATGAAAAACCGTGCTGACAATTGATCCCGCATGAAACCGTCTGTCAGCGAAAATAGCGGTCTATCTGCACATAGCTCACGTACTGTTACACGAAAATCGGCTCTTTTTACTCAAGGTCCAGCGGGATTTTCTCGCTAGCGGGCACCCGCTCTAGCTGCCAGTTGGCGATGCCCCACCGGATGATCTCGTCGATCCGGCTTGCCATCAGCTCGGGCGGCGGGCACTGGCCGAGGAAGTGCAGCGCCTGCCACAGGGCCGGTCGCACCTCATCGAGCGCCAGGGCCGGCGCATGGTTCTGCTTGGAGAGCTTGTTGCCATCTGCCAGCACTGCCAGCGGCAAATGCACCCAGTCGGGCACCGGCGCCCCCAGGGTCTGGTAGAGGGCAATCTGGCGCACCGTGGGCTCCAGCAGATCGGCACCGCGCACTATCTCGGTGATGCCGCTGTCCATATCATCCACCACCACCGCCAGGTTGTAGGCATAGAGCCCGTCGCGGCGGCGGATAATGAAATCCTCCTCGGCGAGCGCCGCCGGGACCGCGATATGGCCCTGCAAGCGATCGTCGAAGTGGTAGACCGGATGGTGCTGGCGCAGCCGGGCGGCGCAACCTTCGGCCGCAAGCCCGAGGGTGCGGCAGTGGCCGCTGTAGAAACCGCCCGCGGCCATGATTTCGCGCCGGGTGCAGCGGCACCAGTAGAGATCCCCCGCCCGGTAGAGCTGGTCGATGATCTCGTCATAACAGCGGTGGCGCGCACTCTGGAACATAACCTCCCCATCCCACTCGAGACCATATGCCTCAAGAGTCTTGAGGATCAGGTGCGCTGCCCCTGCCATCTCCCGCGGCGGATCGATATCTTCGATGCGTACCAGCCAACGTCCCTGCTGCGCTCTGGCCTGCAAAAAGCTGCCGAGGGCGGCGATCAGCGAACCGAAATGAAGCGGGCCTGAGGGTGAGGGAGCAAAGCGGCCGACATAGGGACGTGCAAGGGGTGAGGACGGGGGATTCACTGGCATGACTGTTCGGGTAAGCGATTCATTGAGGCTGCATTCTGGGGCGCGACTGCCAAAAGCTCAATAAAAAAGGGAGCCCGCGAGCTCCCTTTTTCATATACCAGAGGGTCGGGATCAACCGGCCATCTGTTTTTCCTTGATCTCGGCCAGCGTCTTGCAATCGACACAGAGGTCGGCAGTCGGACGGGCTTCCAAACGACGGATACCGATCTCGATACCGCAGTGTTCGCAGTAACCGAAATCATCGTCTTCAAGCAGCTGCAAGGTCTTCTCGATCTTCTTGATCAGCTTGCGTTCACGGTCGCGGGTACGCAGTTCAAGAGCGAACTCTTCTTCTTGCGCGGCACGATCCACGGGATCCGGGAAGTTGGCAGCCTCGTCTTTCATATGGTCGACGGTACGATCAACTTCCTGCATCAGTTGGTTGCGCCAGGCACCCAGGATCTTGCGAAAATGCGCCTTTTGTTGGTCATTCATGTACTCCTCACCCGGCTTTTCCTGGTAAGGCGCGACACCCGCAATGGCCAGGGGGCCCAGAGATTTCCTGTTTTCGCCTGTTGGCATGCCCTGTCTCCTAATTCAGCACGCTACCCGTGCCATCCATAAATTGAGGGCGACATCTATAGCAGAAGGGTAACGGGTAAGCAAACGAGCCGTACCAATAATGTTACCCACTCCAATATTTATGCACTCCCCTCGGGTAACAGGTGACCAGATTCAAACGGGATAAACCCTTGAGCCACCATGCCTTGCACCCCAACATGGGGCCGATAGCATAAAATTTCAACCCCCGCCGCGATTGCCTGCTCAATTAGCAGACTATAGTGCGGATCTATATGGGTTGCAGGGCGCATCCGGCTTATTCCGGAGTGCAACACCATAAAGAGCAGCACGGCCCTGTGGCCCGCTGCTTTCATCGCCATCAATTCGCGCAAATGCTTGGCTCCACGGGCGGTGACCGCATCGGGGAAGTAGCCCATGCCCGGTTGCTCCCGCTCGTCGAGCAGGGTGACCGATTTTACCTCGATGTAACAATTGCCCTTCTCGTCATCTTCCAGCAGCAGATCGATGCGACTGTTCTCTTCGCCATACTTCACCTCGGTGCGCAACCGGCTGTAACCCGCCAGCGGAGCGATGGCCTCTTGCTCGATCAGCTCCCGGGCGATCTGGTTGGCGCGCGCCGTGTTGACGCAGATAAAGTGGCCCGCCGGGCTCTCGGCGATCTCCCAGCTGTTGGGCAGCTTGCGCTTGGGGTTATCGGAGGTGGAGTACCAGACCCGGGTGCCTGGATCGGCACAACCGGTCATGGCACCGGTATTGGCGCAGTGGATAGTAATGACCTCGCCGTTATCGAGTTGCACATCGGTCAGAAAGCGCTTGTAGCGGGCCACCAGCTGGCCCGATTGCAGGGGGGGATCAAAAATCACGGGTTAGCCCTCCGCGCATCTTCTTTTACCCGGGCACGCAGCGGCCAGCAGGCAAGCGGCTCATAGCGCACCCCGTCCGGAGTCGAGATGGATTGATAGAGGCAGAACTCATCGGCCTGCAGCAGAAAATTGGGAGCAGGCTGGATGGCCGGTGCCTCAACCGCCTTGCGCGACAGGGTGACATGGGGGCGATAGCCCTGCTCGCCATTGCCAAGGCGCAACTTCTCGCCGTGGCGGCGCAGCGCTTTTGCCAACACAGTCAGCTCATTGGGCCACTCCTTCGGGCCAATCCAGGCAGCCTTGGCCCGGCTGAACCAGCCGGTCTCATCCAGCCTGATGGTGAGCGGCGGACAGTGCTGACGCTCCACGGCGGCGATCAGGCGGCGGGTGGTCAACTCGTCCGCGTCCCCCAGAAAGGCCAGGGTCAGGTGGAGGTTGGCTTGCGGCACCGGCTGACCGGGCCAGGGCTGCTGATCGCGCCAGGCGATGAGCTCGGGGGCGAGCTCCTTGACGGGCAGGGCAAAGAAGAGTTTGGCCATGTGGTGATAATGCCTTTTTCACGCTCATTGGATGGGCCCATTCTATGGCAGCCATCCGGCCATGTCTCGCCACCCTCCCGCCCGAGTGACCATCTGCGCACATCCACTCACGGTGGCACGGGTGGCTGTGGCAGAATAGGCGCCGTTTTACCGGTTGCTACAGAAGGTGCTCATCGCTTTGTCCCAGCTCCCCATCGTTTCGGTATTGCCCGAACTCTTTGCCGCCCTCGACAGCCACACCAGCGTGATCCTGCAGGCGCCCCCAGGCGCGGGCAAATCGACCCTGCTGCCGCTGGAGCTGGTGCGTCAGAACCGGCTGCCCGGCCGCATCATCATGCTGGAGCCAAGGCGCCTCGCGGCGCGCAATATCGCCAGCTTTCTGGCCCGTCAGCTGGGGGAGAAGGTGGGCGAGCGCATCGGCCTGCGGGTACGCGGTGAGAGCCGCACCAGCTCAGCGACCCGGCTCGAGATCGTCACCGAAGGGGTGCTGACCCGGATGTTGCAACAAGACCCTGAGCTGACTGGCGTCTCGCTGGTGATCTTCGATGAGTTCCACGAACGCAGTCTGCACGCCGATACCGCATTGGCCTTCGCCATCGAGAGCCAGCAGGGATTGCGCGATGATCTCAAGCTACTGGTGATGTCCGCAACCCTGGATGGCATGGCACTCGAGACCTTGTTGCCGGATGCCCCTGTGGTTCGCTCCGAGGGGCGCGGTTTCCCCATCGACTACCACTACCGCCCCGCCAATCGCCAGCAGTGGCTGGAGCCGCAGGTCGGCGCCGTGGTGCTCGAAGCACTGGCCGAGCAAGATGGCAGCCTACTGGTCTTTCTGCCGGGACAGGGTGAGATCGAGCGACTGGCGCAATGGTTGGCAGACAAACTGCCGGACGACGTGACCCTCGCCCCCCTCTACGGCCGCCTCGACATGGCGGCGCAGCAGGCAGCCATCGAACCAGCGCCTGCCGGCCGCCGTAAGCTGGTGCTCACCACCAATGTGGCGGAGACCTCCCTCACTATTGAGGGGATTTCGGTGGTGATCGATAGCGGGCTGGAACGACGGGCCTCCTATGATCTGAAAAGCGGTGTCACCCGACTGGAGACCCGCCAGATAGCCAAATCCTCCGCCACCCAGCGGGCAGGCCGTGCTGGCCGTCTCGGCCCTGGTATCTGCTACCGGCTCTGGAGCAACGAGGTGCAGGAGCGACTCGCCGAGCAGAGCCCGCCAGATATCCTCACTCAGGAGCTGACCGGCCTGCTGCTGGACGCCGCCCAGTGGGGGGCAAAGGTGGAAGATCTGCCGCTGCTGGACATGCCCCCAGCCGCTGCGGTGGCCAGCGCCCAGCGGCTACTGGTGGCCCTTGGCGCCATGAAGCCGGAGGGTGAGCAACAACTCACTCCCGCTGGCCGCGCCATGGCCGCCTTCGGTACTCACCCTCGCCTCGCCCGCATGCTGCTGCGCGCCCGCGAGCTGGAGTCCGAGGGTCTGACAGGGATTGTCGCCGATGCCGCTTATCTGGTGGCGTTGCAGGAAGAAGATCTGCGAGGATCGGAGCGCCTCTCTGTGCTGTTCCACCGCCGTCAAAACGCCCTGTGCCAGAACGCTGCCCGCTGGTTTGAGCGGCTTGGCGCCCGCCCTGCCAATGCACAGGGCCAGTGGCTGGGGCTGCTCTGTGCCCTCGCCTGGCCGGATCGCATTGGCAAACTGCGTAGCGGCAGTCGCTATCAACTCAGTGGTGGGGTGAGCTGCGATCTGGTAGAAGGTCATCCCTGTCAGGGACAAGGGGCCCTGATCGCCATCGAGATGGGGCAGAACGATCGCGGCAGCCGCATCTTTATCGCCGAACCGGTCGAGCTGGACGAACTGGTACGCCTGCTGCCGGAACTGGTGAGCGAACGGCAGTGGTTCGACTGGGATGAACGGGAAGAGCGGGTGCGCGCCGAACGCCAGCAGGTGATCGGCGAGCTGGTGCTGAACCAGCGACCGCTGACCGAACTCTCTGACGAGCAGAAAGGACGCTGCCTGCTGCAAGGCATTCGCCGCAAGGGGCTGCATGTGCTGCCGTGGGACGAGAGTAGCGAAGGGCTGCTGGCTCGTCTGCGCTGTGCCCGCGACTGGCTGCCTGATGAGGGGTGGCCCGCGATGGATGACGAAAGCCTGCTGGCCACGCTGGAACAGTGGCTGCTGCCAGCGGTGAGCGGTATGACCCGGCTGGAGCAGCTGAAGAGGCTCAATATGAGCGACATCCTGCGCCAATCTCTGCCCTGGCCACTGCCCAAACGGCTGGACGAGGCGCTGCCGAGCCACTTTGCGGCACCGACCGGCAGCCGGGTGCGGATCCGCTATCAACCGGGGCAGGCACCGGTAATCCCGGTGCGCATTCAGGAGATGTTCGGCCAAGGTTCGACCCCCTGCGTGGCCGATGGCCGAGTACCGCTGGTGGTGGAGTTGCTCTCCCCCGCCCAGCGACCGCTGCAGATCACTGCTGATCTGGCCGCTTTCTGGGCTGGATCCTACGAGCAGGTGAAAAAAGAGATGAAGGGGCGCTATCCCCGCCACTACTGGCCGGATAATCCGCTGGAGGCGATGCCGACCAAGGTTACCAAAAAGAAGATGGGCATCTAAGTTCGATGGGTTAATCCCGCTCGGACGTTCGCGAATGCGATATAACAAGTAGAAAGGAAAGCAAAGAGGATTTATGGCAACCCAACGACGCAAGCGTGCCCCCAAGAAGGCTGCGCCCAAACGCACCATCTGGCGCAAGCTGTTCTGGCTTGGCTTCAAGCTCTCCCTGGTGGTGGCGGCCTTTATGGTGGTGTTTGGCATCTACCTCGATACCAAGGTGCGCGAGCGCTTCGATGGCGAGAAGTGGCAGCTGCCGGTGATGGTCTATAGCCGCCCGCTGGAGCTCTACCCCAGCCAGCGCCTGTCGCGGGACCAGATGCTGCGCGAGCTCAACATGTTGAGCTACAAGCAGGTGCGCCAGCCTCACACACCGGGTGAATACACCATCAATGGCAACCGCATCGAGCTGATTCGCCGTCCGTTCGAGTTCTATGACGGCGCCGATGGTGCCCGTGGCCTGCGCCTCACCTTCAACGGCCCGCGCCTTGAGGGGATCCAGTCGCTGGAGAACCAGCGCCAGCTCGGTTACGCCCAGATGGACCCGGTGCTGCTCGATCGCCTCAATACCGAGGATCGGGAAGATCGCCTGCTGGTACGCATCGCCGAGGTGCCCGACAGCCTGCTGGTGACCCTGCTCACCACCGAAGATCGCGACTTCTACCAGCATGGCGGCGTCTCGCCGGTGGCCATCATGCGCGCCATGTTCGCCAACCTGATCGCGGGTCGCACCGTGCAGGGGGGCAGTACTCTGACCCAGCAGCTGGCCAAGAACTTCTTCCTGACCCGTGAACGCAGCCTGTGGCGAAAACTGCAGGAAGCCTACATGGCGGTGCTGATCGACTATCGCTACAGCAAAGACGAGATCCTCGAGTCCTACCTCAACGAGGTCTATCTGGGGCAGAACTTCTCGCAAGGGGTCTACGGTTTCGGCCTCGCCTCCTACTTCTACTTCGGCATTCCGGTCAACGAGCTGGATATCGATCAGGTGGCCCTGCTGGTCGGTCTGGTGAAAGGCCCCTCCTATTACGACCCATGGCGCTTCCCGGAGCGGGCCAAGACCCGCCGTGATCTGGTGCTGAAGCTGCTGATGGATCACGGCAGCCTGACCCAGGCAGAGTATGAACTGGCCAGCCGTCAGCCCCTCGGCATCATCGCTCGCGGCCAAATGAGTTATGGCCGTACCCCGGCCTTTATGGGATTGCTCAAGCGAGAGATCCAGAGCCGCTTCGGTGCCGATCTGCTCAAGCAGTCCGGCCTCAAGATCTTCACCAGCCTCGACCCCATCGCCCAGCATGCCGCCGAGCGAGCGGTCGAATCGGGCCTCGCCGATATCGAGAAACTGCGCGGCAAGAAGAAGCTGGAGGCGGCCATGGTGGTCTCCGACTGGCATAAGGGCGAAGTCGTCGCGCTGGTGGGTGGCCGCGATCCCCGCTACGCCGGGTTCAACCGGGCGCTGGATGCCCGCCGCCAGATCGGCTCGCTGGTGAAACCGGCGGTCTACCTCACCGGTCTCTCCAACGGCCTGACGCTCGCGACCCCACTCAAAGATCAGCCGATCCGCATTCGCGGTCAGGATGGTCAGGTCTGGACGCCGCAGAACTACGATCGCAAGTTCCGCCAGAGCGTGCCGCTGATGGATGCGTTGGCCAGCTCCCTCAACGTGCCGACCGTCAATCTGGGTCTGCAGGTGGGGCTGGAGAAGGTAGTCGACACCCTGCACAAGCTGGGAGTCCAGCAGGAGATCCAGCCCTATCCGTCGCTGGTGCTGGGGGCGGTGGCCCTCTCCCCGCTGGAGGTGAACCAGATGTATCTGCCCATCGCCAATCAGGGACTGACCCAGCCGCTGTCGGCCATTCGCGCCGTAGTCAACGGTGATGGCAGCCTGCTCTATCAGCATGATCAGACCGCCAAGCGGGTCACCGACCAGCAGGCAAGCTGGCTGACCCTGTTCGCCATGACCAAGACGGTGAGTCAGGGCACGGCCCGCGCGCTCAGTGCCAAGTTCCCCGGCGCCACCATGGCGGCCAAGACAGGCACCACCAACGAGCTGCGCGACTCCTGGTTTGCCGGGATGGACAACAACGAACTGGTCAGTATCTGGGTCGGTCGCGACGACAACACCCCGGCGGGCTTGACCGGTGCCAGCGGTGCTCTGCAGCTATTTAGCGGCTACATGAGCCAACGCGGCGTCAACAGTCTGGGGCTGAAGATGCCGGAAGGGGTCACCTGGGCCAACTTCTCCCGCGCCAGCGGCACCCGCGTCACCAGCGACTGCCCGGGCAGCCTGCAGGTGCCGGCCAAAGCCTCCACCATGGGCTCCCCGGCCGGTTGCGCCAGCAGTGCGACGCCACGCAGTGCGCTGGATGACTGGTTCGGCGGTTTCTTCAACTAGATCTACGACACGGGCAGCGCAGGCTGCCCGTTCACTATGCTGCTGACAAGGAAACACCATGACCTTTCCGCTGTTTGACGCCATCCACCATGTGGCCATCATCGCCAGCGATTACCCACGCTCGCGCCACTTCTACCACGAGGTGCTGGGGCTACCCATTATCGCCGAGACCCTGCGCGAGGCGCGCCAGTCGTGGAAACTGGATCTGGCCCTGCCGGACGGCAGCCAGCTGGAGCTGTTCAGCTTCCCCTCACCTCCCGAGCGCCCCTCCCGCCCCGAGGCGTGCGGCCTGCGCCATCTCGCCTTTCGGATCAGCGATCTTGACCGGGTCATCGCCCACCTGCTGGCCCATCGGGTCGAGGTAGAGCCGGTACGGGTGGACGAGCTGACCGGCAAGCGCTTTACCTTCTTCGCCGACCCCGACGGCCTGCCACTGGAGCTCTACGAAGCGCCGCGCTGAGCCTGCATCGACCAAGCAATCAGCCAAACAAAAGCCGCCCGGTTGCAACCGGGCGGCATTTCTTGTTGCTTCAGATTATCAGGCGGTAGTCAGCATAACGACAGCCAGCGCCATCACCATCATGCCAGCCCAGCCGATGGGCTTGAGCCGCTCACCAAAGAAGATCAAACCACCCAGCGCCGTACCGACGATGCCGATAGCCCCCCAGGTGGCGTAGGCAACAGCCAGGTCAATCTGGCCGCTACTTACCGCTTCCGAGAGCAGGGTAAAGGCGCCGAGTACCAGCATGATCCCCAGGAATCCCCACCCCTTGTAACGAAAACCCTTGGAGCGGTTGATAGCCATGTTGGCGCCGATATCGATCAGCGCGGCACCCAGTACAATCACAAACGGACTCATGCTGTGGCCTCCGCTTCTACTGACTCGTCTGCGGGCTCATCATGGGTCTCCCCCATGGTCACCATAACAATCCCCACTATCGCGAGAGCCAGGCCAATCAGCTCCTGAACGGTCACATCGTAACCAAGGAACATGACCGACACTATGGTGATCAAGGTGATCCCGAGCCCCTCCCAAAGCGCAAACGCAATACCAATGGAGATTGTTTTGGCGGCTTTCGCCAGCAACCAGTACGAGAAACCGATCAACAGCCACATCGGGATGTAATTCATCCAGCCAGCCCCCTGCTCGGGGATCATGGCCATGCTGGAGGTACCGGCGACCTCGGTCACGATGGCGCCGGTCAAAAACAGCCGGGCCAGAAACATACGACTTAATAACATATAAGATGCCTTTGTTGCTTCGACGGGAGAGATGGTAAACGGGGAGAAGCAACTCGCGACAATCGCTCAGCGTCGATTATTCCGACGCCACAGGTTTGCCTTGCCTTGGTTCGGCACGCTAAGGTGATGGTGAAAAACTCCGCCATGGCCTGTAAACATGAAGCTATATCAGATAGAACTCTTTGTAGAGTCAGCCAATAGCGGCTCTATTGCCAACACCGCCCGTCGCCTCGGCAAAAGCCGCAGCGCCGTCAGCACCTCCATCGCGGCGCTGGAAGTTGAGCTTGGCGTCGAACTTTTTGAACGAGGCGCCAATCAGAGTCGGCTGACCGAGATCGGCGAGCTGGTGCTTGATGATTGCACTCGCCTGCTGCAGGCAGCCAACAGCCTGCAGCAGAAGTGCAAACATTACGCCTCGGGGGCCGAAGTGGCGCTGCGAGTCGCCCGCGATGACGCGATTCCCGAGCCGGTGTGGCGCGAGATGCTGGCCAGCCTGCACAACCAGTTTCCCGGCACCAGTATCTCGCTGGTGCTCGCCTCTCCGCCCGAACTGCCGGCGCTGGTGGAAGAGGGGTTCGTCGATGCCGCCTTTGGCCTTATCACCGAGGATCAGGAGCGCAGCGGCCTCAATATCGACGTGCTCAACCCGATCCGCACCCTGATGGTGGTGGCGCCCAACCATCCGCTGGCCGGACTGAAGCGGGTCAAACAACAGGATCTGACCGATCACACCCAGGTTACCCTCTCGTATGTAGATGAATTTTCTGTAAAAAGCCTGCTACCTGTGGGAGGCCAGCATATCGGCCTCTCCAGCTTCGAATTGATGCGCAATGCGGTGCTGGACGGGCTGGGTTGGGCAGTGCTCCCCTCGCCTCTGATCCAGAGCCAGCTGCGACAAGGCACCCTGCTGACCCTGAAACACAAGTTCAGCCTGCAGTGGCGGGATTACGGGGTCTATCTGGCGGAAAACGCCTATCACGGCAAGGTGTTGGCCTGGTTGAAGCGCTCAATCCAGACATATCTGGAACCATTCGAATAGATGAAAGTCACGGAGCAAGTTCACGATCTGCATTTAAGCTGATGCGTCTACCGAGCATGATCGTGCATACTGTTTACATACTCATTGAACGCCGGAGGCGTAACCGATATGAGCAGTGCCCAAGACAAGGACGATATCTTGCTGGACGACGACATCATCGAACTCGATGATGAGGAGGTCGTGGTCCCCAAGGCACTCAACCCATGGCAAGTGCTGATCGTGGATGATGAGCCGGATATCCATCATGCCACCCGCCTGGCCCTCTCCAACATTCACTACAAATCCCGTCCGCTGGAGCTGCTCAATGCCTACAGCGGCGCCGAAGCTGGCCGCATGCTGGAGGCCAATCCCAGGATTGCACTGATCCTGCTCGATGTAGTGATGGAGACCGAAGACGCAGGTCTGCGGCTGGTGCACCGGATCCGCAACGAAATGCACAACTCGCTGGTGCGGATCGTGCTGCGTACCGGCCAGCCCGGCCAAGCCCCCGAGCAGCGGGTGATCCTTGATTACGACATCAATGACTACAAGACCAAGACCGAGCTGACGGTACAAAAACTCTACACCACTGTCATTGCATCCCTGCGCTCATACGAAACCCTCAGTGCCATCGACAAGAGTCGGCAGGGGCTCGGCAAAATTCTCGAAGGGGCGGGCGATCTCTACCATCTTCATTCACTCAAGGAGTTTGCCTCCGGCGTGCTGAAACAGATCAGCGCCATTCTCGATGTGGGCACCGAAGGGGCTATCTGCGCCGAGCGCCGTCCCGGAGAACAGGGGCTGGAGATCCTCGCCGCCACCGGCGACTACGAGACTCTGCTGGATGATGGCAAGATCACCGACTTTCCCACCCTCAATGACTCGGTCATGAAGGCACTGGCGGCGCGCTGCAACCGCTTTGAACACCCGCAGGACTCCCTCTATATCGCCGCCCAGAATGGTCGCGAGTTCGTGTTGAGTTTTACCCCGACCCAGCCTCTCGATCCCCTCGAGTGCGATCTGCTGGATGTCTTCTGTCAGCGCATCTCGGCGGCCTACGACAACCTCTATCTCTACAATCAGTTGCTGCGCGCCCAAGAGGCCACCGTGGTGGCGCTGGCGGCGCTGGCGGAATTTCGCGACTCCGATACCGGCGAGCATGTCTTGCGGGTGCAGAAGCTCTCGGATGCCATCGTGGCCGAATTGAAGCAGATGGCGGCCTATCCCGAGCAGCTGACCCCGGAGTTTGTCGAGATGATCGGCATGGCCTCCATCCTGCACGATGTGGGCAAGGTGGGCACCCCGGATCATATCCTGCACAAGCCCGGCCGTTTCGACCCGGAAGAGCGGGCCATCATGGAGCAGCACGCCGGTATCGGCGCCAATATCCTGCACAAGGCGGGCGAAATGGTGGAGGGAACCAGCTACCTCTCTCTCGGCGCCGAAATCGCCCGGGGCCACCATGAGCACTTCGATGGCAAGGGCTACCCGCAGCAGCTGACTGGCCAGCAGATCCCGCTGTCGGCGAGGATTGTGGCGGTGGTCGATGTATTCGATGCCCTACTCAGCAAGCGCCCCTACAAAGAACCCTGGACGCTGGCGCAGACCATGGAGTATATCCAGTCCCGCTCCGGCACCCAGTTTGACCCTCATGTAGTGACAGCCCTGTCGCGACTGGTCAACGAGTCGAGACTCCCCTACTCGCTCTGACCCTCTTTGCTCGCTACTCCATATGCCCTGCCGGTGACCTTGCTCACCGGCAGGGCATCAAAACAGCCGTTTTGTTGCATCCCGCAGACATCAAAGCGCCGCAAACCGGAAACATCCTCCTTCTTTGTTAGCGATATCCGCTGAAATATGGTCATTTAACATCACATCGCTATAATATCGGCCTGCAAACCTGATACTAACAACGAAGGAAATATCATGAGCCTGAACCTGGTACCGGCTGGCAAGAGCCTGCCCGACGATATCTATGTCATCATCGAAATCCCGCAGAATGCCGACCCGATCAAATACGAAGTCGACAAGGACAGCGGTGCTATTTTCGTCGATCGCTTCATGTCTACCCCGATGTTCTATCCGTGCAACTACGGCTACGTGAACGCGACCCTCTCTCTGGATGGTGACCCCGTCGACGTACTGGTTCCGACCCCCTACCCGCTGCTGGCCGGTTCCGTCATTCGCTGCCGCCCGGTTGGCGTGCTGAAGATGACCGACGAATCTGGCGAAGATGCCAAGATCGTTGCAGTACCACACTCCAAGCTGACCAAGCAGTACGACCACATCCAGGATGTGAACGATCTGCCGGAACTGCTGAAAGCCCAGATCCAGCACTTCTTCGAGCGCTACAAAGAGCTGGAAGCGGGCAAATGGGTCAAGGTGGAAGGTTGGGGCGACAAGGCCGCTGCCGAAGCCGAGATCAAGACCTCTGCCGAGCGTTACGCTGCCAAGTAAGCGTCACCCGGAATGAGAAAGGCGCCTTATGGCGCCTTTTTTGTCGGTATTTGCGGCAGCTGACCGGCCGCATCTTCGGCAGGATTGCCCTGAATGTATATTTCACGGCCATCTTTCTGGTAAGGCCGATAGTAATCACCGCCACAGCGATAGCCGCCGCCCGGCTGGCTCATCAGCTCGCAGTTGACCGGCAACACCTCCAGCCACTTGATGGCCTGCTGGTAGCGCAGCCACTCCTGCCATTCGTGCTCGCGTGCCAGCTGATCGCGCAGGGCAAAGGTATCCGCAATGGACATCCCCTTGTTGACGATCACCTGACCCGCCATGGCTGGCAGGCTGAGCAGCCCAAACAGCACTATGATCCAAGGCTTCATAACCCCTCCAGAGTGACTTAATTTCACAATTAAATTAAAAGTCACATCAATCTGTTATCCAGATCACAAAACGAAACATCACCAAAGTGGTGCCGGCTCACCTAGTTGTTAATTATCGTCCACGGCAGGAAGCACCACCATGAAGCTGACCCCCACGCTGTTGCTCAGCCTCACTCTCTGCACCACTCTTGGTGCTACAAGCAACGCCAGCGAAATCAACATGAGCTGGCAGTGGCAATCCACCGATGGCCAGCGCAAGCACTTCCAGCTGACCACTGACGATCAGGTGATGGCCGCCAGTCGCCACGAGATGAGCCTGCTGAAGGCTTCCCTCACCAATCCGCTGGAGACCCTTTACGCCTACATCAGCCCGCGGCTCTACAACAGCATCAACCTGATCAATCAGAGCAGCCCCGAGACAGCTACCAAATTTCGCAATCTGGAGCAGGCCTTCACCCTGCGGGACGACAGCATGGAGTCGATGCTGTTTTGGCAAGCCTACCAGCAGTATCAGGAGGATGCCTTCTACCAGATGAGGGTGATCCCCTGCGTCCATCCTGCCAATCGCAAACTGCCATGCGTGCGACCCGATTACTCCCAGCTCTTCTACCACTTCAAAGGGCACCTCAAGCCGCTGGCGCAGCAATTTGCGGCCAAGGATCTCGCCACCAGCGTCAGCCTGCTGCAGGAGTGGCTGAACGCCATCCCCACTCAGCCGGAGCAGCTGGATCACTTCGCGCCGCCGCTGCAGGCACTGCAAGATAACAAGGCCGACAGCGACGAGAAGGCGCTGTTGATGGCCAGTCTGCTGGCGGAGCTGGCGCCGCAATATGTGCTCAGCATCATCTATCCGGATATCAGCATCGGCAGCGTCTCCCCTGCCTGGCTGGCCATTACGGCAGACAGTGGCGTACCCGGAGATGTGGTGGTGATCAACAATCAGCGCCATGTGCTGCTGACCGGCTCGTCCCTGCTGGCCCAGCAGATGACCATGGCCAAGATCCCCCTCATCAGCGAATCGCTCTACTGACGCAGACAGCTCAGACCAGCAGCCAATTCATTGATTTTTATCGATGTCATGCCATCCTAGCCGCCCTTGCCAGCCAACCACCTGACTGGCGGGGCGCCGACGCTTCTGAATTGCGATCTTATTTAACACTTTTTAAACAGATCCGATCAGTTTAGGATGAAGCTCGCCCATTCCCTCAATCCGAAACTCGTTATAACATAACAAATGGAGTGTCATCAGGATGAAACATCTTGTACTTACTTTGGCGCTGCTGCCATCTCTGGTCTTTGCTCACAACTTCAAGGATGGCAACCCGGTGCCGCTGGTCAATGTCAGTGACAAGGGTGAGCTGGTACTGAACGGCAAGGAGATCGGCTACCAGCCGTGGCAGAGCACCTCGCTCACCGGCAAGGTGTTCCTGATCCAGCATATTGCCGGTCGCTCCAGTGCCAAGGAGCTGAACGCCCCGATGATCGAGGCGATCAAGGCCGCCAAGTTGCCGCAAGACAAGTACCAGACCGTTACCGTCATCAACAGCAATGACGCCATCTGGGGCACCTCCGGCTTCGTGAAGAGCAGTGCCGAGGACAGCAAGAAAGAGTTCCCATGGTCCGCCATGGTGCTGGATGCCAAGGGCATGGCGCGCAACGCCTGGGATCTGACGCCGGAAAGCTCGGCGATCATCCTGCTGGATAAAGAGGGCAAGGTGCTGTTTGCCAAAGATGGCCAGCTCGATGCCAACAACATTGCTACCGTGATGGGGCTCATCAAGTCCCATCTCTAAGTCAGAGAGAAAGGGCGCTGATGGCGCCCTTTCCATAAGGGTCTATGGGTCGTATCAAGCTGAAAATCTGGATCTTGCTGCTGGGCTGGTTATGGCTGCAGCCTGCCCTTGCCCGGCACCAGTTTGAATCCGCCCTGCCCGGCCACGATGACCATCACTGCCTGGTTTGCGCCCTCCATCTGGATGGCAAGCAGGTCATCACCGCTACCCCCTATTGTTTCCCCGGTTCGACCTCTGTCCTGCCCGCAGTTGCAACCATGCAACGCTCGGCGGATACAACCACACTTCACTGCTATGCCATCCGTGCGCCGCCCGTCTCTGCTTTTCTCTATCCCTTTGTTTAATTTCGCTATTTGTTTTGAAAAAGGATTAAAGATGAAAGCAGTTACTCTGTTGCTGGCCGCAGCGGCCTTTGGCGCACACGCAAATCACGACGAACACGAGAGCCACAGCCACGGCGCCCACGAGCATGGCCACGGCCACCTCAATCTGGTGGTCGATGGCGACCAGTTGATGATCGAACTGCAGGCCCCCGCAGCCGATCTGGTGGGCTTCGAGCACGCCGCCAAGAGCGATGAAGAGAAGGCGCAGTATTCCAAAGCGGTCGCCCGCCTCCAGCAACCTGACACCCTGTTCCGCTTCGACCCGTCCGCAGGCTGCAAACTGACCCAGCAGGAACTGCAAGCAGCCAAAGAAGATCATGATCACGACCATGACCATGACCATGGCCATGACCATGACAAGGCTGCCAGCGACAAACATGAAGACCACCATGATCATGACGAAGCGGGTCACGCCGATATAGGCGCCATGTATACCTACACCTGCGCCACGCCGGCCAAACTGACCGGCCTTGAGGCGACCCTGTTCAGCGTCTATCCGAGCCTTGGGAAGCTGAGCGTGCAGGGCATCCTGCCCATCGGCCAGACCGCAGGCGAGCTGACCCCGTCCGCCAACAAGCTGAGCTGGTAACGCCATGAAAAAAGCCGTGGTTGAGATCCGCGATCTGGCCTTTGCCTGGCCAGGTGGCGACGCTGTACTCGATCTGCCCGCCCTCACCATCCGCGAGGGTGAGCGGGTCTTTATCAAGGGCCCGTCGGGCTCTGGCAAGTCGACCCTGCTCGGGTTGCTGGCCGGGATCCAGAGCGCCAACCACGGCACCCTGGAGGTGCTGGGCCAACCATTGGCCCGGCTCTCTGGCCGTGCCCGTGACCACTTCCGGGCGGCCAATCTGGGTTATATCTTCCAGCAGTTCAATCTGCTGCCCTTTCTCTCGGTGCAGGACAACGTGACCGCTGCCCTCACCTTCTCGCCCGCCAAACGGGCCCGCCTGCAAGGGAGTCCGGAGCAGGAGGCGCGCCGTCTGCTGGCGGAGCTGCAACTGCCGGATGACGCACTGCATCGCCCCGTCCACGCCCTCAGCATCGGCCAGCAGCAGCGGGTTGCCGCCGCACGGGCGCTGATCGGCTCGCCGCCACTGGTGATCGCCGACGAGCCCACCTCGGCCCTCGATACCGACAACCGGGCGGCCTTTATCAAGCTGTTGTTCGAGGAGTGCGACAAGCAGGGCTCGACCCTGATCTTCGTCAGTCACGACCCTTATCTCGAACCCCTGTTCCCGCGAGTCGAAAACCTGCAACAGCTCAACCGGAGGGCATCATGCTAAAGCTAGCCCTGCAAAGTCTCTGGGCCCGCCGCCTCACCGCCGGGCTCACCCTGCTGGCCGTCGCCATCAGCGTCACCCTGCTGCTCGGGGTGGAACGAGTGCGCACCCAGGCCCGCGAAAGCTTCTCCAACACCGTCTCGGGGACCGATCTCATCGTCGGCGCCCGCTCCGGCCAGGTGAACCTGCTGCTCTACTCGGTGTTTCGCATCGGCAACCCCACCAACAACGTGGGATGGGACTCCTATCAGGCCATCAAGCAGAAACCGGGCGTCGCCTGGACCATCCCGCTTTCCCTTGGTGACTCCCACAAGGGATTTCGGGTGCTCGGCACCAATGGCGACTACTTCACCCACCTGAAGTACGGTCAGCAGCAGTCGCTGCAACTGCGGGAAGGTCGGCCTTTCGACACGCCGTTTGAAGCGGTACTCGGCGCTCAGGTGGCCGAGAAGCTCGGCTATCACCTCGACCAATCCATCGTTATCGCCCACGGCGCTGGCAACACCTCGTTCAGCCAGCACGACAACCTGCCATTCAAGGTGGTGGGTATTCTGGCGCCGACCGGCACGCCCATCGATCGCACCATCCATGTGCCGCTGGCGGGGATAGAGGCGATCCATCTGGGCTGGGATACCGGCCGCCACAGCAAGAACGTGACGCCGGAGCAGGCGCTGGCGCAGGATCTCACCCCGAAAACCATCACCGCCTTTATGGTGGGCTTGAGCAACCGGATCCTGGCGTTCCAGCTGCAACGTAGCGTCAACACCTATCCCAAAGAGCCGCTGATGGCGATCCTGCCGGGGGCCGCCCTGCAGGAGCTGTGGAGCCTGATGAGCGTGGCGGAAACCGCCCTCTCGGTCATCGCCGGTTTCGTGGTGGTGGCGGGCCTGATCGGCATGCTGACTACCCTGCTGGCGGGGCTTAACGAGCGGCGCCGGGAACTCGCTATTTTGCGATCCCTCGGCGCGGGCCCTGCCCACCTGTTCCTGCTGCTGGCGCTGGAGGCCATGGCGCTGACCACGGTCGGCATCGCTCTCGGGGTCGCCGTGCTCTATCTGGGGCAGGGGCTTGCCTCGCCCTGGCTGCTCAGCCACTATGGCCTGCAACTGAGTCTGGGGCTGCCGAGCGCCTATGAGTGGCAGTTGCTGGGGGTAGTCTGGCTGGCAGGCATGGTGATCGGCCTGCTCCCTGCTGCACGCGCTTACCGCTACAGCCTGAGCGATGGCATGAGCATTCGCGTCTAGCGAGACGCCCAAAATAGAAACAGAAGGACAGATGATGAAGTGGAAAATTGTGGTGCTGCTCGCCAGCCTGCTGGTGTTGCCCGCCCTGGCCGCCGATTACAAGACCATCGACTGGGATGTGCTCATCCCGGAAGGGGAGAAACTGCTGCCACCACCCCAGGTCAATCACGAAGATCCCATGTCGGTGCCGCAACCGGTGGGCGGAGTGAACAAAAAGCTGGACAACCAGGATGTGCGCATTCCGGGCTTCGTGGTGCCGCTGGAAGGGGATGCCAAGAAGATCACCGCCTTCCTGCTGGTGCCCTACTTCGGCGCCTGCATCCATGTGCCGCCGCCCCCCACCAATCAGGTGATCTATGTGAGCTACCCCAAGGGGGCGCCCGTGGATGACCTGTGGGATGCCATCTGGGTGAAGGGCAAGATGCGCACGGTCAGCTCCAGTCACGAGATGGCCACCGCCTCCTACTCGATGGAAGCAGTCGAGGTGAGCGTCTACGAGGAGTAATCCTCCCGTTGCAAAAAAAGCGGCCTCCGTGGAGGCCGCTTTGTTATCTTGGCATCCCGGTTGGAGTAACATTCAGCTCCAGAACCTGTGCGAATGGAGTCAGCATGGCAGACCTCCCCCCCCCGAAAAAAGAGAGTTCGATCCTGAGCAGCCAGGAGCAAACCCTGCGTCTGGCCCGCAGTCGCGGCATCGACGGCATGCTCACCCGCAATACCGACAGCACCTTCGAACAGCGCGCCACCTTTCGCCATCTGGCGGATCAGGCCGCCCGCCAGCGCAATCTGGAAGCCATCATGGTGATGGCCTCCCGCCACTGCGAAGAGACCGCGGCCGGTGGCGAGATGGACAGCGACTGGCTGACCCGCTTCCTGCAACTGGCGGAAGATATCAGCATGGTGCCGATGCAGCAGCTGTGGGGGCGGATCTTCGCGCTGGAAGTCGCCACGCCGGGCCGCTTCTCCATTCGGGCGCTCGCCACCCTCAAAGAGATGACCCAACGCGAGGCCCAGCTGTTTCAGCGCATCTGTTCACTGACTTGCCACTACGCCGGCAGCGACGAGCAGCGACTGCTGCTGGGGCTGCACAAGGGGGCCACCCTGCTGAGTCGCGCCAAGGCGACGCGCCTTGGCCTTGGCAAATACCGACTGCCCTACAACGCCCTGCTGCAACTGTTTGAGCTCGGGCTGCTGCATCGCGCGGAGCTGGAATCCGGCCCGCTGCCCGCCGATGGGGTCGAGCTGGAATTCGGCAACCAGCGCTGGCGGCTGCAATGCAAGCAGAACAACATCACCCTGCTCTACTACCGCCTCACCCCGGTGGGCAACGAGCTCGCCCAGCTGCTGCAAGAGTCGCCGCTGGAGGAGTACCTGCAGGATCTGAAAACCGTGCTGGTGCAGGGTATCCAGATTGAAGTGATGCAGCTTGTCAGCACCCCCTCCTCACCCGCTCCCGACCCTCTCCCCTGATCTCTGGCGGGGCAGCTGCTGCCCCGTCGGTTCGTGGCACCTTCGCATCCAGCTGCTGGCTCCCAGCTTATGGGCTTGACCAGAATAGGTTGCAAATTGCAGATGCCGCAGAGGCACACCCCGTCAGAACCGTTGCATATTGCAAACAACCACGCGCTTTTCCTCTCCAAACCTCGCTAATAACACATCAATCATTAGCTTTTGCCAGCTGGCCCGCCCCTTGCACATGTCTTGATGCAGATCAAAATTCAACCACCACAGCTCGGGAGCAAGGCCATGAGAATCAATCAACCGGTTACCCAAAGAGAACGTCTCTATCCAGACCACCAGAGCCTCATCTCCACCACGGATCTGGAGAGCCGCATCACCTACGCCAACGATGAGTTCTGCGAGATAGCAGGCTTCTCGCTCGACGAGCTGAAGGGGGAACACCACAATCTGGTGCGCCATCCTGACATGCCGAAACAGGCCTTTGCCGATCTGTGGGGTCACATCAGGGATGGCAAGAGCTGGATGGGGCCGGTGAAAAATCGCTGCAAGAACGGTGACCACTACTGGGTCAGCGCCTTTGTCACCCCCATCAAGGATGCCAGCGGCCGGGTGGTGGAGTATCAGTCGGTGCGCACCGCCCCGAGCGAGGAGATCAAACAGCGGGCCGAGAAGGTCTATGCCGACCTTCGCAACAACAAGCTGCCGCTGGCGCTCAAGTTGCCCACCTTCTCCCATACCCTGGCCATCAACCTCTGTCTGCTGCTGAGCCTGCTCGCCATGTTTGCCCTGGGCTACAGCCACGATATGAACTGGCAACTGGCGCTGGCCGCCCTGCCGCTGGCGATAGCGGCCATCACCCTGAATGCCCTCTCCCGCCGCCTCGGCAAGCTCAACAAGATGGCCCGCAGCCGCTTTGACAACCCGCTGATGCAGCTGCTCTACACCAACAAGGTGGACAATATCGCCGCCATCGAACTCTCGATGGTGATGAATCAGGCCGAGTTCAACGCCGTGCTGGCCCGCACCCAGCAGACTTGCAGCAAGATCCTGCTGGCCGCCGAGGGGGATCTGCGCAACGCCGAATCCATCACCGACAACCTGCAACAGCAGCAGGCCGAAACCAATCAGGTAGCGACCGCCGTGACCGAGATGTCGGAATCCATTCGCGAGGTTTCACAGAGCTCCAGCGAATCCTCCAGCCTGCTGGATGAAACGGCCGTGCTGTTCAAGAGCGGCAACAGTAGCGTGGCCGAAACCGTGGCTGCCGTGGCTGGTATGAACAGCGAACTTATCACCTCCAAGAGCGTGATCAGTGCGCTGGTCGGCCACTGCCGCGATATCGACGGCATCCTCGATGTGATCAACAACATCGCCAACCAGACCAACCTACTGGCCCTCAACGCCGCCATTGAAGCGGCTCGGGCTGGCGAAGCGGGTCGCGGCTTCTCGGTAGTGGCCGATGAGATCCGCACCCTCGCCATCAAGACCCAATCCTCGACCAGCGAGATCCAGAAGATGATCACCGAGCTGCAAAACAGCTCTGGCGAGGCTGAGCAAGCGATGGAGAAGGGCTGCCAACTTGCCGACAGTTGCCAGCAGAAGGCCACCGCGACCGGCACCATACTCCAGCAAATCAACAACATGTTGCAGCAGGTGGCCTCCGGCAGCAGCCAGATTGCCCAGGCGGTGCAAGAGCAGTCCCACGTCACCGCCGAGATCAACCGTAACGTGCTCAGCATCAAGACCCTGGCCGATGACTCCAGCGTGGGCAGCCAGCACGCCGTGCACGGCATCACCCAGCTGGTAAACCAGTTGAGCGATCTCGACCGGCTGGTACGCCAGTTCCAGAAAGGGGCTCCGGCCACCCAAAGCCGCTACGAAGTGGCCACCACCCGCGCCGTGCCGGTTCGCCAAGCCAGATAACCGCTACCCAAACCATCACCGCAGAAAAACCAAATGGGCCCTTGGGCCCATGTGGTTTTTTAATGACCGCCAACAAGAGGGCGGCACTCTCGCTTTCACCGTCCGATTTTCCCCAGCTCTGATGGCCAACACTGTTGAGCGGTTATATCGCCGTCCGTTATTTATTAATTTATTGATCTTGCTCAGAAAACCGCCCGCTTGCGCTTTTCACCCCAGCACCGTTCGGTAACATAGCCGCTTGGCAACCTCTCGCAGGAGTCAGCCATGAGCCAGTGCAGAGCTATATCGCAGGTAAAAAACAGCAAACTGGAGGCTGGAATTCAGGGGCGGT
This sequence comes from Aeromonas sp. 25-AL00135, assembly GCF_054052385.1. Taxonomy (NCBI): domain Bacteria; kingdom Pseudomonadati; phylum Pseudomonadota; class Gammaproteobacteria; order Aeromonadales; family Aeromonadaceae; genus Aeromonas; species Aeromonas sp. 25-AL00135. Next base: position 36,309 of record NZ_JBSTYQ010000013.1, on the reverse strand, counting down.
AGCGTGGTTTTGCAGGTTGGCGCAGAGCGTAGCGAAGCCCAAAAGACGATATGTGCATCATTAAAAGTAACAACAGTCCAAATTTCACTCGCTGTCTATCACTACCGAATACCAATCAATTTATTGATCTTATTCAGAAAACCACCACCTTTTTCTTCCCTTTCTGGCCTTAGACAGTATCATTGCCGTTTGGCAATCGTCTCATTCGAGTTACCCATGCGTGATGCCATAGAGAAACTTGGTAAAAAAACAGCAAACTAGAAGCTGTAATCTAGGGGCGGTAGCTTTGTCTAACGACACACAAAACTAAATAAAACACCTCAAAACACAATTAAATCACATTGATAATGTATAAAAAAGAAGCCTACTGGTGAAGTTTTTATTTATTAATTTATTTCGTAGCAAGTGTCACGCCTTAATTTAATCGGCACACCAAAAACATAAGACACTTAAATATCAGCAAGCATTCATTTCGAATGGAGAATAACATGCAATTAGAAGAATGGAGAAAAACAAACCCATTTTTCATTAAAAAAATAACTGTCAAAAACCTAGTTTCTAGATATGACATTGAATGGGTTTTAAGCGATATAAATGTGCTCGTCGGTAATAATGGCTCAGGCAAGTCAACTATATTCAAGTTAGCAAAAGTAGGCCTTCAAGATATAAATGAAAACACTAATAACATAGATGGTGTTTTAGGTAAATTCGATTCTTTCGAAATAGAATTGAACAATGGGAAAAAAGGGAAAATAAATATAGTTGATGATCATGCTCAAAAAGATCAAATGCTGAAACTATTAACAAACTTACTTGATAATGAAGATTTTATTCGTCAGATGGATGATGTTTCAGCGACAAATATTAAGAGCATGATAAATAGCATCAATAATGATGTAACTTCCTCAAAAAATGATATAAGAAAATATGTTCTGAAAGGCTCTTCACAGTTCATTACAAAAAATGAAGAAGGCTCTAGCGTAAATATTTTACATAACCATGTATCGATAGAGTTTATTTCGACTTTTGACATGCTGCTACTCTCCCAAGAAAAATATGACCAATACAGTGAAAAACGTTACTCAGAACTCGATGTTGTCATACAAGAAGAATTAGAACGATTAAGATCTAACATTATAAAAATTAAAGACAAGACTAAAAAGGAATATTCTAAAAAGAGTAATTCAAAACCATTACAAGAAGTTGAAGATAAAAACAATGCAAAGTTGGATATTTTGAATAATGAGCTTTCAAAATATTTCAAAGAATCTGATAAAAAAGTTCTTATAAGCAAACAAGGTAATTTATCTATCACATCAAAGGAACAGAGTTTAAGTACAACGGACCTATCCTCAGGTGAAAAGCAGCTAATTTTAATATTAATTAAAACTTTAAACTGTTCTCTTTTTAATCCATGCATAATATTTATGGATGAACCTGAGATATCTTTGCATGTTGGATGGCAGATGAATATTATTAACAGCCTTAAAAGAATTGCAGCACAATCCCAACTTGTTGTTGTTACACATTCTCCCGCATTAGTTATGAAATACTACAAATCAAAAATGGTTGATATTAAAGACTTAATCTGCAAATAAAACTTATAAATATGAAAGAATATAGTTTTGCCAATACTTTGTTTGATGATGACTATTCACAAATACTTAACTCTCTATTGGGAAAAAAAGAAGAGAATGGATGGATTCATGTCGAAAATGAGCGCGATAAATGTTTTTGGATCGATGTCTTAGGGGAAGATATAGTTAATAACTATGAATTCACTATGAGTTCTGGTACCGATTCCGTAGATGATGGTGTTAGGGGGAAGGCCAGATTCTATGCATATCTAAATAGTGCCAGTAAAACACATGTATTTGCTATAGATTCGGACTTTTCATTACTAACTCCAGATACACATAACATCAATCTATCAATAATATATAATAAATACATACTGCATACTTATGGATATGGAAAAGAAAGCATCATAAATTGTGCTGAAAATCTAAATGCTTGCCTCACAAAATACAAACGCACATACAATAACAGTTATTGTTACAATAAATTCTTTACCAGGTATTCAAATGAGATTTACAAGGCCTTATTGACATACATATTTTCTATGAGTTACAACTCAAACAGAATCACCAGGCAAGAATTTTACACTGCAATAAAAATTAACACTGCGGCATTTTTTAGCTCTACATCAACAGAGTGGGACAAAACTATAAAAAGAATCAGAGCATTCAATGATAAATATGATTTATCTAGTCATGATGACTATCCTGGGTTCATAAAGATAGCAGCCTCATTTGGTCTTTCCAATAAAACTGCATATCAATTTATCGACTGTCATCACTTAGAAAACGCAATCGTAACTCCAATTGACAAACAAATAAGGAAGAACTTAATAAATAACGCCTTACTCGAGTATAAGAAAACCGTTACTAATGGTGAGTCAGTGAAACAAAAGTTCACCGAACTGACAAATCACTTTGATGAGTGTTTAAAACTAGATACCCTCAGAAACAACTTGTGTCAATATAAAGAAAACTCAATCTTTAAGCTTATTGAAAAACAAAAGGAAAATTTAGTTCAACTTCACTAAAGAATAACATATGAGAATCCTCTTTTGGGTATGTAACGCGACTCTACTTAGGTGGAATTGAAGCACTGACAACAAGGAATTGGTTGACCAGCAATAAACAAAGGGGCACACGCCCCTTTGTTTATCAATAATCCGTCCAGACAATACACCTTAATCCATCCACAGCCGCAGCCGCAGGGCAGTCAGCAACTCCTCCACCAGCGTATCCACCGGTTTACCGGCATTAAGCAGATGAATTTCCGGCTGCTCCGGCGCCTCATAGGCAGAGTCGATACCGGTAAAATTCGTAATTTCACCGGCCCGCGCTTTTTTATAGAGCCCCTTGGGGTCACGCTCTTCACAGACGGATAGCGGCGCATCGACAAATACCTCGACAAACTCCCCTTCGCCCAAGAGGCTGCGCACCAGCGCCCGCTCGGCACGAAACGGCGAGATAAAGGCGGTGAGCACGATCAAGCCCGCATCCACCATCAGTTTCGCCACCTCGCCGACCCGGCGGATATTCTCCTGCCGCGCAGCATCATCGAAACCAAGATCGCCGCAGAGGCCGTGGCGCACATTGTCCCCATCCAGCAGATAGGTATGCTTGCCTTGTGCCGCCAGCGCCTGCTCCAGCGCCCCCGCCAGGGTCGATTTGCCCGCCCCCGACAGCCCGGTAAACCAGATCACCAGCGGTTTTTGCCCTTTAAGCTCGGCCCGGCTCTGTTTGTCCACGGCATGCTTGTGCCACACGATATTGCTCATCCAATACTCCTTGCTTGGCGCTCACGCCTCAAAACTAAAACTGTCCGGCACCACGGGGAGCCGCCTCAGACTATCAGCCGACAACGTGCTGGTGCCATGGCATTGCTCATCCCACACTCCTTGATTGGCGCTTACGCCTCAAAACTTAAACTGTCCGGCACCACGGGGAGCCGCCTCGGACTATCCGCCGACAACGTGCTGGTACCATGGCATTGCTCACCCAACACGCCTTGATTGGCACTTACGCCTTAAAACGGAAACAGCAGGGGCACCATCACAATCACCCCGAGGCTATAGGCCAGCGAGACCGGCAGGGCCAGCTTGAGGTAGTCCGGCATCTTGTAGTTGCCCGCGGCATAGACCATCAGGTTGGTCTGGTAGCCGTAGGGCAGGATAAAGCTGGAGCTCGCCCCGAACAGCACCGCCAGAATAAACGGCATGGTCGAGACATCCATGCTGAGCGCCAGCTGGTAACCCATGGGGAAGGCCAGCGCGGCGGCGGCGTTGTTGCTCATCAGCTCGGTTAGCACCAGCGTAAACGCATAGATACCGATAAAGGCGATGATGGGGCTGGCACCGTTAAACTCCCCCATCAGCCAGTCGGCGATAAGCTTGGCCAGTCCGCTTTTTTCCAGCTGATCGGCGATGGCCAGCGCCCCGCCCACCACCAGCCAGATATCCAGCGGGAAGCGGCGGCGGATCTCGTCCAGGGTCAGAATGCGGGTGAGCAGCAGCGCCACCAGCATCAGCAGCAAGCCCTTGAACAGCGGCACCAGCTCAAACACCGACAGTGCCAGCACCCCGAGAAAGCCCAGCACCACGGCGGCGCTGCGCTTGCCATCGAGACGGGTGGAGGCTTCCAGCCCGCTCACCACCACAAACTCCCGCCCCAGCGACTTGTTGCGGGCAAACTGGGGGCCGGGGGCCAGCAGCAGGGTATCACCGGCGTGCAGTTCAATCTGGCCGAGGCCACCGGTAAGCTGGGTTTCGCCGCGGCGCACCGCCAGCACCACCGCATCGAAGTGGGTGCGAAACTCGGCATCCTTGATGGTCTGCCCCACCAGCCGCGAGCTGTGGCTGACGATCACCTCCACCAGATGCTGGCCGTTGAGGCGGTGCTGGCCGTAGAGATCCAGCCCCTTCATCTCCTGCAATACGCCGACGCTCTCCACATCGCCGCAAAAGAGCAGCACGTCCCCTTCGTGCAGTTCGTGTTCCGGCTGCACCGGGCAGATCACCTGCTCGCCGCGAATGATTTCCGCCAGATAGAGGCTTTTCAGGCTGCGCAGGCCGTTCTCCTTGACGCTGCGCCCCGCCAGCGGTGAACCAGCCCCCACCTTGGCTTCGAGAAAGTAGCCGGATTCGCGGCTCATCTCGGTATCCTGCACCGGCAGGTGACGGGCAAACAGCAGCACGGCCACCAGACCGGTCAGCAGGGTGCCAGCCCCCACCATAAAGAAGTCGAACATGCCGAGCGGCGGCGCCCCCATCTTGATGAGGAAGCTGTTGACGATAAGGTTGGTGGAGGTGCCGATCAGGGTCAGCACCCCGCCAAAGGTCGCCGCGAAGCACATGGGCAGCAGCAGCCGTGACGGCGCATGGTTGGGGTTGCGTTTGACCGCTCCCAGCATGGAGGCCACCACGGCGGTGTTATTGACGAAAGCCGACAGGAAGGCGGTGGAGAACCACACCTTCACCAGCACCTTGTTGAATGAACCCGTGCCCACCAGATTGGCGAACCAGCTCATGATGCGGGTCTTCTCCACCGCCAGCGACACCAGCAGCAACAGCACCAGCGTCAGCAGGGCACTGTTGGTGTAGCCCGCCACCACGGCGTTGATATCCGCCAGCCCGCTCAGGTAAGTGATGAGCACGGCGCCCGAGAAGAGCAGCGCCGGGCGGAGTTTGCCCTGGATCAGCAGGGCCACGAGAGCAGCCAGCAGACCCAGCACCAGGAATTGTTGCCAGGTCATGGGCTTACTCCTTGCTTGTGTCGTTACCGATGGCAAGGGCTTGCCAGTGGGGGAAGTGCTTGCGCACCAGCGCGTTGAGCTCGATTTCAAACTCGCTGTAGTGGCCTTTGGCTACTTTGGCGGCCAAGCCTTCCACTATCATGCCGGCGCCGACGGTGACGTTGGTCAGCCGGTCGATCAGGATAAAGCTGCCGGTATCGCGGATCTCCTGATACGGGTCGAACGCCACCGGGTCGGTGAGGCTCAGCTCGCACAGGCCGATCTCGTTGAGCTTGAGCTCGCTCGCAGGCAACTCGTCGAGCTTGTTGATCTCGATGCGGTGGCGGATAGCCTCCACCTGACCACGACTCTTCTTGGTGGCCAGCTTGACGTCGTAGACCCGACCCGGTTGCAGGGACTCCTCCCCCATCCAGACGATATGGGCCAGCAGGTTCTGGGTCACTTGCGGACGGTTGGCGGCATCCACCAGCAGGTCGCCGCGGCTGATGTCGATTTCATCGGCGAAGGTGACGGTGATGGCCTGACCCGGCAGGGCGTACTCCAGATCCCCGTCGAAGGTGACGATGCGGGTCACCGTGCTCTCCTTGCCCGACGGCAGCACCGCCAGCTTGTCGCCCACCCGCAGGATGCCGGAGGCGAGTGTGCCTGCGAAGCCGCGAAAATCGAGGTTGGGGCGGTTCACATACTGCACCGGCAGACGCACCGGATGACGCTCCAGCTCGCGCTCCACCTCGGCAGACTCCAGCAGCGCCAGCAGGGTTTCGCCTTCGTACCAGGCCAGCTTGTCGCTCTGGTTGACCACGTTGTCACCATCCAGTGCCGAGACCGGCACGATATGGATGGTGTCGACGCTGAGCTTCTTGGCGAACTCGCGGTAATCGGCACTGATGCGCTCGAACACCTCCTGACTGAACTCCACCAGATCCATCTTGTTGACCGCCACCACGAACTGCTTGATGCCGAGCAGGCTCGCAATAAAGCTGTGGCGGCGGGTCTGATCCAGCACCCCTTTGCGGGCATCGATCAGGATGATGGCCAGATCGCAGGTGGAGGCGCCGGTGGCCATGTTGCGGGTGTACTGCTCGTGGCCCGGGGTATCCGAGATGATAAATTTGCGCTTGGCGGTGGAGAAATAGCGGTAGGCCACGTCGATGGTGATGCCCTGCTCACGCTCCGCCTGCAGGCCGTCTACCAAGAGCGCCAGATCCAGCTTCTCGCCGGTGGTGCCGAGCTTCTGGCTGTCGGACTCCAGCGCTTTGAGCTGATCTTCATAAATCTGCTGGGAGTCGTGCAGCAGGCGACCGATAAGGGTGCTCTTGCCGTCATCCACGCTGCCGCAGGTGAGAAAACGCAGCAGACTCTTGTGCTGCTGGGCGCGCAGATAGGCTTCGATGCCCTGTTCGGTGATGGCGGTCTGAATATGGCTGTTCATGCTGACGACTCCTTAGAAATATCCCTGACGCTTCTTCTGCTCCATGGAGCCGGCCTGATCGTGGTCAATCAGCCGCCCTTGCCGCTCGCTCGAGGTGGTGAGCAGCATCTCTTCAATAATTTCCGGCAAGGTGGTGGCATCGGATTCGATGGCCCCGGTCAGCGGGTAGCAGCCGAGGGTGCGGAAGCGCACCAGCTCCTGCTTCACTTCGTCTTCCGGGCCGATGGGCATACGCTCGTCATCCACCATGATCTTGATGCCGTTGCGCTCCACCACCGGACGGTAAGCGGCGAAGTAGAGCGGCACTATGTCGATCTTTTCCAGATAGATGTATTGCCAGATATCCAGCTCGGTCCAGTTGGAGAGCGGGAACACCCGGATGCTCTCCCCCTTGTTGACCTGGCTGTTGTAGACGCGCCACAGCTCCGGGCGCTGGTTCTTCGGATCCCAGCGGTGGGACTTGTCGCGGAAGGAGTAGACCCGCTCCTTGGCACGGGACTTCTCTTCGTCGCGGCGGGCACCGCCGAAGGCGGCATCGAAGCCATATTTGTTGAGCGCCTGCTTGAGCGCCTCGGTCTTCATGATGTCGGTGTGCTTGCCGCTGCCGTGGACGAAGGGGTTGATGCCCATGGCGAGCCCTTCTGGGTTCTTGTGGACGATCAGATCCAGCCCGTACTTTTTGGCGGTCTCGTCGCGGAACTTGATCATCTCCTTGAACTTCCAGTCGGTGTCGACGTGGAGCAAGGGGAACGGGATCTTGCCCGGATAGAAGGCCTTGCGGGCCAGATGCAGCATGACGGAGGAGTCCTTGCCGATGGAGTACATCATCACCGGGTTTTCAAATTCGGCAGCCACCTCGCGGATGATATGGATGCTCTCGGCTTCCAGCTGCTGCAGATGTGTCAATCTTTCACGGTCCATGTTGGTCCTCGGGTCATTGCTTATGCGCCTGCTCGGGGCGCTGGGTGGTTCAGTGCGCGGCCGCGCTGGCAGCCGCATCAAATATCTCTTTCCGGGTCAGGCCAGCTGCACCAGCTTGAGGTCGCAGCCATCGAGATCCGGGTTGGCGCGCTGCTGCTTGCCACTCTGCTCCCCAAACCAGGCCAGCCGCTCGCGCAGGGCGACCACTTCGCCGATGACGATAAGCGACGGGCTCACCGCCTGTTTGGCCAGCTCGGCCAAGTCGGCCAGCGTGCCGGTCAGCACCCGCTGACGGGATGTGGTGCCGCGCTCGATGATGGCGATGGGGGTGGCTTGGCTTCGGCCGTGATCCACCAGCTGCTGCTGGATATGCTCGGAACGCATCAGCCCCATGTAGATGACCAGGGTCTGACTGGTGGCGGCGAGCTGCTGCCAGTCGGGCTCCTTGCCATCGATCTGGCAGTGGCCGGTAATAAAGACGGCGCTCTGGGCGTAATCACGGTGAGTGAGCGGAATGCCGGCATAGGCGGTGGCACCGGCAGCGGCCGTGATGCCGGGCACCACCGAGAAGGGGATACCTTCGTCGGCCAGCACTTCCAGCTCCTCGCCGCCCCGGCCAAACATAAAGGGATCGCCCCCTTTCAGCCGCACTACCCGATTACCCGCCTTGGCGTATTCCACCAGCAGGCGATTGGTCTCCTCCTGCGGCACGCTGTGGGCGCCCGCCTTCTTGCCGACCGACACCAGAGTGGCGTCGCGGCGCACCAGATCGAGGATCTCGGCGGAGACCAGCTGGTCGTAGAGCACCACTTCAGCCTGTTGAATCTGTTGTAGCGCCTTGAGGGTCAGCAGGCCCGGATCACCGGGGCCCGCGCCGACCAAGACCACCTCGCCCACTTCGCTTTTCGCCTGGTCGAGGCCATCGCTCAGCCACTGCTCGGCTCCTTGCCAATCCTCTTTTTCAATCAGGCTGGCGAGAGTGTTGGAGGCAAAGGCGCGCTCCCAGAAGCGGCGGCGATCGGAAATCGATGAGAGCACCCGCTTGGCCTTGTCACGGACCCGGCCGGAGAGCTCGGTCAGCCCGCCGAGATGGCGCGGCAGCAGGCTCTCCAGCCGCTCACGCAGCAGGCGCACCAGCACCGGCGCCTTGCCACCGCTGGAGACCGCCACCATCAGCGGCGAACGATCGATGATCGAGGGGAAGATAAAGCTGGAGCGTTTGGGGTCATCCACCACATTGACGAACAGACCCAGCTGGTTGGCACTTTGATAAACCAGTGCGTTGACTTCGAGGTTGTCGGTCGCCGCCACCACCAAAATCTGGCCTGCTAGATGGGCCGGGGTGAAGCGTTCAGCCAGATGGGTGAAACGATCGGTGAATTCCGAAAATTCCGGTTCAAGCTCCGGGGAGACCAGGGTCAAGCGAGCACCGGCGGCCAGCAGCAGGCGCGCCTTGCGCAGGGCAACCTCGCCCCCGCCCACCAGCAGTACCGGGCGGCCTTCCAACTTGGCAAACATAGGTAAATAATCCATTTCGGCCCATCCCTCGGAACACGACTAATATGGGGCGACTATAGGCAGGGCAGCTTATCCCTCAAAATAATAAAAAATGCTTTTTAATGCGTTTTGGTAATTAGCAAAGCCCATTCATGACAAAGGCGTACAAAGTCACTTGTGGTACCTGACGCCAGACCATAGGCTAGGGACTGTGTTTCATAAGGAGCTAAATGATGAATGAATCATTGATTGTGCTAGGGATTTTCGTGTTCCTGGTGCTCGCCACCCTGAGCGCGGGCATCAAGATAGTGCCCCAGGGCTACAACTGGACGGTGGAGCGCTTCGGCCGCTACACCCGCACCCTGACCCCGGGCCTCAACCTGCTGATCCCCTACGTGGATCGGGTCGGCCACAAGATCATCATGATGGAGCAGGTGCTGGATATCCCGGCACAAGAGGTGATCTCCCGCGACAACGCCAACGTCACCATCGACGCCATCAGCTTTGTGCAGGTGGTGGATGCCCGCAAAGCGGGTTACGAGGTCAACGATCTCACCAGCGCCATCCGCAATCTCACCATGACCAATATGCGGACCGTGCTCGGCGCCATGGAGCTGGACGAGATGCTCTCCCAGCGCGACACCATCAACGAGAAACTGCTGCGCACCATGGATGCCGCCACCGCCCCCTGGGGTATCAAGGTGACCCGCATCGAGATTAAAGATGTGCGGCCGCCGCTGGCCCTGGTCGAAGCGATGAACGCCCAGATGAAGGCCGAGCGCCAGAAACGGGCCGAGGTACTGGAAGCCGAAGGGGTGCGCCAGTCCAAGATCCTGAAAGCGGAAGGGGAGAAACAGTCCCAGATCCTCAAAGCCGAAGGTGAGCGTCAGGCCGCCTTCCTCGCCGCCGAAGCGCGGGAGCGGGCTGCCGAGGCGGAAGCCAAGGCGACCCATATGGTTTCCCAGGCGATTGCGGAAGGAGACCTGCAGGCCATCAACTACTTCGTGGCTCAGAAATATACCGAGGCACTGGCCCGCATCGGTGAAGGCCCCAACAGCAAGATCATCATGATGCCGCTGGAAGCAGGCAGCCTGATTGGCTCTGTGGCTGGCATGGCCGAGCTGTTCAACAAAGATGGCAAGGGCAGCAAGTCATGACAGCCCTGTTAGAGGGGCTGACCCACTGGCACTGGCTGGGGCTCGGCTTCATTCTGCTGGCCATCGAGGTGCTCGGCTCAGTGGGCTTTTTGCTCTGGACCGGCATCGCCGCGCTGGAAGTGGGGCTACTGCTGCTGATCTGGCCCTTTGGCTGGCAGGCGCAGTTGCTGCTGTTTGCGGTGCAATCCCTGCTCACCACCTGGGCCTGGTGGCGTTGGCAGCACCAGCGTGACAACTCGGGTCAGGATGCCGCCAGCACCATCAACGAGCGGATGCAGAGCTATATGGGCCGCGAGCTGACCCTGCTGGATGATGTGGCTCAGGGCACCAGTCGGGTGCATCTGGACGACACGGTCTGGACGGTGCGCTGCGACGAGTCGCTGCCTGCGGGCAGCAAGGTCAGGGTGGTCGGGGCCGACTCCCACATCCTGCTGGTTGAACCCCGCAACTGACGCAACTCTGCCGTCGAGTCATAAAAAAGCCCGCGATCGCTCGCGGGCTTTTGTCTCTCTGGCTGCCACTCAGGTACGCAGCCGATCGAGCTGACTGGCCAGCGCAGTGGCCGCTTGCTCCAGCGCTTCGCTCAGCTGATGGCTAGAGCTGGCCTCCTGCCCGATCACGTTGGCGGTATCACCAATCCGCATCAAATTCTTGTTGATATCGTCACTGACGGCGCTCTGCTGCTCGGCGGCGGTAGCCACCTGACTGATGTGGTCGTGGATCTGCTGGATCTGCGCCACCACCCGATTGAGCGCATCGAACGCCTGCTCGGTGCCCTGCACCGTGGTGGTGGAGCGCTCGATGCCGGTATTCATCAGACGCTGACTGCTGCTCACCTCGGTCTGCAGGCTACCAATCAGCTGGCCGATCTCGTCGGTCGATTCACGGGTCTTGTTGGCCAGCGCCCGTACCTCATCCGCCACCACCGCAAAGCCACGGCCCATATCACCCGCTCGTGCCGCTTCGATGGCGGCGTTGAGGGCCAGCAGATTGGTCTGCTCGGCAATGGCGCGGATCACATCGAGGATCCTGCTGATATTGGTGCTGCGCTGGGCCACCAGCGCTACCGCCTTGTCCGCCTCATGCATATCGCCGACCAGAGTATGGATCTCGTTGCGGGCATTGCTGAGGGTCTGCTGGGCGGTATTGATGTGGTGGGTCGCCGCTTCCGACTCCTGCGCTGCCTGCTCGGCATAACCCGCCACGCTGACTGCCGTGGTGCTCATCTGATGCATGGCGCTCACTACGCTCTCCAGCTCCAGATTCTGCTCGTCCAGACTGCTTCGCATGGTGTCGGCGGTATGTTTCATCTCCCGCGCCTGCTGGTAGACCTGCTGGCCGATCCCCTTGCTCATTTGCACCATACCCCGCAGCTTGCCGAGGAAGGCATTGAGCTGGGACCCCAGATCGATCAGCTCCTGATGGGTGTCGATCTCCATCTGCTGGGTCAGGTCCCCCTCGTTGCTGGAGAGATGACCCACATGGCGGCTGATAAGGGAAAGCGGCGCTGTGATGGTCTGGATAAACCAGACCAGCAGCCCCAGCACCAGCAGGGTAATCCCGCCCATGGCGATGATCTGCTGCCGCTGGCCATCCACCAGCAGGGCGCCCAGTTCATTGCTGATGGCGTGCGCCTTGCCGAGCGCCAGCGCCTTGGGCACCTTGATCATCAACCACCACTGGGTATTGGCTGCTTCAACCCGAATGGGCTGATGAAGAATGAAGTCACTGTCGCTGCTGACCGGCTGACCGTCAGGCAGGGTCAGACCCACCTCCTTGAGTGGACGGCCCAGCTTGTCGGCATAGCGGTTGCTGCCCACAATCAGCCCCATCTTGCTGACGATGGTGACATCCGTCTTGTTGTCATAAAGGCTCTTGCCCAGCGTTTCGGCAAGCTGCTGGAAGATGGGTAGGTTCATATCCACCCCGGCCAGCCCGACAAACTTGCCATCGTTGAGAATGGGCACTGTGAGGCTGGTCATCAGCATCTTGTTGCCGGGGCTTATCTCGAAGAGGTAGGGCTCCATCAAACAGGGTCTGCGGGTATCGCGGCCGCACAGATACCACTCGCTATTGCGAATACCAAACTCATTGAGGGAGGTATCAAACTTGGCCTCGCTGGCGGCGGCGTCCACCGCTTGCTGGGCGACGGCGCCTCCCTGATCCTTGGTGAAATAGACCTCCAGACTCCCCTTGCCTGCCACCGAGTGGCTGGCCCCGCCCAGCCAGTTGCCATCCTCGCCATCATAGCCATCCGGTTCAAACTGGGCGTAGATGGAGCTGATCCCGCTCGCCTGCTGCAGGCTGCTGCCGAGCAGAGACTCTACTTGGGGTCGCGACAAGCGCAGTTCCGGTTTAGCCATACCGGCTTCAATCTGGGCGGTCACAGTCAGGGGGATCTGATAGGAGTTCTGCATCAGCGAGGCAATCTGGATGGCATAGCGCTCCGCCTGATACTGCAGGCTGCGGGAGACCTCCTCTTCCAGAGCATCGCTGGTCTGGGTCATCACCATATTGCGAAGGGAGCTGAAAGAGGCTGATTGCAACAGGGTCATGGCCAGCCCGGTCAGCAGAAACAGTCCCATGGTAAGGCACAACAACTTGAACTTGAGGGAACGTTGCTTCATGCGACAACTCCTTATGGCAGAATAACAACGAATTACTTGAGTATATTCGCCCACTTGCGCTTCACCCGATTTGTTGATGGGTTTGTGGCAGGCTTCTGGTTATAATTTTTGCCTTCCCGAGCGTTGATGGAACAGTCGCAATGAGCAATGCACTGAGCAGTGTCCCGCCGGTAGTCGCGATGGACTACCCCTTTCCGGCCAAACCTCTTCCCCTGAGTGCCGAGCAGAGAACGACCTTGACCACAGAAATCAAGGCGCTGCTCAAGGAGCGCAAGGCGGTACTGGTCGCCCACTACTACACGGATCCCGAGATCCAGGCGCTGGCCGAAGCAACCGGCGGTTTCGTCGGGGACTCGCTGGAGATGGCCCGCTTTGGCCGCGATCATGAGGCACAAACCCTGATCGTCGCCGGGGTGCGCTTTATGGGGGAAACCTCCAAGATCCTGAGCCCCCACAAGCGGGTGCTGATGCCGACTCTGGAGGCCGAATGCTCCCTCGATCTGGGCTGTCCCATCGAACAGTTCTCCGCCTTCTGCGATGCCAATCCCGACCATACCGTAGTGGTCTATGCCAATACCTCGGCCGCCGTTAAAGCACGGGCTGACTGGGTGGTGACCTCCAGCATTGCGCTGGAGATCGTCGAACACCTCGACAGTCTGGGTCACAAGATCATCTGGGGCCCGGATCGCCATCTGGGTGCCTATATCGAGAAGAAGACCGGGGCGCAGATGCTGCGCTGGCAGGGCCACTGCATCGTCCACGACGAGTTCAAGGCCCGCGCCCTGCGCGAGCTGAAAGAGCAGAATCCGGACGCCGCCGTGCTGGTTCATCCGGAATCCCCCGCCTCGGTGATCGAGCTGGCCGATGCGGTGGGCTCCACCAGTCAGCTGATCAAGGCAGCCAAGGAGCTGCCCCAGCAGAAGCTGATCGTGGCGACCGATCGGGGCATCTTCTACAAGATGCAGCAGGCCTGTCCGGAGAAAGAGATGGTGGAAGCACCGACCGGTGGCGATGGCGCTACCTGCCGCAGCTGCGCCCACTGCCCCTGGATGGCGATGAACGGTCTGGTGGCGATCAAGGAAGCGCTCACCGACGGTGCCGAGCGCCACGAGATCCATGTCGATGAAGATCTGCGGGTCAAAGCCTTGATCCCCCTCGATCGCATGCTCAATTTCGCCGCCGAACTCAAGCTCAAGACCCAGGGCAACGCCTGATTGCCGCCGTCACGAGATGCAAAGAGGGCTCCCGCGGGAGCCCTCTTTATTTATCTGAACCTCATCCTGATCAGATGATCACGGTGGAGAGACTGTGCTCATCATCCGGCGCGACGGTCACCCCCGCCTCGCCAGCGATGGCGGCCTCGACACACAACATGGTGCGATAGCCATCGTCGCTCATGTCGGCCATGGCGGTGGCCCCTTCCAGCCAGGGGGTCCAGACCACCACGCTGTCGTGGTTGCCGCTCACTACCCGGGTCTCGCGCTCACCATCCTGCACGCTCACCAGCGCCTCTGGCTGCCAGTAGACCCGATCCAGCGGCCCGTTCAGGGTCAATGCACCCTGCTGCTTGGCATCCTGTCCGGTCAGCTTGTCAGCATAGGGCTCGCCCAGGCCGGTGACACTCACCGCTTCCGGCGCACTGATTTGCAAATAGGTGTGCAGCGCACCGCTATAAGTCAGCGGCTGGCTACCGGTGTTGCGAGTGGTCAGCACCAGCGAAAGCTCTTTGCCCACCAGCACATCCAGCTCCAGTTCGAAGGAGTGATCCCACAGGGCACGGGTTGCGTCGCTGTCGCGCAGGGAGAGATGAACGAGCGTGCCGTCAGCGTGATCGGAGACCCCGTCCAGCATCCAGAGGGTGGTACGGGCAAAACCGTGGGAGGGCTTGCCGCTACCGACGCGGGCGGGCGCCGGGCCAAACCAGGGCCAGCAGATCGGGATACCACCGCGAACAGGCTTGCTGCCATCCAGCACCGCCTTGTCACTCAGCCAGATGGAGGCCGGCTCGCCATGACGCTGATAGCTCAGCACATGGGCGCCAAACAGGCTGATTTCTGCCTTGGCATAGTCGTTGTTGATGGTGAGAACCGGCAGACCGGCCGCATTGTTGGCAAGCTTGCAATTGGCTGTCAGGGGACGAATGGATTGCATGTGGACTCCTGTCATCAGGGGAAACCGAAAAACAAAAAGGCGGCCAATGGCCGCCTTTTTCAAGCTACGCGATTGCGCATCCCAAATTACTTGGAGATGTGAGCGATCAGGTCCAGAACTTTGCTGGAGTAGCCCATTTCGTTGTCGTACCAGGATACAACTTTAACGAATTTGTCGTTCAGCTGGATACCAGCCTTGGCGTCGAATACGGAGGTCTGACGCTCACCCAGGAAGTCGGTAGATACAACTTCGTCTTCGGTGTAGCCCAGAACGCCTTTCATAGCGCCTTCGGAAGCAGCTTTCATCGCTTCGCAGATTTCTGCGTAGGTGGCAGCTTTCTTCAGGTTAACGGTCAGGTCAACAACAGACACGTCCGGAGTCGGAACACGGAAAGCCATACCGGTCAGCAGGCCTTTCAGTTCCGGGATAACTACGCCAACAGCCTTGGCAGCACCGGTAGAGGACGGGATGATGTTCTGAGCCGCACCGCGGCCACCGCGCCAGTCTTTGGCAGACGGACCATCAACGGTCTTCTGGGTAGCAGTGGTAGCGTGAACGGTGGTCATCAGGCCAGACTCGATACCGAAGGTATCGTTCAGAACCTTGGCGATCGGGGCCAGGCAGTTGGTGGTGCAGGAAGCGTTGGAAACGATGTCCTGGCCAGCGTAGGTAGAGTCGTTAACACCCATTACGAACATCGGGGTAGCGTCTTTGGACGGGCCAGTCAGAACAACTTTCTTGGCACCAGCAGCGATGTGCTTACGAGCAGTCTCGTCGGTCAGGAACAGACCGGTAGCTTCAGCAACAACGTCAACACCGATTTCGCCCCACTTCAGGTTGGCCGGGTCACGCTCAGCGGTAACACGTACGGTTTTGCCGTTTACAACCAGGTTGCCGTCTTTAACTTCAACGGTACCGTTGAAACGACCGTGAGTTGAATCGTACTTCAGCATGTAAGCCATGTAGTCAACATCGATCAGGTCGTTGATACCAACAACTTCGATGTCTGCACGCTCGCAAGCCAGACGGAATACGAAACGACCGATACGGCCAAAACCGTTAATACCTACTTTGATAGTCATATTTAGTTACCTAACTGTTCAGTAGTCAAAGAAAATTCCGCTTGTAAATTTACTAGAACTCTCCGGTGAGTCAACCAACATTCTGTCTGAAATTGCGCTATATCATGAAAAACTGTGAAATTAATTTTCTGTTTATGTAACTGATTACCACGTTTTGACGAAAAAAGTGCCAGATCGTGGCATCGCGCAGATATCAACAATAGTGCCTACTCGGTCACACAACCATTCACTGAGATATGTAAAAATGTGCGCGGTTTAGCATGGCCCATAGAGCCACTGTTCAAGTACCACCCCATAAAAATCAAACAAAATAGTATAGATAGAATCCACAGCGGGAATTCTCAAACTATGACCACCCTGATTGAACAGCTGGCTGCCGCAAAAGGTATCGCCAGCGAGTATGTCGATGCCTGGGGCCACCCGGCCCAGGTATCAGAAGAGAGCAAGGCCGCCATGCTGGGCGCCATGGGCTACCGCGTCGATGACGAGGCCGCACTGGTGCAGCAGCTGGAAGAGGAGCATCGCCAGCACTGGCTGCGGGCGCTGGATCCTGTGATGGTGGTTCGCACCGGCGACGCCGTTACCCTTGAGGTTCGCCTCCCCATCGAATTCGTCAACGACGCCCTCACCTGGCAGCTCCAGCAGGAGCAGGGTGCGGTGCTGTCCGGTCAATTCACCCCCATCGAGGGTGAGCTGGTCGGCGTGGCCGAATTTGAAGAGATGGAGTGCCAGGCCTATCGCGTCACGCTGGATATGGCCCCGGAGCTGGGTTATCACCAGCTGGTGTTGCTGGAAGAGGGCAATGACGAGCCGCTGGCTACCATGCGCCTCATCGTCGCCCCCAAGGCCTGCTACAAGCAGGCGCCAATTGCCAATGGCCGCAAGGTATGGGGCCCGAGCGTGCAGCTCTACTGCCTGCGCAGCCGCCACAACTGGGGTATCGGTGATTTCAGCGATCTGGGCCAGCTGGTCGAGAAAGCGGCCGCCTGGGGTGCCCACTTCGTCGGTCTCAACCCTATCCACGCCCTCTATCCGGCCAATCCGGAGAGCGCCAGTCCCTACAGCCCCTCTTCCCGTCGCTGGCTCAACGTGGCCTATATCAATGTGGAAGCGGTGCCCGAATTCCAGCAGAGCGCTCGCCTGAAGGCGGAAGTGGCAAGCCCTGCCTTCCAGCAACATCTGGCCGACCTGCGTGCCAAAGAGAATGTCGATTACACCGGCGTGATCCAGACCAAACTCGGCATGCTGCGTCAGGTGTTCGACGAAGCCAGCCTTGGCGCCGAGCGTCAGGCTGCCTTTGATGCCTTCGTGGCCGCCGGTGACGACAGCCTGCAACAGCAAGCAGCATTTGATGCCCTGCAGGCCCACTTCTATGCCAAAGGCGAAAATGCCTGGGGCTGGCCGGTATGGCCGCAGGAGCTGCGCGATTACCACAATCCTGCCGTTGCCGCCTGGATGGCCGCGCACCCGCAAGATGTCAACTTCTACCTCTATCTGCAGTTCCTGGCCGACGAGCAGCTGGCGCAAGCCGATGCCCGTGCCAAGGCTGCCGGCATGGTGATGGGGATCTACCGGGATCTGGCAGTGGGCGTCTCCGAAGGCTCCACCGAGATCTGGGCCAACCAGGATCTCTACTGTCCGAAGGCCTCGGTCGGTGCGCCGCCCGATATCCTCGGCCCGCTCGGTCAGAACTGGGGCCTGCCCCCGATGAACCCGAACAAGCTGTTTGAAGCGGCCTATCAGCCGATGGTGGACTTGTTCCGAGCCAACATGCGCTCCTGCGGCGCACTGCGCATCGACCACGTGATGGCCTTGCTGCGCCTGTGGTGGGTACCGCCCGGAGCGTCCGCCGCCAAGGGCGCCTACATCTACTATCCGGTCAACGATCTGCTGGGCATTCTGGCCCTCGAATCCCACCGCAATCAGTGCCTGCTGATCGGCGAGGATCTGGGTACCGTGCCGGAGGGGATCGACGTGACCCTGAAAGAGAACGGCGTTCACTCCTACAAGGTGTTCTTCTTCGAGCGCTCCAAGGAAGATGGCGGCTTTATCTCCCCGGCGCACTACACCGAGCAGGCGATGTCGGCCCTGACCACCCACGACATGCCGACCCTCAAGGGCTTCTGGCACTGCGACGATCTGGCGCTCGGCCGTCAACTGGGTCTGTATCCGGATGAAGATGTATTGAAGACTCTGTATGCTGATCGTCACCAGGCCAAACAACGGATCCTCGACAGCTTGCATGCCCACAAGGTCATCTCTGACAACATCAGTCATGACGTGAACTGGGTCGGCATGAACACCGAACTCAACCACGGTCTGCAGATCCACATGTCCCGCGGCAGCTGCGCCCTGTTCAGTACCCAGCTGGAAGACTGGCTGGAGATGGACAAGCCGGTCAACGTACCGGGCACCAGTTACGAATACCCCAACTGGCGCCGCAAGCTTTCCGCTGATCTGGAAGATATTTTTGCCAATGAGGCACTCAAGGCACTGGCTGGCAAGATGAGCCAAGCCCGTGATGAGGCCAGTCGTTGAGACGCTGTCTCCCACAGCGTTCTCACCTAAATCCACTCCGGCTTCGGCCGGAGTGGATGCTCTGTCATGAAAGGAAATCTCGATGCTCGTTGAACGTTTGGTTGCTGCCCGCTGTTCCGATCCCTTCTCTCACTTAGGCCTGCAGGCCAATCCGGATGGGCCCGGCCTCAAACTGACCGCCTGGTTGCCTGATGCCCTCGAAGTCCGCGTCAAGGATCTCAAGTCGGGCAAAGTCGTTGCCACCCTGGCGCCCACCGATGAATCGGGTCTTTTTGAAACTGTTTTCACCCGCCGCAAAAACTCCTTCCCCTATCAGCTGATCGCCAGCTACCAAGATGCCACCACCGAGGTCATCGACCCCTATCAGTTTCAGGATGCCGCCTGGGCAGGCCTGGCCGAACTGACCGCCCAGCCGGAAAACCTCTACCACACCCTTGGCGCCCAGCTGCGCACCGTGGAGCATCTTGGCCAGCAGGTTGAAGGGGTGCGTTTTGCGGTCTATGCGCCGAGCGCCACCGCAGTGAGCCTGATCGGCGATTTCAACTTCTGGGATGGCCGCCGCCATCCGATGCAGCGCAGCCTCTGCGGTCACTGGGTGCTGTTTGTGCCGGGCCTCAAGGCCGGGGATCGCTACAAGTTCGAGCTCAAGGATCCCATGGGCAACCGGCTGCCCCACAAGAGCGACCCTGTCGGTTTCTACAGTGAGCAGTATCCGTCGTTCGCCTCCGTGGTCTATGACCACGCCCAGTACCAGTGGCAGGATGCCGAGTGGATTGCCAGCCAGCACAACGACAAGCGTGAGCACCCCCTCTCCATCTATGAGCTGCATGTCGGCTCCTGGAAGCGCCACCCCAACGGCGACAGCCTGAGCTGGCGCGAGCTGGCAGTGGAGCTGGTCGCCTACGTCAAAGAGATGGAGTACACCCACATCGAGCTGCTGCCGGTCTCCGAGCACCCCTTCAGCGGCTCCTGGGGCTACCAGCCGGTGGGCATGTTCTCCCCCACCAGCCGCTACGGCACCGCCGATGATTTCAAATACTTCGTCGACCAGTGCCACCAGGCAGGGATCGGCATCATTCTGGACTGGGTGCCCGCCCACTTCCCGTCCGATGCCCACGGCCTGGCCCGCTTCGATGGCACCCCGCTCTACGAGTACGAGGATCCGCGCCGTGGCTGGCATCCAGACTGGAACTCCTACATCTATGACTTTGGCCGCGACACAGTGCGTCAGTTCCTGGTGGCGAGCGCCCTGTTCTGGCTCGACAAGTTCCACATCGACGGACTGCGGGTGGATGCGGTCGCCTCCATGCTCTATCTGGACTACTCCCGCAACGCCGGTGAATGGGTACCGAACGTCGATGGCGGCAACCACAACTACGAGGCGATCAGTCTGCTCAAGTGGACCAACGAGGAGGTCTACGGCAAGTACCCCCACGCCATGACCATAGCCGAAGAGTCCACCGCATTTGCCGGTGTCTCCCGCCCCACCTTCCTCGGCGGCCTCGGCTTTGGCTTCAAGTGGAATATGGGCTGGATGCACGACACCCTCACCTATATGCAGAAAGAGCCGATCCACCGTCGCTACCACCACAACGACATGACCTTCTCCATGGTTTACCACTATGACGAGAACTTCATCCTGTCGCTCTCCCACGACGAGGTGGTGCACGGCAAGCACTCCATGCTCTACAAGATGCCGGGCGACGAGTGGCAGCAAGCCGCCAACCTGCGGGCCTACATGGGCTTCATGTACGCCCACCCGGGCAAGAAGCTCAACTTCATGGGCACCGAAATCGCCCAGAGCAACGAGTGGAACCACGACGCCCAGCTGCCATGGCATCTGCTGCAATATCCCAAGCATGCCGGTCAGCAGCGGCTGATCCACGATCTCAACCACCTCTACCGTCATGAGCCTGCCTTGTATCAGGCCGATTATGAGCAGACCGGCTTCCGCTGGCTGGATCACAACGATGCCGACAACAGCATCTTTGCCTGGCTGCGGGCGGACAAAGAGGGCAAGCAGACTATTGTGGTGGCCTGCAACTTCACCCCGGTGCCCCGTCTCGAATATCGGATCGGCGTCCCTGCGGCGGGCCACTATCGGGTGGTGCTCAACACCGACAGCGAGTATTACTGGGGCAGTAACTATGATGTAGGTCTGGTGTTCGCTGCCGAGCCGACCCTCTGGCAGGGGATGGCACACAGCATAGTGCTGGATCTGCCGCCGCTGGCGACCTTGTTTATCAAACAGGAGTCTTGATGCTTGTAATGGAAAAAGGGGTGGGCCACCCGCTGGGGGCCCGCCTTGACGAGAACGGTTGCCACTTCTGCGTCTGGGCCCCCCAGTCGGACAAGGTGGAGATCTGCCTGTACGACGAGCAGGAGCAGGAGCTGATGCGGCTGGAGTTGCCCGGCCGCCGTGGCCAGTATCGCTTTGGCTACGTGCGCGGTGTAAAGGCCGGTCAGCGCTACGGCTATCGGGTCTATGGCACCCCGCAGGAGGGGATGCTGTTCGATCCGCAAAAACTGCTGATTGACCCCTACGCCAAGGCGCTCAGTCGTCCCACCTACTGGGATGAAGCCCTCTATCAGGGGGACAGCGCCGGGATGATTGCCAAGTCGGTGGTGGTGGATGACAGCTTTGACTGGCAAGGGGTTGGCAAACCCGGGATCAGCCCGGCCCGCACCATTATCTACGAGACCCACGTCAAGGGCTTTACCAAGCAGCACCCGGGGATCCCCAAAGCGCTGCAGGGCACCTACCTTGGCATCTGTCACCCGCTGGTTATCGAGCATATGAAGAGTCTCGGCATCACCTCGGTGCAGCTGATGCCGGTGGCCGCCTTCATGTCGGAACCGCGACTGGAGCAGCTGGGACTGACCAACTACTGGGGCTACAACCCCATCGCCTTCTTCGCCCCGGAGCCGCGCTACAGCACCAGGGCGGACGAGGCGGTGACCGAGTTCAAGACCATGGTGCGCGAGCTGCACCGGGCCGGGCTCGAGGTGATCCTGGATGTGGTCTACAACCACACTGCCGCCTCTGGCTTCGACGGCCCCACCCTCTCGTTCAAGGGCTTTGACAACGCCGGTTACTACGCCTTCGAAGCGGGCCCCCACGGCCCGGACTACACCCGTCACGCCAACGTGACCGGCTGTGGCAACAGCGTCAATCTGGATCATCCCAATACCCTGCGACTGGTGCTCGATGCCCTGCGCTACTGGGTCACCGAGATGCAGGTGGATGGCTTCCGTTTCGATCTGGCGGTGACACTGGCGCGGGAAGCGGGGGAGTTCGAGCCCATGGGCGCCTTCTTCAAGGCAGTGATGGCCGACCCTGTGCTGTCACAGGTCAAGCTCATCGCCGAACCCTGGGATATCGGCCCCTTCGGCTACCGGCTGGGTCAATTCCCGAGCCAGTGGCAGGAGATCAACGACCGCTACCGCGATACTGTGCGCGCCTTCTGGCGCGGTGATGCGGGCAAGATGGGGGACTTCGCCACCCGGCTGGTAGGCTCGCGGGATATCTTCCCGAAGAACTGGCGCTCGCCTCACACCAGCGTCAACTACCTCTGCTATCACGACGGTTTCACCCTGGAGGATCTGGTCTCCTACAACCAGCGCCACAATCAGGCCAACGGTGAGGACAATCGGGATGGCCACGGCAACAACCTCTCCTATAACCATGGGGTAGAGGGGCCAACCCTGGATCCGCGGGTCAACAGCCTGCGCCAGCAGCAGAAGCGCAATCTGATTGCCACCCTGCTGCTGTCCCAAGGTACTCCCCACTTCCTCGCCGGCGACGAGATGGGCCGCAGCCAGCTTGGCAACAACAACGCCTACTGTCAGGACAACCAGATCAGCTGGGTCAACTGGCAGTGGCGGCCGGAGGATGAGCGGCTGTTCGCCTTCACCCAGCAGATGATGGCGCTGCGGGCGGAGTCCTGCGTCTTTTCCAACCTGCAACTGAGCGACGACAGCTGGAATGGCACCCCATCCAGCTGCCATCAGGTCAACTGGTATCACCCGGACGGCCACCAGCTCACCGATCAGGATTGGCACGCCCCCATGGGGCAGGCGTTCGCCATGGATATCGGCATGATCAACTGTGTCGGCGAGCGCTGGTACGTGCTGTTCAACGCCAGCGATTATGACATCCAGTTCCGCCTGCCGCCGCCGGGGGAAGGGCTGGAGTGGATCCAGACCATCGACACCGCCACCAACGATGGGCTGCCCTTCCTACCCGATGACATCAAACGGCAGGTGGCAGTCGGCCGGGCCCACTCCCTCAAACTGCTGGAGCGGGTGGCGCTGGCCAGCACGGCGGAGGATGCCCAACCACCGCAGCAGGAAATTCTCCCTGCATCCGGTGAGGAGATGGTTGCCACCTCGATCACAGATACAGGCAAACCATAACAGGCATGCTGGAGTCAGCTTTACGGAGCCGCTATGCTGGGCTCCGGTATGGATGGCAAGGAGTCGGTATGAGCAGTAACAATCCGGAACAGTGGCGCAGCAAACTGACCGCAGAGCAGTTTCACGTCTGCTGGGAGAAGGGCACCGAGCGCCCCTACAGCGGCGCCCTGCTCCACAATCGCAAGAGCGGCGACTACCTCTGTGTCTGCTGCAAGAGCGTGCTGTTTCACTCAGGAGCCAAGTTTGATTCCGGCTGCGGCTGGCCCTCGTTCGACAAGGCCATCGAGGGGACGGTGGAGTACACCGAGGACAACAGCCACGGCATGAAGCGGGTGGAGATCACCTGCCGCCAGTGCGGCTCTCACCTCGGTCACGTCTTCCCCGACGGACCGACCGAGACAGGCCAGCGCTACTGCGTCAACAGCCTGAGTCTGGATTTCGATCCCGACGCTTAAGCGGCTGACCCATTGCAATAAAAACGGCGCCTCCGTTATGGAGGCGCCGTTTTTTTATCGGGATTTCACCGCATTCACGCCAGCAGGATGGCGGCCATCACCAGCAGGGCCGCAATGGCCGGTATCGGCAGCTTCACCACCCGCAGCAGATAAAAGCCGATGGCCGCCAGCGCCAGATCGGTCGGCGCCAGCACCGCGCTCTGCCACACCGGCTGATAGAGGGCCGCCAACAACAAGCCCACCACGGCGGCGTTGATTCCGGTGACGGCCCCCGCCAGACGGGGCTGGGCCAGCCACTGTTGCCAGCAGGGGCCCACCGCCCAGAGCAGCAGAAAGCCGGGCGCAAAGAGCGCCAGGGTCGCCAACAGGGCACCGATCATCGGCATCTCGGGCTGCAGCTGGGCGCCAAGATAGGTGGCAAGGGTAAACATGGGGCCCGGCACCAACTGGGCCAGGCTGTAACCGGTCAGAAACTGCTGCTCGTTGAGAGTGTGGCCCACGCTCTCTTGCAGCAGTGGCAGCACCACATGGCCACCGCCAAACACCAGACTACCGGCGCGATAGAAGTCAGCAACCAGCTGGCCAATCGGGCTAGCGAGCAGCGGCAGACCGATAAAAAGAATGCCAAACAGCAGCAGGGTCGGCCAATGAGGCTGACTGCTGGCGGCAGAAGGCAGCTCGGCGGAGGCTGGCACACTACCCGCCCCGCGCTGGCTGCGGGCGCAGATCAGCGCCGCTCCAGCCAGCATCAACAGTTGAGTCATCAGACCGGGCTGCCACCAGAGTGCGGCAGCGGTCACCACCATGATCCCCTGGGTCATTCCCGTGGCACAGAACTGACGACTCATGGTGAACACCGCATCGGCCACCACGATAAGCGCCAGCAGCTTGAGGCCGTGCAAAGCCGCATCGAGCCACAGATTGCTGCCCAGCTGGCCGATGCCGATCGCGGCCGCCAGTAGCAGCAGAAATGAGGGCAGCGTGAAGCCAACAAAAGCCGAGAGCGCCCCGCCCAGACCGGCGCGATGACGACCGATGGCGAAACCAAGCTGGCTGGAGGCGGGCCCCGGCAGCAGTTGGCACAGCGCCAGCAAGCGGGCAAATTCGGCCTGTGTCAGCCAGCCAAGCCGCTGGACGAAGGTGCGCTGGAAATAGCCGATATGAGCGGCCGGACCACCAAAGCTGATGCAGCCCAGCCATAAAAACTGAATAAATACCTGTCCCACGCTCTTCTCCCTCATCCCTCTTCTCCCGATGGAGAGGGGATATTATGACAGCGCGATGATCTTTTTATGACAATCAGACTGATTAGGCCGACACCATGGGCACATCACCCGGCAGATAGCAGCGTCCCGCCAGCCAGCAGGCGATGGACTGACGGCTGGCGTCGAAATGGGGCTCGGGCAACGCGCGCGGATCGCACCAGACCCAGCCTTCGCACTTCTCCGGCTCCAGCAGCTGCGGCTCACCATCGGCCCGGGCGTGCAGCGTCACCGAGACATAGTGCAGCCCGCTCTCGCGCCAGGTCTCCAGATTGTTGGTCACCGCCACCACCTCGGGCCCGTGGATCTCAAGTCCCGTCTCCTCGGCCACCTCGCGGATCGCCGCCGACTCGAAGCTCTCCCCCAACTCCAGATGACCACCCGGGATCGACCAGTAGGGGGCATGGCTCCCCTTGCGTTTGCCAAGCAGCACCTGGCCTAGGGCGTTGGTCAGGATGACGCCGACCCCGACGCGGGGATAGAGAGTGGACATGAAAACGCTCCTTCAATCAGGCAATAAAACGGCCCCACCATAGGCCCAAGGAGGGCACAGGGCAAGCCCTGGCTGCACGGCACCTGCGGCCGTCAGTGGCCCCCCCTTGCCCCTTAACCGGTTATCACTGATGCTGGGGAGTGAAGCCCGGATGGAGAGGTCATCCCCATCCTCCCAGTCCCCCATCACCCCGAGGAGTCCGCCATGAAAAAATTGCTCCCCCTGTGCGCCCTGCTGCTCACGGCTTGCCAAACCACGCCGCCCCCCAACTCGCTCGCCATCGATGATGCCGACGCCTGGCAGGCCATTTGCAAAGATGGCACCCGGGTTCGCGCCGTGGTGGCAGAGGGGATCTGTGGGGATCATCGCGGGGTAGCCATGTGGACGAATAAGCCAAGAGCTGAACGGATGGCAGAAGAAGCCGCCAAATAGTGTGATCCAGGCACCATAAAATGACACTGCCGACCAATTGGCCGGATTTTTTCGCGATCTCGCCAGCACTTTGCCACCTTGTTCATGGTGCGCTCAGTTTTCTGTTCCCATACTGGCCCTACAGTTCCAAAAGAGGAGAGACAAGATGCAAACATCCATCGTCGGGCTCTCCATTCTGTGGGGGCTAGCCAGTTTTGGTGTTCAGGGGGATTTCATCGAGAGCCGTGATTCCGTTGCGCCATCCTGGCAAGCCGAGTCCAGAGTGGAGATGGAAGGTTATCTGATTGAATCGCTTGGCGAAGATCGCTGGCTGTTCGACAACGGCAGCGAGAGCCTGCTGGTCTCCCTGCCCGAGGGGCAGTGGGTGCCGACCGGCGAGCGGCTGCGGGTCAGCGGCGAACCGCAGCAGGAGCAGAGCGGCTGGCTGCTGCAGGTGGAAGACATCAGCCAGGTCAGTGTCTGACCACGGCAGTCGCCCCGTCACCGCGACAGCTAATCCAGACCCGATAACCACTACCGAATAACCAAGAGCGAATAGCAAAAGAGGAGGCCACTGGCCTCCTCTTTCTGTTTATATAAGCGGCTTGCGCGGGCTCACCCCAGATGGTTGAGCGGCAGCGCCGTCTTGTGCTTGATGCGGCGCAACACGAAGCTGGAGCGCACTCCGGTCACCCCCGGAATATGGGTCAGCTTGTCCAGCAGGAAGTGCTGGTAGTGCTCCATGTCGCGCACCACCACCTTGAGCTGGTAGTCGGCATCGTTGCCGGTGATGAGGTCACACTCCAGCACTTCGGGCAGTTCGCTGATGGCGCGGTCGAAATTCTCGAACCGCTCGGGCGTGTGTCTGTCCATGGAGATATGAATGTAGGCGGTGAGGGTGAGGCCAAGCTGGCGGGCGTTGAGCAGAGTAACGTGGGTGTCGATGAGACCGGCATCCTCCAGCGCCTTGACCCGGCGGGAGCAGGGGGACGGCGAGAGCCCGACCAGCTCGGCCAGTTCCAGATTGCTGATGCGGCCATTCTCCTGCATCAGCTCGAGAATATGTCTGTCTATGCGATCAAGTTTCAGCATTTACCCTTCCTCGTTGCAATGACTAATCCACTTTTCCTAGATTAAGGGTGAAGTATTGCAAAAACAACCGAAATAAGTGGTTGCTTTGCAACCACTCACCGGCACGGGAGGGATACTATGGTTACATCTTCCGGTGGCAAAGCAGATACCTGACCGGGTCTCTGCGGTGAAGGACCTTACCGGGTCAAGAGCCCCATCAGCCGTCTTACCTTATCGGGAAACGACGGGCTGGAACGAGAGAACCCCCTCCCCGAAGGCAACAAAGCAGGCATCCCGGCGCCTGCTTTGTTGTTTTTGGGCGTTTGACGAAATCAGAGCGCGGGCGGCGTGATGCGATAGAGGCAGCGATGCGCCCCCTCCAGCAGATATTGCTCCCGCTCCACCGTCGCCGGCGCCAGCAGCTGGCGAAACAGCGCCAGTTCGCTGCGACAGAAACCGCGGCAGGTGCGCGCCGCCGCACAGATGGGGCAGTGGCTCTCCCACAGCAGCCAGCTGCCATCCTCTTCGCGGCGGATCTCCGCCATGTAGCCCTCGCGAGTACGCAGCTCCTTGAGCGCCGCCAGCCGGCCAGAGAGGCCATGGGACCCCAGCGCCTCCTGATAGCGAGCAAGCATCTGCTGCTCCCGCTGCTGGATCAGCCGTTCCATCCCCTCCTCGCCAAACAGCTCGCGCACGTTGTCGATCAGCTGCACGGTCAGGTCGCTATGGCTATCGGGGAAGCGCTGCCAGGCCTGCTCGGTGAGCTGCCACAGCCGCACGGGACGACCGCGCCCGCGCGCCTCGTCGCTGAATGTAACCCACCCCTCCTGCTCGAGCGTGAGCAGGTGCTGGCGGGCGCCCATGGAGGTCATCTGCAACTGCTCCCCCAGCGCGGCGGCGCTCTGCGGGCCATGGCTCTTGAGCAGAAACAGGATCTTGTCGGTGCTTGCGTTCATGGTCTCATTATGGGGATCGCCCTTTATTAAATCAACAATTCACTTTACTTAATCCCGTCTATGAATCAGCATAAATAAACAAATAACTTTACTTAATGGGTGCAACATGGAGAAACACGGGCACAAAAATCCCCTCTGGGTGCTGGTCATGACGGTCACGCTGGCAGTTGCAGGCTTCAGTCTCCCCTCCCCGGTGTTGGCACCTTTGCTGCTGGATCCGGCGCAGGGGATGCTGACGCCGGAAGCCTCCGACTGGAGCCGCAAGGTGTGGCTGGGGGTCATCATGGGGCTCTATCCCCTGTTCCAGCTGGTGGGCAGCCCCTGGCTCGGGCGCCTCTCCGACCGCTATGGCCGCAAGCCACTGCTGTTGCTCTCGCTGGCGGGGGTACTGGCAGGCTATGCCCTGATGGCACTCGGTATCGCCTGGCGCTCACTCCCCCTGTTGCTGCTCAGCCGGATTGTGGAGGGGCTGTGCAACGGCAACATCGCCATCGTGCAGGCGATGGCGGCGGATCTCGCCGGCAAGGAGCACAAGGCCCGCAGCTTCGCCTGGATCAATATCGGCATGAATCTGGGCTGGGTAGTGGGGCCGGTGATCGGGGGCTACGCCGCAGTGATCTCGGGGGATTACAGTCTGGCCGCCTGGCTGGCGGTAGGAATGACCCTGCTCAACCTGCTGCTGGTCTACTGGCTGATCCCCTATCGTCCGCCGGTGGCGGCCACCCGTCAGACAGCGACCCTCTCCAGCCGCCAGCTGTTGTTGCAACCGGCCCTGCTGCCCTACTTCGCACTTACCCTGATCAGCTATGGCGCCGTGCAGCTCTATTTCACCTACTTCAATATCTGGCTGGTGGAGCGGCTGTCCTGGGATCCGGCCCAGCTGGCACAGGCGGCGGTACTGGTGAGCCTGCCCATGATGGCGGGCTCCTGGCTCGGCTCCCGCATCGCCCGTCACTGGCGCGGCAGCTCCCTCGGCATTGTCGGCCATCTGGTGATGGCGAGCGGCATGCTGCTCTTTATCCTGCCCGTGCACTGGTGGGGACTGGCGCTTACCTTCGTTCCCGCTGGCATCGGAATGAGTCTGGGAGAGCTGGCCACTTCGGTGGCGATCTCCAACCGCAGTCACCCGGAGCAACAGGGGCAGGCGATGGGGCTCTACCGCGCCCTCGCCGTAGGCAGCGAGATACTGGCGGTGCTGCTCGGCAGTCTGGTGCTGCTGGCCGGTACCGAGTGGCCCTTCTATCTCGCCACCCTCTGCTCCCTTGCCAGTGCTGCCGGTTTCTATCTGCTGCGCCGCCGTGCCGACCGTCGTCAACAGCTGGCCAGCTGCACCTGAGCCACGAAGGGATCACAGTTCGGCGCTTCGGCCACGCGCAAGACTTGCATCGGAGCACCGGGTCTGGGACGGTAAAGCTCTTTGCGGATTTGTTCGATGCTGGAGGAGCTATGAGTGAGTACAAGGCCATCGCGCTCGATATGGATGGCACCCTGCTGACCCGGGATCACAAGATCTCGTCGGCCACCCGGGCAGCCCTGGCGCAGGCCCGCGCCCACGGTATCAAGGTGCTGCTGGTCACGGGACGCCACTACATGACGGCGCGTCCCTTCCACCACGAGCTGGCCCTCGATACCCCCCTCATCTGCAGCAACGGCGCCTATCTCTATGATCCGGTGCAAAACGGTATCCTCAGCGGCGACCCGCTGGCGGTCGCCCCGCTTACCGAGCTGCTGGCCGCGGTCGAGGCGCAGCAGATGGGCGCCCTGTTCCACCTGAGCGAGGGCATTGGCTACATCGGCTGTGAAGAGCATGTCACTCGCATCCGCCACTGGTCGGCCAATCAGCCGGACCACCTCAAGATCGCCCTCCACCCGGTCGAGGAGCTGGCAGGCTGGCTCGACAACCCGGTCTGGAAACTGGAGCTGTTCAATCAGGATCCGGCGCGCCTGCACACCTTTATGGGCGAGGTGGTCGAGCAGATGCCCTTTACCCGTGACTGGGCGGCCCCCTATGCGGTGGAGCTGGTACAGCCCGGTTGCAGCAAGGGCAACCGGCTTGCCCAGTGGGCAGCCAGCGAAGGGATTGCGATGGAGCAGGTGGTGGCGTTTGGTGACAACAACAACGACATCAGCATGTTCGAGCAGGTGGGGCTGGCGGTGGCCATGGGCAATGCGGCCCCACAGCTCCAGAGCCATGCCCATCGGGTCACGGCCGACCACAACGAAGATGGCATCGCACTGGCGTTGCAGCGCTGGGTACTGCCCTGATCTGACAAGATGCAACATGGCCAGCACGCGGGCTGGCCATGAAGAGAGGGATTAACCGCCGAAGGAGAACTGGATCACCCGATCCGGATAACGCAGACGGTTGTACTCCCGGCGCAGGGATTCGTAGTGGCGAATGGCCCGATCGCGCTTGGCGCGGTAATAGTCGCGCTGTTCCGTGTTGGTTTCGTTGCGGATGCTGCGTTCAAGCGTATCGATATCCCGCTCGGTACGCTCCAGCTCGTCGCTGATCTCCCGCAGGCGGGCAGCCAGTTTGTACTCTTCGTAGCCACGCTGATACTGCTTGAGGAAGCTGGCGTCATTGGGGCATACCCCCAGATAGGCCTGCCCCTCCTTGCCCTTGCTGTAAGCCAGCTCGGGAATGCAGTAGAGCTCCAGCCCCTTGTCGTAGCCCCGTTTCCACTCGGCCTCATCCACTTTGAGGCCATATTCGCTGCAAGACGAAACGTAATCACGGGTCGCCTGACGGGTTTTACCCTCCGATCCATCCTGATAACCCAGGTTGTACCAACTCATGGTGCGGCACTCATCTTCTGACAGGGCACTGCATCCCGCCAGCAATACCGGCAGGGTCAGCAACAGGATTTTGGGGGACATGAACAGACTCCGGAAAAGATAGTGACCGGCATTCTAGAGAGGATAAAAGGCCATAACAAGGGATGCACTCCCGTGCGGTCTGGCGCGGTTTATTTGATGTTTTTGTCACTATTCAACGCCGTGCCAGACGGGCGGCCAACCCGCTTTCCTTGTTATCAGGCGCAAGGTAAACTGCGCCATCTTTTAACTGGCGCGCAACAAAAACAATGAAAGTCCTGACCGTCGATTACCGCTCACCCGATGCGGCCCAACGCTTCACCGAATCCCTGCGTACCACCGGCTTTGGCGTGCTGACCAACCACCCCATTCCAAAAGAGCTGGTGCAATCCATCTACGACAACTGGTATCGCTTCTTCATGAGCGAGCAGAAGCAGGATTTCCTGTTCAACCGCGAAACCCAGGATGGCTACTTCCCGCCGTCGGTCTCCGAGGTGGCCAAGGGCCATAGCCAGAAAGACATCAAGGAGTACTTCCACATCTACCCCTGGGGCCAGATGCCGGAAGAGCTGAAAGAGCAGGCGATGGAGTACTACCGTCTCGCCAACGGTCTGGCCGCCGAGCTGCTGGGCTGGGTCGAGCAGTATACCCCGGCCGATATCGCCGCTCACTACAGCTGCCCGTTCTCCTCGATGATTGAAGAGAGCCAGAAGACCCTGCTGCGGGTGCTGCACTATCCGCCGTTCGATGGCACCGAGGAGCCGGGCGCCATCCGCGCCGCCGCCCACGAAGATATCAACCTGCTCACTATTCTGCCCGCCGCCAACGAGCCGGGGCTGCAGGTGAAGGGCTCCGACGGCGAGTGGATGGACGTGCCGTGCGACTTTGGCACCCTCATCATCAATATCGGCGACATGCTGCAGGAGGCCTCTCGCGGCTACTACCCCTCCACCACTCACCGCGTCATCAACCCGACCGGTGGCAGTGCCGCCAAGTCGCGTATCTCCCTGCCGCTGTTCCTCCATCCGCGGCCCGAGGTGGTGCTCTCCGAGCGTCATACCGCCCACAGCTACCTGATGGAGCGGCTGCGGGAGCTCGGGGTGATCTAGTCCGCCGACGAGCAGTTGTCAGAGACCAAACCGGAGCAATCTCGCTCCGGTTTTTATTTGGCGGCAGGATTGGGCAAAAAACAGAATTAAATTAGCCAATCATGCCAATAAATCGCATTTATGCCTGATAACCGTCGTAGTGATTGCGCCGTGACCTCCGTAACATGAGCGCCATTCTGCCCCTGCCAAGGGGCGCTCGATTGGAGTTCTTATGAAGCAGTCCCAATGGTCATCCCGACTCGGCTACATCCTCGCCGCAGCGGGTTCCGCGGTCGGTATCGGCGCAATCTGGAAATTTCCCTACGTCACTGCCGTCAACGGCGGCGGCGCCTTCCTGCTGGTCTTTCTGCTGTTCAGCTTCACCCTGGGGGTGGCGGTATTGATGGGGGAGACCCTGCTCGGCAGCATGAGTCGCCGCGGGGTAGTCGGAGCCTTCTCCGATCTGCTCGGTAAACAGTGGCGCTGGGTTGGGGTAATGGGGGTGATCTCTACCCTGCTCATCTACTGCTTCTACAGCGTGGTGGGCGGCTGGACCCTGGGTTATACCGGCATGGCCATCTCCGGTCAGCTCAACCATGGGGATGCGGCGGCCCTCACCGCCCGCTTCAATGACTATGTCAGCGGCGACGTCTGGCCAATCCTCACTCACCTGCTGTTTGCCGCCCTCACCTGGATGGTGGTGCAAGGGGGCATTCAGAAAGGGGTGGAGCGCACCTTGCGCTGGATGATGCCGGCCCTGTTCCTGATGATCCTGATGCTGGTCGCCTTTGGCCTCACACTGCCCAATGCGATGGCGGGGGTACGTCACTTCCTGATGCCCGACTTCAGCAAGCTGGGGATGTCCGGCGTGCTCGATGCCATGGGGCTGGCCTTCTTCTCCCTCTCCATCGGTCTTGGCATCCACACCACCTACGGCGCCTATCTGCCGACCAGCGAAGGGGTTGGTCGCTCCAGCCTCTGGGTGGTGCTGCTGGCCAGCATGGTGGCAGTGCTGGCGGGTTTGATGATCTTCCCGGTGCTGGCCTCGACCGGTATCGACCCGGCCTCCGGCCCCGGTCTCACCTTTATGACCATGCCGGCGGTATTTCAACTGCTGCCCTTCGGTCAGGTGCTTGAGGTGATCTTCTTCGCCCTGCTGGTCTTTGCGGCGCTCTCCTCGGCCATCTCCCTGCTGGAGCATTTGCAGTGCTTCCTGTGCGAGACCTGGGGCTGGTCACGCCGCACGGCCTGCAGCGCCATCACTGGATTCGTCATGGTTAGCGGTGTTCCGGTCAGCCTGTCGTTTGGCCCGCTGCAACACGCAACCCTGTTTGGCAAAACCATTTTCGAGTTGCTGGACTTTGTCACCTCCAACCTGATGATGCCGCTGTTCGGCCTGATGCTGACGCTGCTGCTGGGCTGGAAACTGGGGCGCAAGGCGCCGCCGCAGGGGATTGCCAGCCACTGGCATCACTTGCTGATGAACTGCTGGCGCTGGATTGCCCCCTTGCTGATCGGCGGGATCTTGATTCGCGGTCTGGTGTGACGGTTACTCTTCGCGGGTGGGCTCATCGGCCCGCCCCTGGGCGGCTCTGACGGCCTCCAGGGCATGCTGCCAGCGGGTGATCTCGGCATCATCCGTTCCCTTGGAGAAGACGATATAGAGACCGGCCTGATGGAGCAGTACCCCACTGCTGACGATGCTGCGCAGGGATAACCCCATCTTGTCGAGGGTGGCCTCCATCACCAGCTCCGCCATCGGCAAGGCATCGATCTTGCCCAGCATCAGCCGCTCTATCGCCTCCCCGACTGTCTTGTAGCGCACCAGATTGGTGTAGCCCTCATGGGTCAGCCGCACGTCATCGGCATTACCCAGCACGACCCCCACTCTGGGCAGATCCCGCAGCTGTGCCAGCGAGGTCAGCGGGTGGCGACTATCCGGCGCCTGATAGATAAAGACCCGATTGATAAAGAGCGGGCCAACCCATTTGAAATGAGACTCCCGCTCCGGGAGCCGCTGTACCACGAACAGTCCATAGCCGGGCTCGACCCGTGCCAGCGCCAGCGCCCGCTTGAGCGGGTAAATCCGCACCGGATAACGGGTGCCAAGCTCCTCCTGCACCTCATCGATCAGGCGAATGGCAAATCCGTCGAGCTTGCCGTCGTGGTATTCGGTAAAGGGGGGTAAGTCGTGACTCAGCAGGGTTAATCCGGGCTGCGCCGACACACTCAGGCTGATCAGTAACCAGGGCAACACCATCCATCTCATACGACATCCTGTCTCATCGTTGTTCCCGTCAGCGCCATGTAGCAGTCACTAGTTCCAGAAGAAGCTACGTCGATTATCGCCCAGTAAATAGCCGCAAGGTAGAAAAGATACGGCCCTGCGAGGTTCTCCCCCATTGAGTTGTACGTACAGTCAGAGTGATGACAGCGGCACACATAAAAAATTTTTGATTTTATGTGTCAATTATTCTTTCCATGGTTTAGGCTGTTCCCTCATTCATTGGTCAGGTTGCCACCTCATGTCTGCCATCCTCGTGCTGTTTGGTCGATTTTTTAGCTCGCAAGAGAGGTGACCTTGCACGCACAGTTTTTCTGAATGTTCATTGCAAAGGTCGCCTCAGGCGGCCTTTTTTATGGTCTGTCGTTTATTGCTACAGAGGAGTATTGCTTCGATGTCGTGTTACCCGGAGGTTGTATGAGCCAGGTTCAGTGGTCTTCCCGTCTCGGTCATGTGCTGGCCGCAGCAGGCACAGCGATTGGCCTTGGTGCCATCTGGAAGTTTCCCTATGTGACCGCCACCAATGGCGGTGGCGCCTTTCTGCTGGTGTTTCTGCTGTTCAGCTTCACCCTGGGGGTAGCGGTACAGGTCGGCGAAACCCTGCTCGGCAGCCATAGCCAGCGCGGGGTGCTCGGCGCCTTTCGCAAACTGGTGGGGCCGAACTGGCGCTGGATGGGGTATATGGGGATCGCCTGCGGCTTCTTTATATACAGCTTCTACAGCGTGGTCGGTGGCTGGACCGTGGGTTACGCCGCGCTGGCGATGGCTGGCAAGCTCAACCTGAGCGAGGGGAGCGCCCTCACCGCCCTGTTCAACGGCTATGTCAGCAACCCCTGGTGGCCGGTGCTGACCCATCTGATCTTCGCGGGCCTGACCTGGTGGTTCGTGCAGGGGGGGATTCAGAAAGGGGTTGAGCGGGCACTGCGCTGGATGATGCCCGCGCTCTTCATCATGATGCTACTGCTGGTGGGGGTTGGCCTCTCCATGCCCGGCTCCATGGCGGGTGTGCGCCAGCTGCTGCTGCCGGACTTCTCCATGCTGACCGGCCAGAGCGTGCTGGACGCGCTGGGACTGGCCTTCTTCTCCCTCTCCATCGGGCTCGGGGTACACACGACCTATGGCGCCTACCTGCCCAATAGCGAAGGTGTGCTGCGCTCCGGCGTCTGGGTGGTCACTCTGGCAAGCCTTATCTCGGTGCTGGCGGGCTTGATGATCTTCCCGGCGCTGGCCTCTACCGGCATAGACCCCACTGCCGGGCCGGGTCTCACCTTTATGACCATGCCTGCCGTGTTCAGCCATCTGCCGTTCGGTCAGGGGCTCGGTGTCGTATTTTTCCTGCTGCTGCTGGTTGCCGCCCTCTCCTCCTCCATCTCCATGCTGGAGCATCTGGTGCGTTTCACTACCGAGGAGTGGGGCTGGTCACGCCGTGGCGCCTGCCGGGTATTGACCCTGCTCATCATGGCCTCCGGCATTCCGGTGAGCCTGTCGTTCGGCCCCTGGAGCGATCTGACCCTGTTTGGCAAAACCATCTTCGAGCTGCTCGACTACCTCACCTCCAACCTGATGATGCCGCTGTTTGGCCTGGTACTGACCCTGCTGCTGGGCTGGCGACTGGGTGATGCCATTCTGCCTGCAAGCATGTCACCCACCTTGCGCCTTGCGCTGCTCTGGTGCTGGCGCGTGGTGGCGCCGCTGCTGATCAGCGGGATCCTGATCCGCGGGATCATGTAACGTCGACCATCACGATGAGGGCAGGCTCTGGCCTGCCCTTTTTCTTGCCGCTCGCCAGAGGCGGCGGTCAAGGAGCGGCAATAAGATGAGCAGGCATCAGCAGACCAAGAGCGGGAGTGGAAAAGGGCGCTTGGATAACACGGGAGCAGACGGGAGCAGACGGGAGCAGACGGGAGCAGACGGGAGCAGACGGGAGCAGACGGGACAGGTTAAGAGATCGAGCAATAGAAAATGCTGAACACTGAATTTCAGGCAAAAAAAATCCCCATCTGAGTGGGGACTTTCTCTGCAACCGCAACTGATATCTCAGCCTCGCTTGCGAATATGGTGGTCGTTACTGGGATCGAACCAGTGACCCCCTCCTTGTAAGGGAGGTGCTCTCCCAGCTGAGCTAAACGACCTGGGAATTCTGAAATGATGGTGGGTCGTGCTGGATTCGAACCAGCGACCAATTGATTAAAAGTCAACTGCTCTACCGACTGAGCTAACGACCCATCTAAATCATTTTTACAAACTGGTGGTCGTTACTGGGATCGAACCAGTGACCCCCTCCTTGTAAGGGAGGTGCTCTCCCAGCTGAGCTAAACGACCTGGG